>CAZRHK010000015.1:0-27320 GCA_964599815.1 uncultured Bifidobacterium sp. | reverse complement strand
GGCTTCGCGCAATTTTGGAAGAAACATTGCTGGACGTCATGTACGAAGTGCCAGAAGAACCGACATTGCAAAAGTTGTTGTCACCGCAGAATGCGTGACAGACAAGGCGATGCCAGAGCTTGTGTCAAAGGGCGCGGTTCGCACACCGCGTCAGCGTCGCGCAGCATCCTGAGGTTCATATGAATTTCGAAGAAGCGCTCACGTATTTAGATGAGCACGCCTCTTATGAAAAGACTGGCCGCATTACGGATCCGTCAATTGCAAACATTGAACAGTTGTTGGGTGTTTTAGGAGATCCGCATCGGGATTATCGGGTCATCCATGTCACAGGAACAAACGGAAAAGGTTCCACATCTCAAATCATCACGAAGCTACTGATGGCGCATGGTCTGAAGGTGGGAACCTATTGCAGTCCTCACTTGGAGAGCGTTCGCGAGCGAATCCTTGTAAATGGTGAACCAATTCATGAAGAAGATTTCGCTGAGTCAGTTGCAGCTATTGCCAATGCGGAAGGAATTTCAGGAGTTCGCCCAACGTATTTTGAAATCATGACAGCAGCTGCGTTCAGATGGTTCTCTGACGATGCTGTTGAAGTGGCGGTCATTGAAGTGGGAATGCTTGGTCGCTGGGATGCCACAAATGTTGTGTCGCCAGATGTTTCGGTGGTTACCAATATTGCGCTCGACCACACAGAGTTTGCGGGGCCAACTCTTGAGCACATCGCTACGGAGAAGGCAGGAATCATTAAGCCCGAGAGTGTCGCCATCATCGGCGAGACTCGTGATTCCTTGCGGCACATCTTTGAAAATGAGCCACATGCTGGCATTGCATTTCGTCGTGAACACTTTGATGTCATGGAAAATCATTTGGCGTTAGGTGGCCGCTCACTTCACGTGCGAACTAGTTATGCCGATTACGTCGATTTGTTCTTGCCGCTTCATGGTTGGCATCAAGGGGAGAATGCAGCAGTTGCTATTGCTGCAACCGAAGCATTTTTTGGTGGCGCACTAGACCGAGACACGTTGATGGAAGGTCTGGCCACAGTCACAATGCCTGGCCGATTCGAAGTGGTGGGGCATCAACCTCTCGTCATTCTCGATGGCGCACATAATGCGGCCGGTGCAGATGTGTGCTCCAGTGTTTTCTTTGACGACTTCGATCCACACGGACGGCGAATTCTGATTGTCGGAGCCCTTGGTGGCCGAGACCTCACAGATACCTTGTCGGCCTTGAAAGCCGATGAATTTGAATTGGTGATTTGCTGCACCGCACCATCACCACGTGCTCGCCAAGCCCGGGAGATCGCAAACGTTGCTCTAGAGATGGGATGCGCCAACGTTCAGGCCGTGGATACCGTGGAGAGGGCCTGTGATGTGGCCTTGGCCGATGCCACGGGAGACGATGCCATCTTGATTGCAGGGTCACTGTATGTGGTGGGAAGTGCTCGTTCACATTTGCGCAAAGTGCTTCCGTAAAGGGATTCGCCCGAATTCAGGCCCTATTGGGCGCACAGCCCGTAGCCTGTCGGAATGTCTAATCGCACCCTCGTCCTCCTAAAGCCAGACGCTGTCGAACGTGGTCTCGTCGGCGCCATCCTTTCCCGTTTCGAAAACAAGGGGCTTCGTCTTGTTGCCATGGAACTTCGCACCCTCGACGCTGCCATCTTGGAGCGCCACTACGAAGAGCATGTAGGCAAAGGCTTTTACGGCGAACTTGTTCAGTTCATGGCACGCGGTCCAGTGGTGGCATTGGCAGTTGAAGGCCCAGAAGACACATGGGAAATTGTTCGCACCATGATGGGCGCCACCAACCCAGCAAAGTCGGCTCCCGGAACCATTCGTGGAGATTTCGGCACCTTGTTCACGGAAAATCTTGTCCATGGAAGCGATTCAGCTGAATCTGCGGCCCGCGAGCTTGGAATTTTCTTCCCCGCTCTCTAAGGCGAGGGTCGTTACCATTTCCACAGACCTTCTGGTTCGCCAGTTGGTCGGGGAGAGTTTTCATGAGTCGCAATAACCCACTGGCAATTGGTCGTGACATTGCCATCGACCTCGGCACGGCAAACACTCTTGTGTACGTGCGCGGTCAGGGTGTTGTCTTAAACGAGCCGTCGGTGGTTGCAATCGACATGCGCGATGGACGCCCCGTTGCAGTTGGTTGGGAAGCCAAGCGAATGCTTGGCCGTACTCCTAAGAACATTGAAGTCATTCGTCCATTGAAAGACGGCGTCATTGCCGACTTCGATGTGTGCGAAAAGATGTTGCGCTATTTCATTCAGCGAATCACCACAAGTCGCTGGAGCAAGCCGCGCATGGTCATCTGTGTTCCGTCGGGAATCACTGGCGTAGAACAGCGTGCTGTTCAAGATGCGGCCGAATACGCGGGCGCACGTCGGCCGGTGCACATCATTGAAGAGCCAATGGCAGCTGCAATTGGTGCAGATCTTCCCGTGCACGAGCCAAGCGGAAACATGATTGTCGACATTGGTGGCGGCACAACAGAGGTTGCTGTTA
Source organism: uncultured Bifidobacterium sp. (assembly GCA_964599815.1). Taxonomy (GTDB): domain Bacteria; phylum Actinomycetota; class Acidimicrobiia; order Acidimicrobiales; family Ilumatobacteraceae; genus UBA2093. The sequence goes on along the minus strand of CAZRHK010000015.1, from coordinate 24,807 downwards.
TTTCGCTTGGCGGAATTGTTGTTGCGCAAAGTGTTCGTGTCGCTGGCGACGAACTAGATGACGCAATCGTTGCATACGTGCGCACGGAGTTTGGTTTAGACATTGGTGTAAACACTGCTGAAGAAATCAAGATTCAAATGGCATCGGCCTGGCCGTTGTCGCAAGAACTCACAGCAGACGTCGGTGGGCGAGACACGGTTACTGGATTGCCTCGCACCATTGAGATCACATCAGACCAGGTACGCGACGCCATCGCTGAACCAGTTGCTGCAATGATTGACGCCGTGAAGTCAACTCTCGACAGAACGCCCCCGGAACTGGCTGCAGACATCATGGATAGGGGTATCTATCTGTCTGGAGGTGGGGCATTGTTAACTGGTCTCACGCAACGAATTCACCATGAAACTGGAATGCCGTGTTATGTGGCGCCAGACCCGTTGTACGCAGTTGCTATTGGTTCAGGTCGCGCACTTGAAAACATTGAAGCAATGCGCGGAATGATGTCCTCTCCAGGACTCGATCAGTCGTAGACGTATTTCCGTGATGGGTTCAACCTTTACACGGCGACGAGCAATCTTGCTGCTCACGCTGACATCTGTTCTTCTCATCACTCTCGACTTGCGTGGAAGCTCCGTCGTCAATGGCGCGCGCTCCGCGTTCGGAACTTTGTTTCGTCCCATTGAGAGCGCCACTCGTGTAGTCACTCGACCAATTCAAAACACATGGCATGGAATTACTCATTACAACGACGTTGTAGAAGAGAATCGCCGCCTACGTGACTTGGTTGCATACGGTCAGGGCGCCAACATTGCTGCAATCGCCACCGTGCGCGAGGCACAAGAACTTCTTGCGTTAAACGGTTTGCCAACATTGGCTGGAATTTCATCGTGTACGGCACAAGTTGTTGGTCAGTCTCCATCGAACTTTTCGCAGACGGTTGAAATCAACAGAGGGTCTGAATGCGGCATCAAAGTGGGCATGCCGGTACTTAACGCTGCTGGCATGATCGGAAAAATTACAAACGTGTACAACAAGCGTGCTGTTGTCATGTTGTTAACGGACCCTGCATATTCGTTGTCTGTCAAAGTGGTGAATACGCCACCCACTACAACAACCACGACAATTCCTGGTTCGTCCACTGACTCCACCACGACAACCACAACCACTACAACAACCACAACTACGGTGCCTCGAACCACAACCTCCACCATCAAGGGATTCACTCCTGGTTCCACCATTCCCGTGACCACCACGTCTCTTGCGCCCGGTGTTACATCTCCTACAGGAACTGCAGGACCGAATCAGCCCGGCCAAAACACGAACACGCAAATCACTGTTCCTCCCGGGGCAGATCTGCCTTTGCGTGAGACTGGTGCATTAGAGGGTCGAGGTTTGGCAAAGAGCCCAGTTGTTCGGTTCATTGAGAACCAACCACGTTTCGGCGCCGTTGCAATTGGGTCGCCAGTTATTACTGCCGGTGGTGCAACATCGCTGGCGCCACCAGACATTGTTGTTGGAACGGTGAGCAAAGTGGTGAAGAGAACTGGAACATTGGGCCCAATTCTTGAAGTCAAGTTGTCGGCCAATCTCAGCAACCTGAACTTTGTGCGCGTGTTGTTGTATCAACCAATTACAGAGCGTCCCGCGGAGCCGTAATGGACGCACTTCTTCAGTTTGCTGAGAACCGGTACACGCGTCTTGTTCTTGTTGGTCTCTTGTTTCTGTCGTTGCAGACCACAATCTTCAACGAGATGCGACCATTCAGTGTGTGTCTACAGGTCATGTTGTTGCTTGCCGCATCATGCGGTCTTGCCAAAGGCTCTACCACAGGCGCCGTGGCAGGTTTCATTGTTGGCTTGCTATACGACTTCGTCTTAACCACGCCGCTTGGATTGTGCGCAGCTGTGTTTGCTCTTGTGGCGTACCTCGCAGGTTTCGCTCATTCATTTGTTCATGAGTCCACATGGTGGTCGCGCAGTCTGGTGGCAAGTGGTGCAAGTGCAGTAGGAATGATCTTGTTGCCTCTTGCCTTTACGGTGACGGGGGCAGAAGGCGTTCTTACGTTTCATATCTTCACCGTCGCTCTAGTTGTTGCTGTTTTTAATGCCATCTTCAGCGTTCCCGTTGAACTGTTGTGTCGTTGGGCCCTACGAGATCCTGCACCGGAGCGATAAATGGTTGGCGGGCGCACCATCTCACGTCTGACGGTTCTTGTCATTGTGGCGAGCACTCTTGTGGGGTTGTTGAGTATTCGTTTGTGGTTTCTTCAAGCAGTCGATGCGCCAGCTTTGGAGATAAAGGTTCGCGAAGTTCGTACAAGAACAATCAAGATTCAACCAGAGCGCGGCCGAATTTTCGATGTGAAGGGTCGCATTGTTGCCGACAATGAGAGAATTTTGACGCTCACTATTGAACGAGCAGTTATTTCGAAACCGCTGTCGCGTCAACAGATGTGGAATCGATTGTCTGGTGCGTTGAATATGTCAGTCACGCAACTGGAAGATCGTTATGTATCAAAGAGATACGACCAATTACAACCGCTTCCTTTGAAGGAAGATATTTCTGAAGACTTGGCTGTTTATATTCGAGAGCGAAGTGAGGACTACCCAGGAGTTGACGTACGCGAAGAGTGGCGTCGCGAGTATCCCTTTGCTCCAGTAGCCAGCCATGTTGTTGGTTTTCTTGGCGCCATTCCTGCCGGCGAGAAATCTGAAAACTATTACCGCACTCTGGGGTACGACCCAGATGCACGAGTGGGTCAATTTGGTTTAGAGCAAACGTATGAAGCAGTACTGCGTGGCACCCCGGGCTACGTGAAGTACGAAGTTGATTCGCGTGGTCGTTTTCTTCGCCAACTAGAACGCAAAGAGGCCATCCCTGGCAACGACATTCAGATGACAATTGATCTTGAGTTGCAACAATTCACGGAACAAGCGTTGCAACAAGAGTTGTTAATGCGTCGACGCACGGAGGCACCAACGGTGTTGTCGTTTGGTGAACCCGACCCGCGATATCCAGAGGTGAATTACTACAAGGCACCTGCGGGATCGAGCGTTCTCATGAATCATGACACGGGTGAAATTGCTGCCATGGCAAGTTATCCCAACTTTGATAACCGGTGGTTTAACGCGGGTATTAGTTCGGAGAAGTTCAATCAACTCTTTCCGAAGACCGACGATCCAGACATGTCCATTCTTGTCAATCGCGCAATATCTGGCCGCTACAACCTTGGTTCCACATTCAAACCGTTTGTTGCGTATGCGGCATTGAACACGGGGCAGCTTCCCAACGGAACGCAATACACGCTTCGAGATCAAGGCACCTACAAACTGTCCAGCATTCCTGACGAGCGCTGTCAATTAAACGTGAAGTGTGTTTTCAAGAATGCGAACTGCGGTAATGGTGCGCCCTGTAAATACGGACGAATCAATATTGTCACCGCACTTGCAGTGTCGTCCGACGTGTTCTTTTACAAGATCGGTGAAGAGATCTTTACTGAACGCGGCAACAGGCCAGTTCTAGAAGAGCAAGTTCGATTATTTGGATTCGGGTCGCCCACTGAAATCGATCTTCCGTATGAATACATCGGCACTGTTCCCAGTAGGGCACTGAAGCAACGTCTTGCAGCTAGCGGCGCCATCGCAAAAGAAGAAGGCAAGGGTTATTACGTTGGTGACAATGTGCAGTTTGCAATTGGTCAGGGTTTGTTGTCGGCCTCGCCGTTGCAGCTTGCGGTTGCCTACGGAACTCTCGCCAACGGTGGAAAAGTCATGCGTCCACGCGTGGTGAAAGCAATTTGGGCACCGGGAACACCCAATGGGAAATCAAACCGCGTGAACTTGGACGAGGGCACTGTTATTCAAGACTTCAGCGCGCCGCAGGTTGTTCGAGACATTGGTGCGCGTCCAGAAGTGCTAGATCCAATTGTTCGCGGTTTGACTCGAGTGATTACTGGTCCCGGCGTGACGTCAGACATCTATCACTCCACAACTGGCGAAAAGTTGTTCCGTTCATTTCCCAAGCGTGCGCTTCCGTTGGCAGGAAAGACTGGAACAGCGCAAGGTGCAGGAAACCTTCCATGGAATGACTCGTCTGCTTTTGCAGCGTTCAGTAAGAATCCGAAATTTCCGTACACCGCGTCCGCATATTTAGAGAAGAGTGGATTCGGCTCGCGTGCTGCGGCGCCTGTGGTGAAGTGCATGTTCACCGCTCTCATCAAAAAAATTCAAGTTGCGCCGGCGGTGCCTTCTGACCCGCTTGATCCCAATAGTTTTGAAGTTGCGGCTCCACAAGCTCTTCCAAATCCTCTATGCCTTGTTGGTACTGGTTCCTCGGTGCGTGACTAAATGGCAAGAACAGTTTTTACGCGTCGACCCGATTCGGGTCTTGGAAATATCCGCCGAAGTTTTGCCGACCCCACACGCACCATCGACTGGATTCTCATGGCGGCCGTTGGCGCTCTCACCATCATTGGTGCATTCATGATCTATTCAGCAACTCGACCTCGACTGCTGAATAGAGGTGCCGACCCATTCCAGTTTGTACAACGTCAAATCATCTTTGTGATTTTCGCAATCGTGGTGATGGCGGTTGTGATGTGGATGGACTATGTCCAGATTCGAGGCAATGCAGAGCTGTATTACGCCATCACAATCGTGCTTCTCATTTTGGTGTTTGTAACAGGGTCGGTGAAGGGTGGCGCACGTTTGTCATTTGACATCGGACCCATTGCTGTTCAGCCGTCTGAGATTGGCAAAGTGACGACATTGTTGCTTCTTGCGGGCTTCTTGTCCGAAGATGACTCAAACACTGTTCGGTACGAACGATTCATTCAGTCACTATTTATCGTTGGTTTACCAGTGGTGCTGGTTGCGATCGAACCCGACTTAGGTTCTGCGTCGGTCTTTGTGGCATGTGCCATGGGTGTGTTGTTGGTGGCTGGTGCAGACATTAAATACATCATCCTCATCACCTCGCTTGCAATTGTTTCGGTCATCGCCGGAGTGGTGTCTGGTGTCGTGAAGGACTATCAGCTTCGACGCATCACCGGATTCTTGAATCAGAACTCGGACTCTGCGGCACTACAGACCCTGACAACGCAGGTGAGATTTGCCAAGCGCGCCGTGGCCACTGGTGGGTTTTGGGGGAAGGGATATTTAAACGGACCACTCACGAACGGCGCGTTCATTCCTGTGCAGTCCACCGACTTTGTGTTCTCGGCCGTGGGCGAGCAGTTCGGAATGATTGGTGGGGCCACTGTCCTCGGATTGTTCGGTGTAGTTCTGTGGCGTATCTACCGAATCGCCCGCATGGCGCAAGACCGACTTGGTTTTCTCATTTGTGCCGGCGTGTTCACCATGATTTTGTGGCAGGCCTTCCAGAACATCGGCATGACCATGGGAATTACGCCTGTCTCAGGGGTCCCTCTGCCCTTTGTGTCGTACGGCGGGTCCCATACGGTGGCCTTCGCCATCATGATTGGTCTGGTGCAGAGCGTCCACATGCGCCGTTTCCGATAGGGCGGGCAGGTAACCTTTCCAAAGGCCGAAATGGTCCCCTTGGCGCCCAGCGTGGCTGCCAACGGGACTCATGGCGCGCTTCGTGCGCGACGTGAGAGAGGAAAAGTTCATGGATACCAACGGTTCTGCCGACGATCGCGCAGCCGACAACACATCAGAATCTCGAGAAGGCGGTCAGCGCCCCGAGGGCTCAACAGGGCCAAAGAAGCGCCGCCGCGGGTCTCGTGGCGGGAAGAACCGTCGCAAGCCAGGTTCGCCAGACGGCTCTGATGCATCGTCTGAGAATCCTGCGCCAGCTCCATCGGCACCGTCGGGTCCTCCTCGCAAACCGCAAATTGGAGACACTCGTCCAGCTCCAGCACCAGTTCCAGCCGCTCAAGATAAATCCAGCGATGCGGCCAAGAAGAAGCGTCGCCGTGGGGGCAGAGGTCGTTCGCGATCTGGTGGCCAAGGTGGCGGTCGTGACACCGCACAAATTGATGCCGAGATCATCGAGCGCCGTCGCGGTCGTGAGCGCAATGGTCGCCCTGTTGGCCGTTATCTCATGTGTGTTCAAGTGCGCGATGGCGTCACTCAAGTTGCGGTCATGGAAGGCCGCTCACTTATTGAGCACTACGTCAGCCGCCCAGCCGACGACATTGGGCAGATTCACGGCAACATCTATATGGGTCGCGTACAAAACGTTCTTCCTGGCATGGAGGCAGCATTTGTCGACATCGCCACTCCTAAAAACGCAGTGTTGTACCGCGGCGATGTGCAGTTCGACGGAGAAGATGTAGACACCAAAGACACTGCGCGTATTGAGCACATTCTGCGTTCGCGTCAGATGATCTTGTGTCAGGTCACCAAGAACCCAATTGGCGCAAAGGGTGCTCGTCTCACACAGGAAGTGTCCATTCCTGGTCGCTTTGTTGTTCTTATTCCAAACTCAAAGACATACGGAATCTCTAAGCGCCTCGAAGACTCAGAGCGTCGTCGTTTGCGCAACATCCTCGACCGCGTGAAGCCAGCAGAACATGGCGTCATTGTTCGTACCGCTGCAGAACATGCAACGGAACACGAACTCACCGCCGACATGACTCGCTTGCTTGATGAGTGGGCAGCAATTGAAGAAGCAGCAAAAGCTGCCACTGGTCCACAATTGTTGTATCGCGAACCAGAACTTGCGGTGCGCGTCATCCGCGAAGAGTTCAATGCCGATTATCGCGGGGTCATCATCGACGACCGTCGCCTTTATGAAGATGTGCGTAGTTACATTCAGGCGTTCAACCCTGAATTGGCAGACCGCGTGGAATACTTCGACCGTGACGCCGAACCGCTGTCACTGTTCGAAACACAGCACGTGCATGAGCAGTTGCACAAAGCGCTCGACCGCAAGGTGTGGTTGCCATCTGGCGGGTCTCTCATCATCGAACACACAGAGGCGCTCACCGTCATCGACGTGAACACCGGCAAGAACGTCGGTACGTCAAATCTTGAACAGACTGTTTTCCAGAACAACTTGGAAGCGGCTCAAGAGGTGGCTCACCAGTTACGACTGCGTGACATTGGTGGAATCATCGTTATCGACTTCATCGATATGGAGATCAAGGACAACCGCAAGAAAGTGGTGGAATCCTTCCGTCAGGCGTTGTCTCGCGACAAGACCAGAACTCAGGTGTTCGACATCTCAGAGCTTGGCCTTGTGGAAATGACTCGCAAGCGCATCGGAGAAGGTCTCATTACGGCTTTTGCAGGGGAGTGCCCCGAATGCTCTGGCCGAGGCATGAAGGTGGACTTCACTCTTCTCGACTAGGTCGGGGCGGGGGAAGTTCCTCATTTTCCATGAAAACAATGGCTCTGCACGGTGTCAGTGGCCCAGAAAGGCAGATAGGGTAGGAAACCGCTATGTACGCAGTGATCGCATCCGGTGGAAAGCAAGAGAAGGTATCGCAGGGCCAGCAGGTCCAGCTTGAGCTTCTTCATGTCGAAGATGGTGCAGAGGTTTCTCTCACACCAATCCTCGTCGTTGACGGTTCCACAATTTTGTCCACCCCCGACCAGTTGAAGGGCGCCTCTGTCAAGGGTCGCGTTCTCGGAACCGCAAAGGGACCAAAGATTGATGGCTTTACCTATAAGCGCCGCACTAACCAGCGCCGTCGCTTTGGGCATCGTCAGAAGTACTCAGTTGTTGAGATCACATCCATCGCGAAAGGCTGATCAAGAATGTCAAAGACAAAGGGCGGCGGCTCCACAAGAAACGGTCGCGACTCAAATGCACAACGCCTTGGCGTAAAAGTTTTCGACGGAACCGTTATCACAGCGGGCACCATCATCATCCGTCAACGTGGCACCAAGACACATCCTGGTAAGAACGTTGGCATTGGCAAAGACGACACCTTGTTTGCATTGACAGACGGAAGCGTGAAGTTTGGTGAGCGTCGTGGCCGCAAAGTGGTCGACGTTGTTCCAGCTGAATAAGCAATAAGAACAAAAATTCTTTGGAGGGCGCACCGCAAGGTGCGCCTTTCGCATTCCCGGGACTACTTCGCGAGAAGCGTGTCGATTCCTTGGGGAAGCTTGTCTAGTGGATAGTCCAAGAGTTCCACCGCTTGTTTGCATGCGTATCGATCTGTCATCCCGCCCACGTAGTTAACGGCTTCACGCGCAGCGGTGACGGAGTGGGCATCGAACGGGGTGTCTTGCCACGATGCCAACAACATGGGATGAGCGATGTAGTGCTCTACCAATGGGCGAAGCATGTCGATAACGCTTTGCGCTTGCACACGCGATTCAGGTCGGTGATAGATGGAGTCGTAATTGAAACGACGAAAGACGGCGAGTGCCTCGGCAACATCTGGCACCATGCCAATGCGCCCAGTTTCTGCGGTGGCGGCAATCATGGCCGTGATGAATGCGCTGAGCTGTTCGCGTCTTGTTGTTCCGCAACGTTGACGAACAATGTCTGGCAAATGATTCGGAGTGACAACTCCTGCATACACCGCATCTTCAAAATCGTGGCACACGTATGCGATGCGGTCTGCCCAACTAACTATTTCTGCTTCCGGCGTAGACGGTGCTGGTCTGGACCAACTGTGATTGCGAATGCCATCCAATGTCTCTTGACACAAGTTGAGTGGTTGAAGAACAACGTCTGCGCCCCACACGGCATGGTCGTAGCCGTCTTCAATGTAGGGAGACAAAGCGTCTTCGCTGGCGTGGCCACCGGGCCCGTGACCACAGTCGTGACCCAAAGCAATTGCTTCGGTGAGTGCCACATTCAGGCGAAGCACTCTGGCAACAGACACAGCGACCTGTGCAACTTCTAAAGCATGCGTGAGGCGAGTGCGTTGGTGGTCGTCTGGGAAAACAAATACTTGCGTTTTGCCGGCGAGTCGTCGGAACGATGATGCGTGAAGGATGCGGTCTCTGTCACGTTCAAAACATGTTCGAAATGGATCATCGTTTTCTGGAATGGCACGATTGCCTGGGCCAACGGCGCGAGTGGCAAGTGGCGCCATGGCGGCGTCTTCGGTTGCCTCTCTGGTGGCGCGGTCGGCGATGTCTGTAGTGCCAATGCCGGCCCATGAGTCGGCGTGAGCAAGCGTGATGGCAGATGAAGTGTTGCCATGCATGGTGGAGACCCACGTGTCATTTCGATGTGTGGTGGGGGTGTCGTCCATATCTTCCACGATAGGTGAGTGGTGTGTCGCTTCTGGGGGAGCGATTGCCCGTAGCCTTGGACAGTCCCTATGAGTGTGTTCGTCGATGAAGCCCAACTAAATGTGCGCGGTGGAGATGGTGGCGCAGGCTGTGTCAGTTTCCGTCGAGAAGGACCTGTGGCATTTGGTGGACCCAATGGTGGAGATGGTGGCAAGGGCGGCGATGTCTGGCTAATTGCCGACCGCAATGTTGCGTCTCTGCTGGCATTTCGCGATCACCCGCACCGTCGAGCCGCAAACGGTGTGCATGGCAAAGGCAAAGACCTTCACGGCCGTCGTGGCGAAGATCTCTATGTTGCGGTTCCTGAAGGCACAATTGCAAAAGACATGTACACCGGCGAGGTGCTTGCCGATCTTCAGAACCATGGCGACAAATGGCTGGCTTCTGCTGGCGGCCGTGGAGGGCGTGGCAACCACAAGTTCATGAACAACAAACGACGTGCACCATCTTTTGCTGAACAAGGCGAAGAAGGTCTTGAGCGTTGGTTGCTGTTGGAACTGAAACTCATGGCAGACGTTGCGTTAGTCGGTTTTCCTAATGCCGGCAAGAGCACGTTCATCAGCACGGTGTCGGCTGCAAAACCAAAGATTGCTAACTATCCATTCACCACGCTGGAACCTCATCTTGGAGTTGTGCGCATTGACGACAGTTCCGAATTCGTCATGGCAGACATTCCAGGTTTGATTGAAGGAGCAAGTGAAGGCAAAGGATTGGGTCACCAGTTCTTGCGCCATATTGAGCGCGCTCGTGTTCTGTGTTATCTGATCGACCTCGCATCAATAGATGGTGTGTCGCCAGATGAGCAGTTGAAAATTCTGCAGCACGAGGTTGGCAACTACAGGCCAGAACTTCTCGAGCGTCCATCACTCATTGTGGGAACAAAGATTGACAGTGCGGATTCAGACGTCATTGCCGCCTGGCCACACATGAAGATGTCATCCATCACCACTGAGAATGTGCGCGCCGTTGTCAACATGCTGGCCCAAACTGTGAGTGAGGCTCGTCAGGCAGAACCCGTCATGGAATCCACCATCATCATGCGTCCAGAACCAGAGCATTCATGGGTGGAACAGATTGGCGAGAACGAATTTCGAGTCCACGGTCGTGCTGCTGAGCGTGTTGTTGCGCTGAACGACGTCACCACCCCTGAAGCGTTGAACTACATCGACGAGCGTCTGGCAAAGCTGGGTGTTCCCAAAATGCTCACTCGTGCAGGCGTAGTAGAGGGCGATGTTGTGTGGATTGCACAATTCAGTTTCGAATTCGTCCCAGAAATGTAAATCTGTAGGCATGCGTATCGTCGTCAAGATTGGAACATCATCACTCACCGATGATGGCGGACGTATTCGTTCAGAAGTCATCTCATCTGTTGCTGCGCAATTGGCTGCAGTGAAGTCCGAGGGGCACGACATTGTTCTTGTCACATCCGGAGCTGTTGCGGCTGGTGTTGCCGGCTTGGGGCTTGAAGCGCGTCCATCAGACGTGTTGTCATTGCAGGCGGTTTCTGCAGTGGGACAACCACAACTAATGGCCGCCTATAACAACGCATTGGCTGCGCATTCTTTGGTGGCGGCTCAAGTGTTGTTGGTGCCTCACGATTTTGTAGACCGTCAGCAGTATCTCCACGCACGCGACACCATTCAGCGTTTGTGGGATTTGGGTTGCATTCCTATCGTTAACGAAAACGATGCAATTGCCAATAATGAAATTCGATACGGCGATAACGACCATCTTGCTGCGTTGCTCTCACATTTAGTGTCTGCAGATTTGTTGTTGCTTCTCACAGATATGGATGGCTTGTACACAGCCGATCCGCGAAGCAATCCAGACGCCACCATCGTGTCTGAAGTGGCTGCAGACGATCCATTGCTGAGCATTTCCACGGCAGGTGCAGGGACGGAACGTGGAAGTGGTGGCATGGCGTCAAAATTGGCGGCTGCACGAATTGCATCATGGTCTGGCGTAACAGCTGTCATCGCCGCCGCATCCAACATCAACGCCATGGTGGCGGCGTGCCGCGGTGAAGATATCGGTACGCGTTTCTTGCCGCACGACCGCCATTTGTCTGCGCGAAAACTGTGGATTGCATTCGCTGCCGATGTTGAAGGCACCGTCACTATTGATGCCGGAGCTCATACGGCACTGACAGAGCGCGGCACCTCGCTGTTGCCAGCAGGCGTTGTTGCTGTCAGTGGATCGTTCGATATTGGCGCAGTTGTCAATGTGGTGAATGCTGCTGGAGATGTGGTGGCTCGAGGCATGACGGCTATGTCGTCGCACACAATCTCTGAGGTGGCCGGAAAGCGAACTGCAGAGCTAGCAGATACATCGGTTGTTGAAGTGTTGCACCGCGACGACTTGGTGTTGCTACAGGCGTAATCGCTACAAGGTTGTGTCTACGTCAGTGTTACGACGAGGCAACAATGACGAGAGATTTTGCATTTCTGGAACACGCAACATGATGAGTGCTACCACATAGATAATGAATCCGCCGGTAACACAGAGGAAGAGTTCGGCAATTTGGGACATTCCAGATTTTGGATGCAGTAAGCGTTCGAATGTCCAGACGCCAACACCCATTAACGAACTGGCCATCAATGTTCGCCACATCATTGACGAGATTTTGTTCCATTGAATGGCTCGGTAGTTCGAATGAAGCATCCACAGCACAACAACCGATGCCACCATGTAGGCAAGTCCGAATGACAGCCCAAGACCCAATACGCCGTGGCGTTCTACGAGGACAATGGCCAAGACAATGTTCAGCGCGTTTTGGAAGACGTTAAGAAAGAATGGCGTGCGCGTGTCTTCATGTGCGTAAAAACCGCGAAGACAGAAGATGTACAGCGAGAAACCAGCGAGTCCCACCGAGAAACCAGCTAATGCTCGTGCTGTGTTGTGCGCAGCTTCCGAGTCGAAGTGTCCATGTTCAAGAAGAGCGCTAATAATGGGGTTCGCGAGGACGACCATTGCAATTGATGCAGGAATGGTGAGGATGCTGATCCAGCGAATGCCAGATGTTGTCCATGTAGCAAAACCTTCTTTGTCTCCCGCACGAACTCGACGCACGAGTTCTGGCACAAAAGTTGTTGCAATTGAGATGGCAAGCAAACCGTGAGGAAGCATGAAGAATGTGAATGCTTTGGAATACGCGTCTTGGTTCCCGCTTCCTGGCTCGGCAAGGTTCTTAATGACAATTAATGACACTTGGTTCGTGACCACGTAACCAAATGTCCACGAGGAGAGCTTCACCATTGTTCGTACGGCAGGGTGAGAGAAGCTGGGTGTGAATTTGAACGGAATGTCTGCGCGCTTCAGTGCAGGGATGAGAACTAGTCCCATGGCCATGATTCCACCGGTGGCTGACATGGTGAGCAAGAAAAAGAACGTGTGATCGTTAAGAACGTCGGTGAGATCTGGAGTGCCGTCGCGTGTGAAGGGGATGACGAGTAGCAACGTAATAGTGACGACGTTTGACAGAACTGGAGCCCATGCCGCAGCAAAGAACTTTCTACGAGAGTTCAGTAGGGCAGATCCAATTGCCGTGAGGCCGTAGAAGAAAATCTGCACCAAGAACACGCGCGCCATTGCAGTTCCCGCACGACGGAATTGATCTGCATCTACAAGGGGACTTGGGTGTAACGAAAACAATCGAAAGATAAGTGGCGCCGCAAGAACGGCAACAACGGTGGCGCCAGCCAAAACAATGAGAGAGGTGGACACCACTGTTTGTGTTGCCTCTTCGTCATCGTCTTCGGCAAAGCGTGTGAAGAGAGGAACCAAGCTGGCAGCGAGTAGTCCACCCACCAACAACTCGTAAATCGAGTTGGGGGAGTTGTTGGCTCCGTCAAAGGCGTCGGCCAATGCTGTTTGGCCAATAATGACTCCAAAGACAACGACCCGAAGAAGTCCGGTAAATCGTGACATTGCTGTACCCAGCGCCACCACGAGCGTGTCTTTGAACATGAGGGTCAGGTTAGGTGCTAGCCAGGCCTGACGGCGTGAGTCCTAGTCCCAATGCCCTTAATCCTTGCCCGCCCCACTAGGTTGGAGGGTCTTATGGCACCACGCTTTGAATCTGTTCAACAAGTTCGTGACGGTCTGAAGTCCGTCAATTATCTGGCCGACGATGGCATTGCGGGTGTTGCATTCCTCGCAGACCGTTTGGGCAAGCCAATTCTGGTGGAAGGCCCAGCAGGTACGGGCAAGACCCAGCTTGCTAAGAGCATCGCCGAAATGACTGGCGCGCGTCTCATTCGTTTGCAGTGCTACGAAGGTCTCGACGAATCGAAGGCACTCTACGAATGGAACTACAAGAAGCAGCTTCTTCGTATTCAGGCTGACAAGAGCGCCGATTCATGGAGCGAAATTCACGACGACATTTTCGGTTCAGAGTTCTTGCTCACCCGTCCACTTCTCGAGGCCATCACGGCCGAAGATCCCGTGGTGTTGCTCATCGACGAAGTTGACCGTGTTGAAGTGGAAACAGAAGCACTGTTGTTGGAAATCTTGTCTGAGTACCAGGTGTCAATTCCTGAACTTGGAACCATCACAGCCAAGCAAGTTCCCATGGTGTTCCTTACCTCTAACAACACTCGCGAATTGTCCGAGGCGCTGAAGCGTCGTTGTTTGTTCTTGCACGTGGACTACCCACAGATGGATCGCGAGAAAGAAATCGTGCTCACCAAGGTGGAAGGCATCTCTGAGATGTTGGCCGACCAAGTGGCCCGCATTGTTCGCAGCATCCGTCAGTTGGATTTGAAGAAGTCACCATCAGTGAGCGAAACCCTCGACTGGGCACGCACGCTTGTACTTCTGGGAATTGACCACATCGATGCAGAACAAGCGAAAGAGACCTTGCACATTCTGTTGAAGTATCAAACCGACATCGCAAAGGCCGTGAAGGAATTGTCCGTCGACTAAGTCGCCGGGTGTTGTCATGCTGGATCTACTCTCCGGGTTCATTGTTGAACTGAGAAACGCGGGATTGCCTGTCAGTCTCACGGAGAACCTCGACGCCATGACGGCAATTTCACATATTCCGTTGGAAGACCGTGAAGCGTTCAAATATGCGCTTGGTGCAACGCTGGTGAAGAATCATGCGCACTGGCGTTCTTTTGAAACCGTGTTCGAGGTGTACTTCAGCCTTCGTGGTCCGGAATACAACATCACCGATGGTGACGGCGAGGGAAGTATCGATGACTTCCTGCGCCAGATGCAAGATGCCCAGATGAAGGGCGAAGGCAATGGCGGCGCCGGTGGAATGGATCAGCTCACGCCAGAAGAGTTAATGCAGATTCTCATGAATGCATTAATGAACGGTGACCAAGCAATGATGCGCGCGTTGGCTCGCCAAGCTGTGCAACGTTTTGCTGGCATGGAGCCTGGTCGCCCCGTTGGTGGCACCTATTACCTGTATCGCACCTTGCGCAACCTTGATCTCGACGGAATGCTCGACAAGTTGATGGATGCCAGTCGCCAACAAGTTGGTGGCGAGCTCACAAAGCTTGAAGACCGCCTCGAGCGCGACGAGTTCAACCATCGCATCGAGCAGTTCAAGCAAGAAGTAGAAGCCGAGATTCGTCGTCGTCTGGTGGCAGATCGTGGTGCAGAAGCAATGGCTAAGACCCTTCGTAAGCCATTGCCGGAAGACGTTGAGTTCATGCATGCCAGCCGAGACGAAATGCAGAACTTGAAAAAAGCATTGCAGCCGCTTACTCGAAAGTTGGCAGCAAAGCTTGCGCGAAAGCGTCGCCACGGTCGCAAAGGACCACTCGATTTCCGCAACACGGTGCGACACAGCCTTGCGTACGGCGGTGTTCCTGCTGAACCAAAGTTCAAATATCCGCGCCCGTCAAAGCCGGAGCTCATTGTTGTTGCCGACATTTCGGGTTCTGTCGCGGCGTTTGCTCGTTTCACCTTGATGCTGGTCTACGCGTTGTCTAACCAATTCTCGAAAGTTCGTGCATTCGTCTTCATTGACGGCATTGATGAAGTCACAGATTTCTTCAAGAAAACTGAAGATGTCTCTGAAGCAATTCAGCGCATCAATACGGAAGCAGACGTCATTTGGGTAGATGGCCACTCCGACTATGGCCACGCATTTGAAGTCTTCTGGGAAAAATGGGGTAAGGAAATTAACCCCAAGTCAAGTGTGATTCTTCTCGGTGACGCCCGCAATAACTATCACGCATCACAAGCGTGGGTGGTGAAGGAAATGAAGCAGAAAGCTCGCAAGGTGTACTGGTTGAATCCAGAGCCACGTTCGTACTGGAATACCGGTGACTCAATTGTTGGAGAGTACGGGACACACACAGATGGCGTGTTCGAATGTCGCAATCTTCGCCAACTTGAAGCCTTCGTTGAAAAACTGGCCTGATTTCTTGTGACCATGACGCGTCTTGTGCTGGTACGGCATGGGGAATCACGTGCAACGGTGGAACGATTTCTTGGCGGTCCGCGTTCATGTACGGGGCTCACAGATTTTGGTCGTATGCAGGCAAGTGCGCTTCGCGATCGATTGATGTCGGGTCACGATGTGTCGGCAACCGCGTTGTATGCCAGTAATTTCCCGCGTGCAATTGAAACGGCCAACATCGTGGCGCCCGCCATTGGGTCTTTAGCTATCACGGTGGATTCTGGATGGGGCGAGCACGATCCCGGTCCAGATTGTGACGGCATGCCGTACGTGGAGTTTGTTGAGCGTTTTGGCACTCCGAAATGGGATGACTTGCATGCGAATGTCTTTCCTGGCGGAGAGACCGTGGGGCAATTTCAAGAACGAGTAGTGGAAACTCTGCGACGCACAGTTCGCAACAACGAAGGTGGAACAGTTATTGTGTCGTGTCACGGCGGCGTGATAGATGCTGTTCTGCGCCACACATTGCACATGCATCCGGTTGGGAAATTTGAGCTATCCACCACCAATACGTCTCTCACCGAGATTCTTCACATTCAAGGAACTAAATGGAAGTTGCTTCGTTACAACGATGCAGCACATCTGTCAGGTCTCGTGCGTCCTGAGGCACAAGGTTTGTAACCGTGTCGCTTCCAATCGTCATTGTCGGCGGTGGAACAGCTGGCAGTACGGTTGCGCTTCAACTTGCAAGTGCAACGTCGCGTCCCATCGTTGTGTGTGAGCCCGGCGGCGTTTCTCATTTGGATGACGAGCCGCGATTCTTTGATGTTTTAGAAAATACCCATCAGTTTCGCCATGAAGACGTGCAGTTTCAGGATCGCACGTTTGCATATACGCAGGCTTGTGTAGTTGGCGGTGGCAGTGCCATTAACGGAATGTTGTTAACGGGCGCACAGCCGTCGTATGTAGAGGGTCTGACAAGCCTTCCGACAGAAGATGACATGGGGGACATTTCGCGTGCTCTGTTGTTGTCGGGAGGTCGTGCCTGTCAATTGTGGTGGAACAACGGCCGTTGGAATCCTGGTCGTGCTCTCGTGCATTTGGTGGAAGAAGGCAGAGTCCAATGGGAGAGAGATTCAGTGGTACGCCTGCACCACTCAAATGGTGTGGTGAGTGCCGTTGAACTAAAGACGAGTGTTATCGAAACTGATTGTGTTGTCTTGGGAGCTGGCGCAATTGGGTCGCCGCGATTGCTGTTGAACTCTGGATTTGGTGAGGTCTGTCCGAGTATTGGTGATGGTGTGCAAGACCATCCATCTATTTCGTTCTCCCTGTCGCGATCCTTGAACAATATGGGTCAGTTCGACGCAACGGTGGTGAAAGACTTGTATGGCGAAAACAACGCCGTCGGATTGATGGTGGGGTATGAACGACTCAGTGCACGAAACAGCGACACTGGGCTTGTGTCCGTCTTGCTGATGAACCCCGAATCGCGTGGGGCAATCACCACAACCTCAGATGGATCCTCCATTGACCTTGGACTATTGAGAACGGCCCGAGATGTGCGAGCGATGCGTCAACTCGTTCGCCATGCCGCCGCGATCTTGCAAGGCGATTCCTTTGCAAACGTCGCACATGACATAACAGCGGGTGTTGGCGGTATATCGCTGAGTGGCTTGAGCGGGATGAACGACCACGATCTTGACCATTGGATTCTGCGCGAAGTGCTGCCGGTGTCTCACGTGTCGTCCTCGTTGGCATCCAGTGTTGATGAGAGGGGGCAACTACTCGGAGCATCTGGAGTTGTGGTGGCGGATGCGTCAGTTTTGCCCTATGTTCCGCATGAAACACCAGCTGCGGCTGTCACAATGGAAGCACGACGTATTGGTCAACTCTTGGGGGAGAAACTGGCATGAGTTACACGCTTGGGTTACACGAAATTGCCGATGGCACGCACGCTTATCTTCAACCAGATGGTGGTTGGGGTTGGTCCAACGCTGGTCTTGTTGTTGGTGATGGTGCTTCGTTGTTAGTGGACACATTGTTCGACCTAAAAATCACGCAACGCATGCTGGACACAATGGCACCACACACGCGGGCTGCTGCAATTTCAACAGTGGTGAACACTCATGCCAATGGAGACCACTGTTATGGAAATCAATTGGTGAAGACAGCCGAAATCATTGCATCGGAAGCAACCGCGCATGAAATGTCTGAGGTGCCACCTTCAATGCTTGCTGCTCTCAATAAAGCTCCGGGTGAAGTAGGAGATTTGTTTCGACATTTCTTTGGCGAGTTTGAATTTGACGGCATCGAATCTGTGTTGCCAACGCGAACATTTACCGGTCGTTATGAATTCGAGGTAGGTGGGCGCACAGTTGAATTGGTGGAAGTGGGGCCCGCACATACGCAAGGCGACACATTGGTGTTTGTACCCGATGCAAAGACCGTGTATACAGGCGACATCTTATTTATTGGTGGAACACCTGTTGTATGGGTTGGACCGTTAGATAATTGGATTGCCGCATGTGATCTCATTTGTGCATCCGATGTCGATCACATAGTTCCAGGCCACGGTCCGTTGACAGACAAAGCAGGGGTTGTTGCAATTCGGGACTATCTGGTGTTTGTGCAGGGTCAAGCAACAGAGCGTTTTCACGGCGGAATGGATGCCTGGGACGCAGCACGAGACATTGCTCTCAATGGTTTCTCCGAATGGGGAGAATTCGGTCGCTTG
This sequence comes from uncultured Bifidobacterium sp., assembly GCA_964599815.1. Classification (GTDB taxonomy): domain Bacteria; phylum Actinomycetota; class Acidimicrobiia; order Acidimicrobiales; family Ilumatobacteraceae; genus UBA2093. Next base: position 6,491 of record CAZRHK010000015.1, on the reverse strand, counting down.
GCGGTCAACGTAGACACTGTGTATCGCACGCTTGATTCTGGCCACAAGAGCCCAGATGTTGTAGAGCAATTCAGGCGGATGTTTGCTCTAGAGCAGGGTCACTAGCACCTTCTCGTATCTTCCGTGCAATAACAACGGCCCATCCGGCTATTGCAACGAAACTGAAGAAGAACCACTGCATTGCGTATGAAAAATGTGGGCCTTCGTCCACTTCGGGAAACGGAACTGGCATTGGCCATGGAGCATTCAACGACGGCGATTCTTTAATGAGTTGCACATAGTAGGTGGTGTTGATGTTGACGTTTAGAGAACTCTTGATTCGTTCAAGATCGAATCGTTGAAATTCCTTGGTTCCTTTGGTGGAGGAGTCAATAGCGCCTAGTGCGCCACGTGTTTGATTCGGGCGAATGAAACCAACGATGGACAGTGGATCTTCAGGAAGTGAACGCGAATTCACGGTGAGCGGAACGAATCCTCTGTTAACAAGGAAGAGGCCATTGTTCTCTGTTTCAAAAACAACAGCAATGTTGTCGCCTGCCACGCCGTCTTGTGAACGGTTGATGACGGACACCTCGGATTCTGCGAGATAGCGCCCAGACAGCGTGACGCGTCGCCATTCGTCTTCAGGTGCCCCAAGTTCTTGTGTTGCGGTGGCGATGTCCATTTGGGTGTTCGCCTCGATTGCGGCATTTCGAGTACGGCGTTCATCTAGTCGATTCAATTGCCAAATTCCGAGAAACACCATAAGAACAGAGAGAACCCCTATTGCACAGTGAATCAAAATCCAACGAGGGGTAAAGAGGCGACGCATCGGTTCCAAACGCTAGCGGGGCGGGGAGTACGGTAAGCGTCGTGGGGAAACGCGAATATTCAGAAGACACCATCGATGCAGAGTTTTGGAAAGAGGTGTTTGGTGCAGATGTAGTAGCTGGACCGCCTAAACGAATTGGCGAAGGTCAGGTGGGTATGAACCTGCGATATGCCTTGTCTAGTTCAGATCCGGCAGTTCCAAAATCTGTTGTTGTGAAGATGGCTTCTCCTGACCCCACTAGCCGTGCAACAGGAATCAGCTTGCGCAATTACGAACGCGAAGTGAAGTTCTACAAAGAAATTGTTGACACTATTGATGTTCGTTCGCCTCAGTGTTGGTTTGCAGATTGGCATCCAGAAGGCGGCGACATTGCAATTGTTCTGGAAGATATGGCTCCGTGTGAGCAGGGTGATCAAATTCGCGCATGTGGCATTGATCATGCTCGACTTGCCGTTGATCAGTTGGTGAAAATGCAAGGTCCTCGCTGGAATGACCCCACGCTTGCCGACATCGATTGGCTACAACGTCGCGATGCAAACGATGTTGAGAGATTGTCTGGTTTGTTGAACATGGTGAAGCCTGGCTTCATGGCTGTCTACGCAGACATCATTCGTGAAGAAATAGGCGAAGAAGGTCTCGGCTTTATTGACACCATGGCTTCAAACATTGAAGGGTATGTCCAAGGCAAGGGAGAGGCGTTCTCCATTACTCATGGAGACTTCCGTCTTGACAACCTGTTATTCGCAACAGAGTCCGGCGGAGTTCCCTGCGCTGTGGTGGACTGGCAAACACCTGGTCACGGAAACGGTATGGCCGACCTGGCGTACTTCATTGGCGCTGGATTGCTGCCTGATGAACGCCGACAATATGAGTGGGAATTAGTAGATCAATACATTGCGGGTATTGAGGCCTACGGTCACTCGGTTGATCACGATTGGGTGAAATGGCACTATCGACGTGAAGCAATTTCTGGCGTCATCATGGCGGTGATTGCATCGCAAATTGTCGGTCGCACAGAGCGTGGCGACAAGATGTTTGAAGTGATGGCAACTCGCCACATTCTTCAAGGTCTTGACAACGGCGCTCTCTCGCTTTTATAGACAGCGCGTTTCCACCAGCTGCTTTACCAGCGCATCAAGTTGTTCAATGTCGCGATGGCGAAGAAGTTGTTTTTGATGTTCATCTATGGGAAGAAGATCGACGGCTTCTTCCCAGCCCGCGGGACAGTTGGGAATGAGAACGCCCAACGCCGCATGTAGAGAAGCGATTGGGTTGTTGTCGTACTCAACAAGAAGAGCCTCAACATCGCGCTTTGAGAGTTTTCTCATGGCAATGAGGCTAGGTGGCTCCAACTCCGCCCGCTGGAACATTGACAACGGTAGCCATGCATTCTTCAGATACCAACCTCGGTGTCTGCTGCAGGTTCTCGCCCTTGCTACGGTCATATTTGCGCGGGGGCGCACATTAAAGGGGGACACATGGCCACGTGGAATTACGCAGAGATGTGGACAGGGATTGCGAAACGAGATCCAGCTCGTCCTGCGCAAATTTTCGGTGACGTCACCTACACATGGGGTGAGTTTCATCAAAGGTCAAACGCTTTGGCGTCGGACATGTTGGCGGCCGGAATCTCTCATCAAGGAAAAGTTGCTCAGTATCTATACAACTGTCCTGAATATCTCGAAACAATGTTCGGCGCCTGGCTGGGTGGATTGATTCCGGTCAATACCAACTATCGCTACGGCCCAGAAGAAATTCTGTATTTGTTTGACAACTCAGATGCTGAAGCTGTTGTTTTCCACGCAACATTTGTTGATTTGTTGAACTCCGTTCGAGATCGTTTGCCATTGGTGAAGCGTTGGTACATGGTTCCCGACGAATCAAACAACAGCACACCGGACTGGGCTGTCAATTACGGCGATGTTGTCGGCCGCTCTGTGCCAGATGTTGTGCCCGCTCAACCTCTCAGTGACGACGACTTGTTGTTTCTGTACACCGGGGGGACAACTGGAATGCCAAAGGGGGTGATGTGGCGTCAAGAAGACCTCATCACAGTTCTCGGACGCGGTGGAAATGCAATCTTGCAAGTTCCAGCGGGCGAAACCATGGAAGAAGTCATCAATCGTGTGCAGCCTGGCCAGCGCGGTCAAGTTGCTCTTGTTGCATGTCCTCTCATGCACGGCACAGGTCAGTTCTCTTCGTTCATCAATATGGCAATGGGTGGCTGCATTGTCACAATGCCGAATCGCAATTTCGACCCAGCAAAGTTGTGGGACGAAGTAGAGAAACACAAAGTGAACAGCATTGTGATTGTTGGTCAGGCGTTTGCTGGTCCCATGCTGGAAGCGCTTGATGCAAACCCAGGTCGTTGGGACTTGTCCAGTGTTATCCAGATGGGATCGTCTGGCGTCATGTGGAGTCAAGAGAACAAAGACGGTTTGTTGAATCACATTCCGCAGATGTTCATCACCGACAGTTTCGGTTCGTCTGAAGCTGTTGGAATGGGCATGTCGGTGTCTGCCAAGGGTGCCGCCGCAAAGACGGCTCAATTCGCTCTTGGTCCCAACTGTGTTGTGTTTACAGAAGACGGGAAGCGAGTTGAGCCAGGTAGCGGTGAACGTGGACTTGTTGCCGTCGGTGGAGCCATTCCTCTTGGCTATTACAAAGACGAAGTGAAGTCGGCACAAACCTTCCGCATCTTTGAAGGACGACGCTGGACGGTTCCAGGTGACTGGGCCGAAGTAAACACCGACGGAACATTGCATCTTCTTGGACGAGGTTCTGTGTGTATCAATACGGGTGGTGAGAAAGTCTTCCCAGAAGAAGTGGAAGAAGTATTGAAGACGCATGCGTCCGTCCGTGATGCAGTTGCTGTGGGGTTGCCCAACAAGCGGTTTGGTGAAGAGATCTGTGCCGTGGTGGAAGCTGAACCTGGCCACACTCCAGATCTTCAAGAACTGGCTGATCATGTGAAGTCTCGAATCGCTGCATACAAAGCGCCTCGACAACTGGTGGTCATCTCCACTATTGGGCGCGCACCCAATGGCAAAGTGGACTACAAGCGATTAAAGCAACATGCCATGGACCAACTTGGAGTCGAATAAAGCCTGGCGCTCCAACTTGTTCCAGCAGTAGACTGGGAATTGCATTACGAGAGACCCTTGTGGTCCGGCAACCGGGGTGACAGCCGCACGGTGCCTCCTCATCGCAAGATGGGGGATGTGGTTCTGCAGTAGCAGGGCAACAGGTCGCTGTCTCTCCTAAGTGCAATACATACGCCACATGCACGCAGAGGAGGAAACGAATGGTGTCGCAATTCAGGCACAACAACAAGCCGTATCCCGCTACTGGTGCATGGATGCCTGGCGATCCTGTTGGGCATCGACAGTTTCATGTGTTTGCTACCGACCGACCTTTCTCGCTGGAAGGTGGCGCATCGTTATCGAATGTGACTGTGGCATATGAAACTTGGGGCACATTAAATAGCGATGCATCTAACGCAATTTTGGTGTGTCATGCGTGGACAGGCGACAGCCACGTCACGGGTCCGGCAACCGATGGCCATCCAACACCGGGCTGGTGGGAAGGTGTTGTAGGTCGTGGTCACGCAATTGACACCGACAAATACTTTGTGGTGTGCGCAAACGTGTTGGGTGGTTGTCAAGGCTCAACAGGACCTGCTTCGTTGCATCCCGACGACGGCAAACCGTATGGATTGCGTTTTCCTGTTGTCACTATTCGCGACATGGTGCGTGCGCAAGCATCTCTGGCCGATGCATTAGGTATCGGTGCATGGCGCGCAGTGGTTGGCGGGTCAATGGGTGGAATGCAAGCACTCGAATGGGCAATCATGTTTCCTCATCGAGTGCGTGCGTTGGCTGCTATCGCAACATCGGCTGCAGCGTCTGCTCAACAAATTGCGTGGGGCTCAATTGGGCGTCGCTCGTTGTTGATGGACCCCTGCTACAACAACGGTGATTATTACGGCGCGCCAGACGATGAAGGTCCGTGGTACGGACTATCTGTTGCTCGAATGGTTGCTCAAGTCACGTTTAGAACTGACACGCGATTCAACGATCGTTTTGGTCGTGAACTCAGTGACAGCAGTCTTCATGATCATGGAATTGACCTCTTCTCCAGATTCAGCGTGGAGGGATACCTCGATCACCATGGAGACAAATTGGTTCGCCGGTTTGACGCCAATAGCTATCTCTACATCGGAAAGGCAATGGACCTTCACGACGTTGGGCGTTCACGAGGCGGAATAGACCAAGCACTAGCGCGTATTACAGCGCCCACTCTCACGCTCAGTATCGACTCGGACATTCTGTATCCGCCGTATCAGCAGGAATACATTCAGGCAAAACTTCGAAACGGCGATAGTCGCAACAGGCATGCCGTCATTACAAGTGATGAGGGCCACGATGGTTTCTTGGTGGAAACGGCGAATGTCAGTTACCAGCTGTCGCAGTTCCTCGATTCCACGCAGTAGCACCACAAACCCATCGGTGGCGTGAGAGACTAGAGGGCGATGAACGTCCCCCTTCTGGCATCAAGCACATCGGTTAATGCTCTTGGCGTTGGGCTCATTGTGTTGGGGTTGGTTTTGTTGTTTGTGACTCTGGGGTTTTGGCGAGGTGCTGTAGAAGACCCTGAAGTGCTCGCACCATTAGAAGTCATGGCCGACCGCAGTTTCGCTCGCGCCGACGAAACAAAGCGTTTGGCGCTGTTGAATCAGGTTCGCCCAGAAGGTGCCGAGCCAGTGGTGCACCGTGCCGCGCCACCGGTATTGGCACGAGAGCCATTGTCTGAGCCTGAGCGACCATTTCGCGACCCGTACGACCATTCAGATGATGCTGTCGATGTGGTCGCGGCGCCAACATCTGTTATTGACCCATTATTGAACCAACAGCAAGAGGAGTTGTAAATGGCTGCGTTTGATCCACAGGAAATGATTGCTCGATTCAAAGATCGTGCTGCGGCCGTTCGTAAAAGGCCACTTCCGCCAGTAGCTGGTGAAGAGCGTCAACTTTTTATTGCGCAGGCAGAGAATGATTTTCGAGATTTCGCAATCATTGGAGATGCGGAAGCAACACTGGAAGACGGAATCCTGACGTTGCGAATTGATCTCAACCCACCGCAGAAGTGAATCGCGCATCGTCAGCGAGTCAGTCGCTGCGTCAACGTGACGACATACATGTCATTGCAGCCATTACAGCTGTAGCCGCATGGGGTGTTGGACCAATTTTCAACAAGGCAATGTCTGTTGACACGCCTGCGATTGTTTTTTATCGCATGTTGATTGGTGCCCCCATGATGGTTCTCGTTGCCATGAAAACTGGTGGTGGTTTGTCTCGTGACTTAATGAAGAAAACGGCGCTTCCTGGAATTTTGTTTGCATTGTCATTTCTGAGCGGGTTCGCATCCATCAAGATGACATCAATTGCCAATGCAACGCTTATTACAACGATTCAGCCAATTCTTGTTCTGTTTGTTGCCCCCAAACTTTTTGGAGAAAAACTCCGCGCACGACAATTGGGTTACTCGGCGTGTTCAATGGCTGGTGTTCTTCTTGTTGTGTTGGCGGCAGCTTCTACAAGTGGTGCAAAATTGAGCGGCGACTTCATGGCGTTGTTAAACGTGGTGATTTGGACTGTGTATTTCGTGCTGTCAAAGAAGC
>CAZRHK010000014.1:0-27558 GCA_964599815.1 uncultured Bifidobacterium sp. | reverse complement strand
TTTCACCATCATGGTCATCTCACCGGTTACGTCGCTGAGGAGTTGTCCATCCCACCTATCGAGATGTGCTGGGCCTTGTGGGTGAGTGCGACACCACAACTCCGCAATCTTCTCGCCCCTCGTTGAGGGCAACCCCATTGAATTACGAATGGTGATCTCGTCGCCCCAGTCGTAGTTCTTCTCGACACCAATGATGCGCCGAGGGGTCACGAATTAGCTCCGCACCAACGAGACAACATGTTGCACTGCTGATGCAACAGGGATTGCCTCGTTTGTTCCGGCATGACGGTCACGCACTTCAACATTGCCATCGGCAAGTGACTTGCCTACAACCACGATTGTTGGAATGCCCATGAGTTCCGCATCTTTGAATTTCACACCAGGAGACACACCGTTGCGGTCATCGAGGAGAACTTCTAGACCTTGTGCTTCTAGATCGCGTGCAAGTTGTTCGCCAGCAACGGTGATGTCGTCGCCGTTCTTGCCGGTGACAACTACATGAACGTCGGCGGGAGAAATTGCGCGCGGCCACTTCAAACCAATGTCGTCGTGGAATGCTTCCGCAATTGATGCAACGGCCCGTGACACACCGACGCCATACGACCCCATGGTGACAACTACTTGCTTTCCGTTTTGATCGAGAACAGTGAGGCCAAGTTTGTCTGCGTACTTCTTTCCAAGTTGGAAGACGTGACCAATCTCGATTCCACGAGCAATTTCAAGCGAATTGCCACATTGCGGACACGGATCGCCGGCAGCAACTTCAACAGCTTCAATAGTCCCGTCTGCCGTGAAGTCGCGACCATTTACAAGGTGCAACACGTGTGTGTCGGCGACGTTTGCGCCAGTTACCCATGCACTGCCTGGAACAACAGATGGATCCAGCAGGTACTTAATGCCCGACGCACTGTTTTCACCGAGAACTTGTGGCCCGATGTACCCGCGAACCAATGCGGGGTGTTTCGCAAAAGCTGCTTCATCCATTGGTTCAACTTCGGCAGGTGACACTTGCGCTTCAATGCGCTTTATGTCAACTTCACGATCGCCTGGAACTCCCACCACAAGCGGAGTGGTGGAACCGTCTGGTTGGCGAAGGGTGAGAACCACATTCTTTAGTGTGTCGCCTGCTTGCCATGCACGATCACTTCTTGGTGCATTGGTATTCAGATACTCAACAAGCGATGCAATGGTGGGGCAGTTGGGGGTTGCAAGTGTTGTGGTGTCTGGATGCTGTGTGGTGTCTGGTGCAAGTGCGCCGGTGGTGACAGCCTCAGTGTTGGCGGCGTAATTGCACGATGTACAACGAACAAATGTGTCTTCGCCAACTGAAATAGGCGCTAAGAACTCTTCGCTCATTGAACCACCCATTGCGCCACTCATTGCTTTCACAATCACGTAAGGCAAACCAAGTCGTTGGAAGATTCGTTCGTATGCGTCGCGGTGGTCGTTGTAGCTCTTCGACAAACCTGCATCGTCAATGTCGAACGAGTAACTGTCTTTCATGAGAAACTCACGACCACGCAACAGGCCTGCACGTGGACGAGCTTCGTCGCGGTACTTCGTTTGAATTTGATACAACGACACTGGCAAGTCCTTGTAGCTGGAGTACAGGTCCTTCACCAGCAGAGTGAACATCTCTTCATGTGTTGGGCCCAGCAAATAGTCGGCACCTTTGCGGTCGACTAAACGAAAGAGGTTGTCGCCATATTCAGTCCAGCGGCCGGTGGCTTCGTACACGTCGCGTGGCAATAGGGCGGGGAAGTGGACCTCTTGCGCCCCAATGGCGTCCATCTCTTCTCGAACAATGTTCTCCACTTTGCGCAACACTCGCCAACCAAGGGGAAGCCACGTGTAGCCACCTGGGGCAGCACGACGGATATACCCCGCACGGACGAGAAGGCGATGAGAGGGCACCTCGGCATCGGAGGGGTCATCTCGAAGGGTGCGGACGAAGAGGTGAGAGAGACGAAGCATCGGAGCGAAACCTTAGTTTGGATGGCTATCATTAGAGCCGTCCTTTGAAGTTCGGTGAACCGGAGGCACGGGTGACCCCCGTGCCTTTTGTTCTGTTAGAGCCAGTTTTGGCGGGAGGTGAGTCATATGTCCAACAATGTCGTCGACACAGTCACCTCCATGCTGGCTCCCATCCTGGCCGACCTCTCCCTAGAGCTCTACGACCTCGAATTTGCTGGCGGCATTTTGCGCGTCACCATCGACACGCCTGCTGGTGGCCCTGCTGGCGTTGACATCGACCAGATTTCGCTCGTCACACGCCTTCTCGGCCGCGAACTGGACCACAACGAAGACGCAGTGCCAGGTCGCTTCACATTGGAAGTCACCAGCCCGGGCCTCGAGCGCACCCTTCGCACGCCTCATCATTTTTCTCGTGAGGCTGGCAAAGAGGTCACCATCCGTCTCTCTACAGATCTCAACGGTCGTCGTCGTTTTGCCGGGCTCCTTGTTAGCGCTACCGACACCACTGCATCGGTTCGTTTGTCCGACTCTGGCGAAACAGTGGAGATTCCATTGTCTCTTGTCGACAAAGCAAAAACAGTTTTCGTTTGGGAATCACAGCCCAAGCCAAATTCGAAGGCTGCACGCGATAAGCGCGCAACTCAGAAAAATACGTCCACACATCAAGAGGAGGCCAACGCACAATGAGCAACCTAGATATGTCCGAAGCAGTACGCATGCTTGCCGATCATCACGGCATCAGTGTTGACTCCCTGTTGCAAGTTCTTGTAGAAGCACTTGCAACTGCATACAAGAAGCGCCCTGGCGCCGCAGACGAAGTCATCGTTGAGGTCAATCCAGAAAACCTCGACATGAAGTTCACCGCCTACGACGTTGACGACGATGGCAACTGGGTGAACGAGCGCGACGATACGCCAAGCAAGAACGAACTTGGTCGTATTGCAGCTGCAACGTTCAAGCAGGTCATGAGCCAACGAATCCGCGAAGTAGAACGCGATCGCAAGTTCGAGGAATACGCAAACCGCGAAGGCGACCTTGTTACTGGAATTATCCAGCAATCAGACGGTCGTTACGCACTGCTCGACCTCGGCAAGGTGGAAGCGCTGTTGCCACAGGCAGAGCAAGTTCCATACGAACGTCCAGTCTCTGGTGACCGTGTCAAGGCGTACATCGTTGAAGTTCGCAAGACTGCAAAAGGTCCTCAGATTGTTGTGAGCCGTACGCACCCAGGTCTCATCAAGCGTCTGTTCGAATTGGAAGTTCCAGAAATCGCAGATGGCATTGTTGAAATCAAGTCATGCGCTCGTGAACCGGGCCATCGCACAAAGATTGCTGTTGCATCAAACGATGTCAACGTAGATCCAGTTGGCGCATGTGTTGGCGCACGTGGTGGTCGTGTTCGCATGGTTGTTAATGAACTGCGCGGAGAAAAAATCGACATCGTTTCGTACTCCGAAGACATGCACGATTTCGTGTCAAAAGCGTTGTCGCCTGCAAAGGTCACCGAAGTTCGTCTCAGCGAAGACGGCACACAGGCCGATGTCATCGTTCCCGATTTCCAGTTGTCATTGGCAATTGGTAAAGAAGGACAGAACGCTCGTCTTGCAGCTCGACTCACTGGTGTTCGAATTGACATCAAGTCAGAGACACAAGCAGCCAATGAAGCGCAAGGAATTTTCGAACCTCGCGCACCACGAGGCGCTGAATACGCCGAAGGCGAATGGCGCACAAATGACGAAACCGGCGAGATGCAATTCCACGCAGCCGACGGTTCTGTTGTTACCCAACAGGAATGGGCAGAGACGCCCGCCGATGATTCCGATAGCACGGAGGCCTAACCCTTGGCAGCAAAGAAAATTCGCGTTTCCGAACTCGCAAAAGAGTTGGGCCTCACAAATAAAGAGGCTCTCGATTTGTCTGTCTCGATGGGTGTTCCTGTCAAGGCAATCTCATCGACAATGGAAGATGCACAGGCCGACCGCGTTCGCCGTAGAGCAGAACGTGACGGCCTAGTTCGCGACGCCCAACCAGAAGAAGAGAAGCCGGCGAAGAAGGCTGCTGCTAAGAAGGCGCCAGCTAAAAAGGCTGCCGCAACTTCCACAGATGACTCTGGCGACAATGGCGCAGCGGACAAGCCCGCAAAGAAGGCGGCTGCTAAGAAGGCGCCAGCCAAGAAAGCCGCGGCAAAGACGGTTGAAGCCGAACCAGTTGAAGCTGAAACACCAGCACCAGTTGTTGAAGTTGTTGCGCCTGCACCGGAAGTGCCTGTTGTTGAAGTAATCGACACACCTGCGCCACCAGCAGCAGAGCCAGAAGCTCCACAGCCAGAACCGCAGCGTCCTGCTGCCTCTGGTGAGGGTCGCGTGATCTCCAGCGGTCGTCCAAGCCCCACAACGGGAACGCCTCGTCCGCCAATCAATCAGCAGCCAACGCCACGTCCGGCACCGCCACAAGGTCGTCCAGGGGGAACTCCTCCTGGTATGCCACCAGGCATGCCGCCTGGCGCACGTCCGGGCCCTGGTGGTCGCCCCATTCCGCCTCCACCTGGTCCAATGTCTGCCTCTGGTCGCCCCATTCCGCCTCCACCTGGACAACGCATCGCTCCTGGCTCTCGTCCTGCCGGACCATCCGGATTCCGCCCTGGCCCAGGCGCACGTCCTGGCCCAGGTAGCCGTCCCGGTCCAGGAACTCGTCCTGGTCCTGGCGCACGTCCAGGCCCTGGTGGTCGCCCCGCTGGCGGACCTGGTGGTCCTCGCCCAGGAGGCCCAGGTGGAGCTCGCCCCGGTTTTGGTGGTCCACGCCCTGGTGGTGCTCCTGGTGCAGGTGCGCCGGGTGCAGGTCCACGTCCTGGCGGCGGTCCTGGTGGCGGTCCCGGTGGTCCACGCAACGGTCAGCGTCGCGCACCTCGCAAGAAGTCGCGTGCACGTCGTCGGCGTGAGTTCGATGAATTGCAGCCGCAGTTCACGCAGTATTCCAACAGCAATGCGCCGGTGCCTGAAGGCACCATTATCATCGAGCGCGGTTGGTCGGCACAGGAGTTCGCTCCGAAACTGAACCGCACTGCAGCAGACGTTGTTCGCTACATGTTGGAACACGGTGAAATGATCACCGCAACAATGAGTCTGAGTGACGACCAAATGGAATTGTTCGCACTTGAAGTTGGTGCAGAGATTCTGTTGGTTGATCCGGGCCAGCAACAAGAAACAGAACTGCAAGCGTTGTTCGACGACTCTGACGATGACGACGAGTCATTGCAAGAGTTGCGTCCACCAGTTATCACTGTGATGGGTCACGTTGACCACGGTAAGACAACACTTCTCGACCGTATTCGTTCAGCAAACGTTGTTGCTGGCGAAGCCGGTGGCATTACTCAGCACATTGGTGCATACCAAGTGTTGAAAGATGGAAAGAAGATCACCTTCATTGACACTCCTGGTCACGCAGCGTTCTCAAAGATGCGTATGCGTGGTGCGCAGGTCACCGACATTGTCGTGCTTGTTGTTGCAGCAGACGACGGCGTCATGCCACAAACAATTGAAGCGCTCAATCACGCCAAGGCTGCAGATGTACCCATCGTTGTTGCGGTGAACAAGATTGACAAGGAAAACGCCGACCCACAGCGCGTTCTTACGCAGTTGGCCGAGTATGAACTTGTGCCAGAAGCATGGGGTGGCGACACCATCGTTGTTGAAATGTCTGCTCAGCAGAACCTTGGTATCGATGACTTGCTCGACCAACTCAATGTGGTGGCCGAACTTGAAGAACTCACCGCCAACCCACAGGGTCGCGCAAAGGGTGTTGTTCTCGAAGCCAACCTCGACATCGGACGTGGTCCTGTTGCAACGGTTCTTGTTGACAAAGGCACGTTGAAAGTGGGCGATCCCATCGTGGCTGGTGCTGCATGGGGCAAAGTGCGCGCACTCATTAACGAGCGTGGCGAACAAGTGAAAGAAGCTGGCCCATCAACGCCAGTGCAGGTGCTTGGTTTGTCCACTGTGCCACAAGCTGGCGATGAATTCCGTGCTGCTCCAGACGAAAAGACAGCACGTCTTGTTGGTGAATCACGCGGGCAAACACGCCGAGTTCTCAACCAACGCGGAGATGCCCGTGTTCAAAGTGGCGTGAAGTTGGAAGACATCTTCAGTCAAATTCAGGCTGGCGAAGTGGCCACACTCAACCTTGTTATCAAGGCAGACGTGCAAGGTTCACTTGAAGCAGTCACTGAAAGCTTGCGCAAACTTGAACGCGATGAAGTCAAGGTTGCATTCGTGCATCGTGGCGTTGGCGGAATTACCGAAAACGACATCACTTTGGCTGCTGCAACTAATGCGACACTCATTGGTTTCAATGTCCGTCCAGACCGTAAGTCCCGAGACTTGGCAGAAGCCGAAAAGGTGGAGATTCGTACCTACGAAATCATCTACAAACTGTTGGAAGATATGGAACGAGCAATGCTTGGTCTGTTGGCTCCAGAGTTCGAAGAGGTTGTCACGGGCGAAGCAGAAGTTCGCGAGATCTTCCGCGTTCCAAAGATTGGCGCCATTGCAGGTTGTTTCATTCGTACCGGCGTCATCACGCGTGGTACCAAGGTTCGCTTCTTGCGCGATGGCACCATCATTTGGAAGGGCTCCATCCAATCGTTGCGTCGCTTCAAGGATGACGTGCGTGAGGTACGCGAAGGTTTCGAATGCGGTATCGGTTTGTCCGACTTCCAAGACTTGAAGCCTGGTGACCTCATTGAAACCTACGAAGAGCGCGAAATCGCTAGAACATAGCCATGGCTGATCTCGATTTCTTCTTCGATCCCGTGTGTCCATGGGCGTGGATTACATCGCGCTGGGTATCCGAGGTGCAACAACTTCGCTCGTATGACGTGCAATGGAAGTTCATTTCGTTGAAGTTTTTGAACGAAGAGAAGATGGATTACTCAAAGATGCCCGAGGGCTACAAGGAAATCCATGCCGCAGGTACGTCGGGTCTCCGTGTTGCAGCGTGCGCCCGTGCTGAACAGGGAAACGATGCTGTTTCTGCTGTGTACACCGCACTTGGCACCAGCTTGCATAACCGCGAAGAGCGAGCATTGTTCGTTGCAGACACCGTTGGTCATATTGCCGGATTGCTAGATGCGGCTGGCTTGCCGTCACAATGGGCAGAGTCAGTCAACGATGAGTCTTTCGATGCAGTCATTCGTAGCGAGACAGAACTTGCACTCGAGCGCACAGGAAAAGATGTGGGAACACCAATCCTCACATTCCGCCCAGGCGCATCAAGCGAAGGCTCGTTCTTTGGTCCAGTTATCTCAGCAATTCCTCGTGGTGACGAAGCATTGAAGTTGTGGGACGCAGTGGAGACGTTGGCAACAACGTCTGGCATGGCCGAACTGAAGCGATCACTTCGCGCTCGTCCTAATTTCAACTGAGGGCGTTAAGCCTTCTTTAAAGCATCAATCACTGGCATCCAGGTCTCTGGGTCTGCCTTGTATGGCGCGTAGAAACTAATGCGGCTGATGACGTCGCTGTAACGACGACTGAGTTCTGGCGCTACTTGCGATGGCTCACCAACAACGGCGAATGTGTTCAGAATCTCATCGGTGATGAGCTCGCCCATCTCTTGCCACTTGCCACCTTTAGACAATGTGTTGAGTTCATCTTGTAGTCCGCCCCAACCATGCGCTTCAAGAACGCCACGGTATGCCGGGGTGGAGCCGTAGAACGCAATTTGTTGACGCGTGCCAGCTGCAGCCGCCTTCATTTGTTCTTCGGTGGTACCAGTAACAACAAACGATGGCCCGACAATCTCGAAACCTTCCATTGTCTTGCCGGCCTTTGCACGACCACGTGCAAGTGCGGGAATGGTGACTTCGCGTAGATACTTTTCGGTAGTGAAGCCGTGGCACAAGAAGCCGTCGCAGACTTCGCCCGCAACCTCTGTCATTAATTCGCCAACGCCAGCAAGATAAATCTTCGGCGGGCCGAAGGGTGACAACTCTTTTGCGTCAGGTGTAAAGAATGGGGTCATAAGGGTGTGCGTGTAGAAATCACCGCGGAAGTTCAACTGTGTTCCGTTTTGCCAGCAATCCCAAATGGCGCGCATTGCCAAAATCATCTCGCGCATGCGTGCAGCAGGATGACTCCACTCCATGGAGAAGCGCTTCGTAATGTGTGGCTTAATTTGGCTGCCAAGACCCAACATGAATCGACCCTGCGAATAGGCCTGCAAGTCCCAGCCAATGTTTGCAAGTGTCATTGGGTTGCGAGCAAATGCAACTGCAATAGATGTTCCCACTTCAAGAGTTGACGTGTGCTCTGCACCAAGAAGAAGTGGAAAGAAGGGGTCGTGCGCGGTCTCTGCAGTCCATGCACCGGCATAACCAGCCGCTTCTAGTTCTTTGGCAGCTTGTGGAACCTTTGTGAGATCGGATCCAAGTCCTCCGTCAACCTTCATGTCATTCTCCTAATTGTTGGTCGCGCAAGAACTGCTCGACTTCGGCGGCTAGTTCATCCACTGAAGGGATGTCTGCGGTGTTGTCGCTGAGTGGCGCACCATGTGTCTCATCATAGGCGCTCTCCAGTTGCTGCAACATTCCTGCATGCTCGGGATTGTTTGCCACCAGTTGGTCAAGTCGTTCGCGTTGTACTGCAGATTCACGACGCAAACGCGATGAATCGAAATGTAATCCATTATCAGCACAGAGTGCTTGAACAAGTGCATCGCTTGCAAGCGGGTACGCCATCGATGCAACGTAGTGCGGTACTTGCGCCCACAAGCTCACCGCTTCAATGCCGCTCTTCATCAATGTGTGTTCAAGAATGGATTGCACGCCAGCAGGTGCATCAAGAGTGCTTCGTGACAGGTCTAGACGATCAATCACCGTTGGGTCTGCAGATGTTGCCGTAATTCCAACTGGTCGTGTGTGGGGCGCCCCAAATGGATACGCACCAAGCCCGACCATTTTCTTCACTTTCATTTGTTGCGCTAGTTCACCCACGGTGCGTGCAAAGAAGTTCCATGCCATATCGGGTTCTGGCCCGGTGAGAAGTAGAACATCGCGACCATTTGCATCACGACCCACGCGAATTTCAGGAACATTCCATTCAATGTTTGTGTTCACGCCGTCACGTAGTTCCATGACAGGGCGACGTGCTCGATAGTCAATAAACGTGTCGGCATCGAATGTGATGAGCCGCGTGGAGTGAGATTCCGCAATCAACAATTCCATGGCAGACGCTGCAGCACCACTTGCGTCAATCCATCCAGCAAATTGCGTGATGAGTACAGGAGAATCCAGGTCGGGAAGCAGACCATCAACGGTGAAGGGGAGACCGCCGGAGTTGTTCATCGCAGGTTCTCAAGAATGGAAGCTGCGCGTTGCGATGCGCCTTCCACTTGAAGTCTGAATGGTTCAAGTTCGGCTGGATCTTTCTGGCCAAGTGCTCCGCCTAGGTAGCGCGCATACACGCCTTCAATAATGCAGGCCAACTTCCAGAACGCGAATGCCACATAGAAATCAAGTTGCGAAATGTCTCGCCCGGAGACCTTGCCGTAACGCTCTGCCAATTCGGCTCGATTCATAAATCCCTCAGCGGTATTGACGGGGTTCGCCCACGCACTTGCATCGTCCTGTGGTCCAGTCCAGTACACCATCAGCAAACCAAGGTCTGCCATGGGGTCGCCAAGTGTGCAGATTTCCCAGTCGAGAACTGCGATGACGTTCCCGCTGCTGTCCACCATGCAATTGTCGAGTCGATAGTCGCCGTGCACCAAAGTTGCTGCGCCTTGTGCAGGGATGCGCTTCATTAATTCTTCAAACACACTGTCAACGAGTGGAAGATCGCGAGTGCGCTGTTCCACGATGTTTCCGTGCCACCGCTTTAGCTGGCGGGCGATGTAATCCTCGTGCTTGCCCAAGTCATTGAGTCCAGCCGCAACAAGGTCCACATTGTGAATTGCTGCCATGGTGTCAACAATCGATTCGCTCGCCCGGTGGCATCCGCCTGGCCCCAACAATTTCTCTGCCACAGACTTTTCACGAACGACGTGGCCATCAACAAATGACATGACGTAAAACGGCAACTCATTGACATTCTCGTCCGTGCACAAACCGAGTGCGGGGGCAACTGGAACATTTGTATTGGCAAGGCCTGCAATGATGCGATGCTCGCGCGTCATGTCGTGTGCGCTAGCGAGTCGATGTCCAAGTGGTGGGCGCCGCAAAACGTATGAATGTCCTGCTGCATCATCCACCTTGAAGGTGAGGTTTGAGTGGCCACCAGCGATCTGCGTGTATTGGAACGGCGCGGTTGCACCAGGGATATTGGCTACAAGCCAACCTTCGACGTTTTCGCTGATGCCATTGGGAAGAGTCACGACACAAAAACTACCTGTATCGTGCCCGTATGGCCCTCACCGTCACTGACGCCACGTTTCAAACAGAGGTCATTGAACGTTCGCTCACCACTCCTGTCATTGTCGATTTCTGGGCAGAGTGGTGTGGGCCATGCAAGACACTGACTCCCATTCTTGAAAAGGCCACAGATGCCACACAGGGGCAAGTGGTGTTGGCCAAAGTTGATGCAGATTCAAATCCTGGGCTTATGCAGGCTTTTGGAATCAAATCCATCCCCACGGTTGTCATCTACAAAGACGGTCAACCCATTGATGGCTTCATGGGGGCAAAGCCAGAACATGTCATTGAACAGATGGTTGCAGCACTGTTGCCTAACCCAACAGACCTACGTGTTCGGGATTTGCTGCAACAAGGAACTGAAGAGTCGTTACGTGATGCTGTTGCTCTTTCACCCGGAAATGAAGATGCTGTCTGTTCTTTGGCAGAACATCTCGTTCGCAGTGGGCAAGCTGAAGAAGCATTGTTATTGCTTGCACGTTTGCCAGAGACCGATCGTGTTCGACGAATTGCAGCAAATGCTCGTCTCTCTTTGAATCCTGTTGACAATTTCGACGATGAACTTGTTGCGCTACTTGACCGTGTGAAGGCCGACGAAACGGCTCGCCAAGAGTTTCTCGATATTTTGGAATCAATGGGTCCCGAAGATCCAAGAACAGCCAAATATCGCAAGATGTTGACGGCGCGTCTCTTCTAAGAACTTCCTCCGAAACTGAGGCGATGCGCACATCGGTGCATGAACCAAGATGCACTTCGGCAATTCCTTGCCACGGTTAAACATTGGGTCGCCTTTATCGGTCCTCGCAGATTGTTTGGGTCTGTAGTTGGTGTAGTTGTTGCGGTGGGACTCGGCTGGTTTGTCTTGAAGCCATCACCAACCCCAATTGAATTTTCGCTTCCGTCTATCACCACAGCTGTGTTGCCGTTCACCGATTCTGAAATTCATGTACACGTTGTGGGTGCAGTGAAAAGACCGGGCGTGTATTCAATGCCTGCGTTGTCTCGTGTTGTGGACGCTGTTCGTGCGGCCGGCGGCTCCCTTCCAACTGCGAACTTAGAAGGCATCAATTTGGCTCAAACCTTGATGGATGCCGAGCAAGTGTTCATTCCTGTACGTAGATCCGCTTCACCACGAGTGACGGTGGCGCCACGGCATCGGCCTCGCCCACGTGTGACGTCAACAACGATTTCGCAGGGAATGCAGGAATCAAAAGTTGTCAACATCAATACTGCAACAGCAACACAGTTAGAAACATTGACTGGTGTTGGGCCAGCAACGGCGCGCGCAATTATTTCTTATCGAACATCAAAAGGAGTATTCACGAAGGTGGAAGACCTTCTGAATGTTCCAGGCATAGGGCCTGCGAAATTGGCTGCAATGCGCAACGAGATTTCGGTGGGCTAGAAGGCGCCTAGGGCGACAGCGCCTAACAGCAACCCGCCTAACGCTCCACACCACACAGCAATTCCCATCACGAGAAATGACATCAGCCATTCTCGATATCCCACGACAGGCGTTCTCGCTACGCGTGCAGCTGTGAGTTGACCAATGAACCACCAAAGTGCCGCACTGAGTGCGATGGCTAGGAGAACTCGACTGCTGCCACCAGTGGCGGGAATACCTAAGGCCGGCATCACAGGGCACGCCAACACAACACCAAGAAAAGACACAGCGCCATTGATAGGGGCGGGCAGGAACCATGACAACACCACGCTGGCAATCCACAAAACAACGGCAACACCAATTGCCATGAGTCCGCCCGTGCGACGAATGAAGCGCCGAGTAGCAGCCACACCTCCCGGAAGTACCACGCGACGTGACATAGAAGGCGAAGATGTGCGGTTGCTCACCCTGTCATCGTATGTTGCACCAGGTCGTGGAAAACGGCATCTGTTTGCTTCGTCTACTCAAGCCACATTCGTCGCTGTTGCAGTGTGGTTGTCGGTTTTGGTGGGAGAGCGAATGCCGCGACTAAGCGATGTGCGCTGGTGGGGCGTAGTTGCACTCTGCGTCTTCATGGTCGTACAAGCACCACGGTGGTGTTTACTTCTTGTTCTTTGTCTGGTGGGAGCAGTGGGCGGCGCTGCCGCATGGTCCGCTGATGTTGTTACTGAAATAACAGAATGCAACGGAGTCGGATACCTTCGCAGCGATCCCTCGCCCTTGTTTGGTGGAACACGGGCCACGGTAGAGCTTCACGACATGCGCTACTCGGCATCTGCACACGGAGCAGCGGGTAGTCGACTTGCACAACGTTCTGCAGGAGAAAGTGTGATGGTGCGCGGAACATGTTCGCCACTGATTGGCGATTTCGCACGAAGTAATCGTGTGCGCCACATTGTTGGCACATTCGCAATAGATGAGGTGAGTGAACACTTTGCAGAAGGTTCAATTGTTTTGCGCGCAGCAAATCGAATTCGAGACGCCATGCAGCAAGGAGTGGCTGGCATGGGTGCAAATCACAAGTCGTTATTCACGGGTCTTGTTATTGGGGATGACCGATTACAACCGCGCGACATGGTCCAACGTTTTCGAGTGAGCGGTCTGTCTCATCTGTGTGCCGCGTCCGGCCAGAACGTTGCTTATTTGTTGGCAGTAGCAACACCATTTATGCGTCGACGAAGTGCACGGACGCAATGGTTGATCACCCTCTGCATTATTGGGTGCTTCATTGTGTTGACGCGTGCCGAACCATCGGTCCTTCGTGCGGGGTTTATGGCAGGGGCAGTTGCAACGAATGCCTTGCGTCAACACCCCATGAATGCTCGTGCTGTTTTGGCAATATCGGTGATATGCCTGCTGATGATTGACCCAATGCTCGCATGGAGCATCGGATTTGCATTGTCTGTTGGCGCAACAGCAGGTCTCGCATGGTTGTCCGCACCGCTTGGGAAGATATGTGGCGGTCGAGGGGTGTTGGCGTCAACATTGGCGGCACAACTTGGAACACTCCCAGTCTCTCTTGCCGTGTTTGGGTCTGTGCCGGTGGTGTCGTTGGTTGCGAATCCGCTTGCACTTCCCGTTGCTGGCGCGGTCATGACTGTGGGGCTTCCTCTGTCGTTGTTGGCGTCCTTGTTGCCCGGGTTAGTGGGGCCGGTGTCGCTACTTCTCGCGGTGCCCGTGGCGTGGGTAGATGGAGTCGCACACGTTGCTTCTCGTGTATCGCCCACTGGCCATGTCAATGCGGCTTTATGGATAGCCGTCGCCTTATGGGTGGTGGCACGTTGGGCCAGAAAAAAGGGACGGCGACCCACCGCTGTGGCAGGGTAGAGGCGTGGCAACGTATTTGATTTCCGGTGATGAATCGCTCATCAGTCTCGAGTTGTCCACTCTCACTGCTCGCCTTGTGGGCGAAGAAGATCGATCCATGATGGTGGATGACTTTGATTGTTCGGAATCAACATTCACCATGGCAGCAGTAGCCGATGCGGTGACCACCATGTCTTTGTTCCTTGAACGCAAAGTTGTTGTCATTCGGCATCTTCAAGACTTGCCCCCAGAAAACGTTGAATCATTTGTCGCTGCAATTGATGGATGCATTCCCGAAGTTGACCTGGTTATCACGTCAACCGGAAAAGTTCTGAAAGCAATTAACGATGCGCTGAAGCGCGTGAAAGCCGAAACAATTGGTGCAGTTGTCATCAGCAATCAAGGTGAACGCATCAAGTGGGTGGAATCAAAACTTGTCGAAGCAGGTTTTACCTATTCGGCGGATGCGGCCCGACTCATTGCATCGTGGTTCGGTGGAGACCAAGCTCGCGTGTCGGGTCTTCTTGCCACCCTCACGTCCACCTATGGGGAAGGCGCGAAACTTTCCCGTACAGACATTGAAGCGTTTCTTGGTGAGGCTGGAAGCATTGCGCCGTGGGATCTCACCGATGCAATCGATAAAGGCGATGCGTCAACCGCGCTTGTCATGCTTCACCGCATGATGGCCGATTCGCACCCACTTCAGATTCTTGCGCTGCTGGCGAATCGTTATGCGCAGATGATGAAGATTGATGGGCGTGGTGTTCGCACTGCGGCAGATGCTGCCGCCATTTTGGGCGGTAAAGAGTTCACGGCCAAAAAAGTGTTAGAGCAATATCAACGGTTGGGGAGTGCCGATGTTTCTCGGGCTATCTCCCTTATCGCAACCGCAGATGTTGATCTGCGTGGTGGAAAAGATTGGCAGCCAGAGCTAGTGATGGAAGTTCTTGTTGCTCGACTTGCGAAATTGGGCGGTGCGACTACTAGTTCGCGGGCGCGTTCGTACAGCCGTTAAAAAATGACGTGATTCGCGACAGCGGAATTACTTGGCGGCGTTGAGGCGCTTCATTAAGCGGCTCTTGCGACGGGCAGCTGCATTCGGATGAATGATGCCCTTTGAGGCGGCCTTGTCGATGCGCTTCACTGCTGCGCGTGCGCTGGCATCTGCATCGGGGGTTCCGACAGCAGAGATAGCTGTGCGTACACGGGTCTTCAATTCGCTCTTGACAGCCTTGTTGCGGTCGGCTGCTTTTGCGTTGGTAAGAATGCGCTTCTTTTGGCTCTTGATGTTTGCCACGAATGGCAAGGCTATCGGGGCATACCCCCGTCACCAACCGCCACAGGTAGGCTCATCTATGCCCATGGACATCTCAAAAATCCGCAATTTCTCCATCATTGCCCATATTGACCATGGCAAGTCGACCCTGTCCGACCGCATCCTGGAAATGACTGGTGCCGTGGAAGCCCGCGACATGAAGGCCCAGTACCTCGACTCCATGGACCTCGAGCGCGAACGAGGCATCACCATTAAGGCGCAGAACGTGCGTGTCAATTGGAAAGGCCACACCTTTCACCTCATTGACACCCCAGGCCACGTGGACTTCGGATACGAGGTCAGCCGCTCATTGGCCGCCTGTGAAGGCGTAGTGCTTGTGGTGGATGCGGCTCAAGGTATTGAAGCTCAAACGCTCGCCAACTGTTATCTCGCCCTAGAGAACGATCTCGAGATTGTGGCCGTGCTCAACAAGATCGATCTTCCCGCTGCCGACCCAGACCGGTACGCACAAGAAATTGAAAACATTTTGGGTATTCCTGCTGAAGACATTCTCCGTATCTCTGCAAAAACGGGTGAAGGTGTTCCAGAGTTGTTAGACGCAGTCATCGAGCGAATCCCCGCACCCGCTGGCGATGTTGATGCTCCGTTGCAGGCACTCATCTTCGACTCGCAGTTCGATCAATACCGTGGCGTTGTCTCCAGTGTTCGCGTCATGCATGGCCGTCTCAGCACTGGTAGCAAGTTGCAATTCATGCAAGCCCGTGCCACACACGAAGCAATTGAAATTGGTGCACGTCGCCCTGGCACAACTCCTTTGCCGGAACTTGGTCCAGGCGAAGTGGGATATCTCATCGCTGGCATTAAAGATGTCGCTGAAGCGCGAAGTGGTGAAACAGTCACCACGGTTGCGCACGGTGCAACTGAACCGTTGCCTGGCTATCGCGACCCGAAGGCCATGGTGTTCTGTGGTTTGTATCCCATTGATGGCGACGATTTTGAGAACCTTCGCGAGAGTTTGGAAAAACTCAAACTGAACGACGCGTCCATCACGTATGAACCGGAATCGTCTGGTGCGCTTGGTTTTGGTTTTCGCTGCGGCTTCCTTGGGTTATTGCACATGGAAATTGTGAAGGAACGCCTCGAACGCGAATTCAATCTGGCACTTATTGCAACTGCGCCATCGGTTGCTTATCGCGTCACCAAGACTGACGGCGAAGTGGTGGTAGTGGAGAACCCCGCAGATCTACCGCCTACGCAGAACATCAACTTCATTGAGGAACCGTTCTTCAAAGTCAGCATCATCACTCCGAAGGACTACACCGGAACGTTGATGGAATTGTGTCAATCACGTCGCGGCGAGATGGTGAAGTTGGAGTATTTGTCGCCAGAACGCGTTGAGTTGCACTATCTCATTCCGCTTGCAGAAGTGGTGGTGGACTTTTTCGATCAAATGAAGAGCCGTACGCAGGGATACGCAAGCCTTGACTACGAACTCGAGGGTTACCGCCCCAGCAACTTGGTGTTGGTGGACATCTTGTTGAACGGTTTGGCTGCAGATGCTTTCAGCACAATTGTTCACCGCGATAAAGCATTCGACTACGGGCGCCGCATGTGTGAAAAGTTGCGCGAACTCATTCCGCGTCAAATGTTCGATGTTCCTATTCAGGCTGCAATCGGCGGCAAGGTCATTGCGCGTGAGACCGTGAAGGCAAAACGAAAAGATGTGTTGGCCAAGTGTTATGGCGGAGACATCACGCGTAAGCGCAAACTGCTGGAAAAGCAAAAGGAAGGCAAGAAGAAAATGAAGGCAATTGGTCGGGTGGAAGTACCTGGCGACGTCTTCATTAGTGCCTTGAAGTTGGACGACTGATGTCTGCCAACGAGACGGCCGCGAAAGCTAGCCCGTTTCGCTCTCTTCAGCATCGCAACGTGCGGGTCTACTTCATTGGCTTGTTGCTATCGAACATTGGCACGTGGTTGCAGTTCACCGCCACATCAATTCTCATCTACCGCATTAACGAACGCGCCACCGATGCTGGTTTGAACACGTTGTTTCAGTTTTTGCCCATGTTGTTACTTGGTGCATGGGCTGGTGGTTTCGCGGACCGACACGATCGCCGCACCGTCACAATTTGGACCCAGTCCGCACTACTTCTTCAGGCAGTGCTTCTTGCCGTCGCCGACTTCGGCGGATTCGTGTCATTGCCAGTCATCTACTCGTTGTCGCTCATTCTTGGTGTGGCTAACGCAATTGATAATCCCTCGCGTCGCGGCTTGGTAACGGAACTAGTAGAGCCAGCCGAGATTTCTAATGCCATGTCGTTGAACACAACGGTGATGACTGGTTCGCGAATTTTCGGCCCGGCTTTGGCGGCAGTGTTGATTGGTCCATTGGGAACTGCATGGTTGTTTGCCATGAATGCGCTGTCATACGTTGCGGTGTTGTGGTCATTGTTGGCGCTTCGTAGGTCCGAGATGATTCCATCGCCGCCGGCTCCGCGCACAGGAAAGCCTGTGCGAGAGGCAATGCAATTTGTGTGGCGAGATCCGTTCTTGCGGTATTCGTTCGTTGTATTTGCCATCGTGAGCACCTTTGCTTTCAATTACAGCGTGGTGTTGCCGAAACTTAGTGACGTTCAATGGGGTCAGGAGAACGGTTATCCCATCCTTCTCACCATCGTGAGTATTGGCAGCATCTTTGGTGCGCTCAGCACGGCGCGATTCCGAGTGATCGGAGTGCAGTGGTACGGCACGCTTGTTGCCATTAATGCGTTCTCGTGCATCGCACTTGGTTTTGCTCCGAACTTTTGGGTGGCCTGTCTGGTGTCGCTACCGCTTGGTTTCGGCGGAACAGGTCTTGTTGCATCAATGACTGGAATTAGCCAACAAAAAACGTCGCCCGAGATGCGCAGTCGAATGTTGGCGTTGCAGTCCGTTGCATTTTTGGGGTCTACGCCTATTGGTGGGCCCATCACAGGATGGATCGGGGACAACATCAGCATTCAATGGTCGCTCGCCTACGGCGGACTGTTGAGTTTGGCTGTGTTGCCATTGTTGAGGAGAGCTAAATGAGTGTTGCAGTGTGGTGGATTCGTCGCGACATGCGATTGGCTGACAATGGCGCACTTGCGTCTGCAGCATCGCGCGGTCAGGTTGTTCCATTGTTTGTTGTGGATCCCGCGTTCAAGAAAGCTGGCGCAAATCGAACACAATTTATGTTTGCCACATTGAGGTCATTGGATTTATCTGCAGACAAGTCTGTCATTTTGCGACATGCAGATCCCGTCACTGAAGTGGTTGCTTTCGCACAGGCCGTCGGCGCCACCAGCGTTCATGTCACTGCAGATTTTTCGCCGTACGGCCGCACGAGGGACTCACAGGTTCGTGCTCATCTTCAGAAAGCAGGAATTGAGTTTGTTGAAGCAGATTCGCCATATGCGGTGAATCCTGGAGTTGTTCTCAAGGACGATGGAACTCCACTAAAAGTGTTCACACCTTTCTATAAGCGATGGATGAACCACGTGCAACTCACTGATGAATCTGCGAAAAGTGTGAAGTGGGCAGATTTTCGTTCGATGTGTCAGGGGTATCCAACAACTGAGCCTCCCGTATCCACAATCTTTCCCGTGGGCGAAGATGCAACATGGAAGCGATGGACTAGTTGGTCGAAGAATTCATTGGATTCCTACAAAGCCGACAGAGATAACCCTGGAATAGATGGCACGTCGCAGTTATCGGCGGCTCTGCGTTTTGGCGTGGTGCATCCGCGGCAACTTCTTCGCGGACTTCCGGCGTCTGCTGGTGGCGATCACTTCAGAAGCGAAATTGCATGGCGAGAGTTTTATGCCGATGTTTTGTTTCATCTTCCTCAGACAAAGTGGGAGAACCTTCAGCCCAAGATGAATGCGTTGGTCAACGATTCAGGTCCTGTTGCACAACAACGTTTTGAACAGTTCTGTGCCGCTCAAACGGGCTACCCAATTGTCGATGCTGGAATTCGTCAAATGGTGACAACCGGTTGGATGCATAACCGAGTCCGCATGATTGTTGCCAGCTTCCTTGTGAAAGACCTGCACCTGCCTTGGCAATGGGGTGCAAAGTTCTTCATGGGCCATCTCGTCGATGGCGATATCGCGTCCAACAATCACGGGTGGCAGTGGACCGCAGGTACCGGAACGGACGCAGCTCCTTATTTCCGTGTATTTAACCCCACGTCGCAGAGTGAAAAGTTCGATCCATCGGGTTCATATATTCGTCAATGGATTCCAGAACTCGCAGACCTTGATAACAAGAGCATTCATGCTCCGTGGACGTTGGGTTTGCTAGCCCCAGATGGTTATCCCGCACCCATGGTCGACCACGCTGTGGAACGTGAAGAGGCGTTAGCCCGTTACAAATCGGTCAGCGGAAAGTAAAATCTCCACACAATGTTGGATGAACGCAAAACCGCAATTCTTCGGGCCGTCGTCCAGGAATATGTTGCATCGGGTCAGCCCGTTGGCTCTACGCACATTGCCAATCTTCCATCCGTGAAGGTGTCGTCGGCAACAGTTCGCAACGAAATGTCGGCGTTGGAACAAGATGGCTATCTTGCGCAACCACACACCTCTGCTGGCCGCATTCCCACAGACAAGGGGTATCGCCACTTCGTGGATTCCATTACTCCGGAGTCCCTGGTAGCAGATGCACAAGCAACGCAGGTGGGCGATTTCTTTCAGGCGGCGCATGGTCGATTGGAAGACTTGTTGCGTCACACCACAACATTGTTGGCCAATATCACGCATCACACCGCGGTAGTTGTTGGTCCTGAAGTAGAAGCCACCACCGTGCGGGCCGTTCACATCAGCAGAGTCACGCCGAGAACCGCAACAGTGGTGATGGTTATGTCTAATCACGGTGTTGAGAATGAAACTATTCAGATTTCAGACGACATCAGCGACGATCACATCTCGTTAGCCGTCTCTCATCTTGGAAAATTCTTGGTCGACCATTCTCTTGGTGACATTGATTCCATTCCGTCATCAAACGATGCTCATGTTGATGCTGTGTGTTACGCCACGTTGAATGCGTTGTCGCGTCATCGCAAGGACAAGCCAGTGTTCGTTGGCGGCGCCGCTTCGCTGGCGAACGCTTTCGATGCTGTTGACGTGGTGCGCGATGTTCTCACCACCATTGAACAACAATTTGTTGTGGTGTCGTTATTGCAAGACCTGCTGGACAGGGGTCTATCGGTAGCAATTGGTGCAGAACATGGAATTGAACAGTTGTCTGCGTGTTCGGTCATTGTTGCTCCAGTTGTTGCCGATGGTGAAACAATCGGTTCGGTGGGAGTACTTGGCCCAACTCGAATGAACTACCCACAAGCGCTCAACACGGTGGAAGTTGTTAGCGAACAGCTTGGTCGCAGAATTGCCGAAGGTGCATCGTGAGCGACTTCTATGAATTACTGGGTGTCTCTCGTTCGGCAAGCCCCGACGAGTTGAAGAAGGCGTATCGAAAGAAAGCTCGCGAACTTCATCCCGACGCCAACCCAGACAATCCCGCTGCTGAAGAACAGTTCAAAGAAGTCAGTCGTGCATATGAAGTGTTGTCCGATCCCGACACTCGTGCCCGTTACGACCGCTTTGGTGAAAGTGGATTATCTGGCGGCGGCGGAATGGGTGACCCATTCGGCGGTGGTGGACTAGGCGACATCTTTGAAGCATTCTTTGGTGGCGGCGGTTTTGGCGGATCACGTCAATCGTCTGGTCCACCGCGCGGACAAGATCTGGAAGTCACCGCGCGAATTGATTTGAACGGCGTCATGTTTGGCCAACAAGTCACAGTCGATGTGAATACCGCCGTGGCATGTACGGACTGCAACGGGTCTGGTGCGGGTGCTGGAACACAGCCAGTGCAGTGCACCGATTGTGGCGGCTCTGGGCAAGTACGCCGTGTGCGTCAAAGCATGCTTGGTCAAATGGTTACAACAGCGCCGTGTGGTCGTTGTGGTGGCATTGGTCAAGTAGTCGTTACTCCGTGTTCATCATGCTCTGGAGAAGGCCGCAAGGCATCGCGAGAGTCATACACCGTCGATGTTCCCGCAGGAATTCGTTCTGGTCAAACATTGAGATTGTCCGGACGTGGCGCAGCTGGTCCACGCGGTGGTGAGCCTGGTGATTTGTACGTTCATGTTGCAGTGGCACAACACCCAGACTTCATACGCGATGAAGATGATTTGGTGTTTCATCTTCCGTTGTCCATCACGCAGGCAGCACTCGGTGTCCATACCGTTCTCGATGCATTAGATGGCGAACTAGATCTCGTTGTTCCTGCAGGTACACAACACGGCCGCGAATTTGTTGCGCGCGGTCGGGGAGTGCCACATCTCAACGGACGAGGCAGAGGGAATCTTCGTGTGAGAGTAACGGTCACTGTTCCCACTTCTCTCACCGATGAACAAGAGCAACTATTGCGTCAGTTAGCAGAACTCTCTGGCGATGAGGTGGCGTCACCAGACAAGGGCTTGTTCTCACGAATCAAGTCGGCGTTTTCGTGAACCCACAGTTGCGCGCATCTGCTGCGCATGTCTTTGTTGCAGATGTGTCGGCTCCGGAGTTGTCGCCCGATGACCTCCATCATCTACAAAAAGTTCTTCGTTTGCGTGATGGTGAACAAGTCAGTTGCTCTGACGGCAAAGGTCAATGGCGTATGTGTACATGGGCATCTGGTTCGCTTGACGTGTTTGGCGACATCATCAGTGAAGCCTTACCAACACCGCTACTGCGGGTAGTTGTTGCACCGGTAAAGGGCGACCGCACCGATCTTGTGGTGGAGAAATTGGTGGAGATTGGTGTTGACAACATTTCAATCCTGGCGCCTGTTGAAAGAAGTGTTGTCAGGTGGGCGCAGGACAAAACATCACACGTCATGGATCGGTACCAACGCATCGCCCGTGCTGCAGCTATGCAGAGTCGACGAGTCTTTCTCCCCGATGTCGTGGGGCCAGTTTCGCTGGGTGATGTCGGTACATCTGGCGTCGCCTTCGCCGAACCAGACGGCTCGGCTAGCTGGGACAACGTCACCACTGTGGTGATTGGGCCAGAAGGTGGTTTTTCAGAGGCAGAACTTTCGTTGGCCCCTGCCACGATTGACCTTGGCCCCACTATTTTGCGGGCTGAAACCGCTGCCATCGTGGCTGCGTCACAGATGGTCGCACACTGGCGGCGTTGAATGCACCACACTGGGTGGTGCCATGGCTGCATTATCTGACGACGAACTTCTGCACGATTCACCATTCACGCGCCTTGTCGGCGAACGTCTCCGACGAATTCGACAGCAGAAGCAATGGTCGTTGTCAGATGTGGAAGCGCAGAGCGATAGTGAATTCAAGGCATCAGTGCTTGGCGCCTACGAGCGCGGAGAGCGCGCAATTTCGGTTCCGCGTCTAGAACGACTTGCACGTTTTTATGGGGTCAGCATTGACCAGTTATTGCCTCGCGATACACAACACATCAGCGATGCAGGAACAGTTGTTGATGGTGCGCCCAAGAAGCTCCGCATTGATGTTGCAAAACTGTCAACAATGGCTGGCCAACATTTTGAAATGTTGGAGCGCTTTTTGCGAATGATTCAGGTGCAGCGACAAGACTTCAACGGGAAAGTCATTACCGTGCGTGCTCACGACACCCGAGCCATCGCCGTCATGTTGGATGTTCCGGTGGACAGCGTGGGTGACAAATTGGGCGAACTTGGTCTGCTGTTTGTTCCGCCTGCAGCCCAATAACTGGGCATACTGCAGATATGGCTGAGTTTGGGGTTTACGTTCATATCCCGTTTTGTCGCCATCGCTGTGATTACTGCGCTTTTGCAACGTGGACCGATCGCGACTATCTCATGGAAGCGTATGTAGACGCTGTTGTCGTCGACATTCAACGTGCCGTTGGCAATGGGCTTCCCATTGCGGACACAGTGTTCTTCGGCGGGGGAACGCCAACACGCATTGCGCCTGACTTGCTGGCAAAAATCGTCTCTGCAATTCCGGTGACATCTAGCGCAGAGATCACGGTGGAGTGCAACCCAGATGATGTCACTCTCGAGATGATGCACACCTACGCACATGCTGGAGTGAACCGCGTCAGTATTGGCGTGCAGGCAATGGTGGATCATGTTCTCGGCGCATTAGGTCGAACACATAACCCCTCAAACGTTTCACGAGCAGTACAAGCTGTGCGCGATGCTGGCATCACGTCCATCAACTTGGACATCATGTATGGCGCACATGGGGAATCCGTTGATGATTGGACTCAAACGGTGGAGGCCATTGTCGCGTTGGCCCCCACACACGTGTCTGCATACGGACTAACGGTGGAAGCGGGCACGCCCCTTGCGGAAGACCCAACTCGGTATCCCGACGATGATGATCAAGCCGACAAATACATCATTACTGACGACGTTTTGTCTGCAGCAGGATTCCACAATTACGAAATTTCCAACTGGGCACTTCCTGGTCACGAATGCCGACACAACATGGTGTATTGGATGCAAGGCAATTATCGAGGGTTCGGTTGCGCCGCGCATTCACATGAAGACGGTCGCAGATGGTGGAACGTGAGAACTCCAGATCGATACATCGCGTGTGTGGAAGACGGCGACAGTGTTGAGGCAGCAGATGAAGTGCTTGATGCGCCCACCCGAGCACGCGAAGCCCTGGAACTTTCATTACGCACGTCTCATGGCGTGCCACTAGATGCTCTGAATCATGAGCAATTGGACGGAATAGTTGAAGTGAAGGGCGACCGACTAGTTCTCACGCGGCAGGGCCGACTTCTGGCCAACGACGTGAGTCTCCGCTTGAAGCCCCGATAGACTTTTCAACGTCCAGAAATGGGCGCGTAGCTCAGTTGGTTAGAGCGCTACCTTGACATGGTAGAGGTCCCGGGTTCGAGTCCCGTCGTGCCCACCACTTGCACTGCGCACATGTCTGCAGTGAGATCTCGAAGGAACTTTTCATACATGGACATCATTCTTGCGTTGTGCGCTGCTGGTGTCTACGGAGTGGCCGATTACTGCGGTGGTCGTGCATCGCGTTCCGTCTCTGCCATGACTGTCACGTTTGTTGGTCAGTCATTCGGCTTCGCCATGTTGTTGATTCTTGTTTTGGCATCGGGTGTGCCGACTCCTCCTGCATCAGATTGGTTCTGGGCTGGTCTTGGTGGCATCGCTGGCTCCACCGGATTGCTCGCGTTCTACAAAGCAATGGGAAGTGGCTTCATGACAGTGGTTGCGCCCATTTCCGCAGTCACCGCCACGGCGGTTCCCGTTGTGGTTGGGCTCGCTACGGGGGAGAGGCCAGGCGTGTTGGCTTTGTTGGGAATTCCGCTGGCTCTCATTGCAATTGCGCTTGTGAGCGATGTGTTGGGTCCACACCACAGACGTGCGCCAATCAATGTGCTTGTTATGGCTTTCGGCGCGGGCGCGGTGTTCGGTTCGTTGTTTGTAATTTTGCGCTACACCAGCGACGACAGTGGCTTATGGCCAGTTGTTGCCATGCGTGTTACGTCTGTTCCGTACATGTTCATCGTTATGAAAATTACGAAGAAGAAGATTTCAGAAGCTCGCGCAAACCTGCGAGTTGTTGCAGCATCCGGAATCTTCGATAGCGCCGCAAACGCTTTGTACTTGCTTGCAGTGCGAGAAGGCATGATGAGCATTGTTGCCACCATTAACTCGTTCTATCCGGCCAGCACGTTGCTACTTGCAACAAAAGTTGACCGCGAACGAATTCATCGCTCGCAAGCAGTGGGCTTAGGGTTTGCTGCCGCAGCGTTGATTCTTATTTCAATTTCGTAGTCGAGTCACTCGCCAAGCGCTGCTTTGATGACGGCATCTGATTCACGTGAAGCACCTTTGAAGATGCCCTTAGCCATCAGTGACGATTCGCTCTTTCGACGTGTTTCATAAATCTCAGAGCGTCCACGGTGAATGTCTGGATCTTCTGGTGCAGCCCAACCGGCGAAGTCCGCGAGGTGACAGGCCAGGCGCAAATCGCCAGACGATGCCAACTCTCTTGCGCGTGCCATAAGTACATCTGCACCACCAGCAAGAGTGGCAATTTCATGGCTGAGTACTTCGTCGGGCGATGGCTTCAAGCGTGATGGCGCACCATCCCACCAACCACCGAATTGACGCCAGATATTGCGCACAACAAATTCTGGTTCGTCATACAAGGGTCGAAGATATGGCTTGCCAAGTGTTGCGTCGGGAATCTTCACACTGTGAATGATGGTGTTCAGCGATTCACCGTCGTTCATCATGGACACAGTGGAGGACACCAAGTATTCAAGCGCAGATGCAATTTCGTCAAGCACGCGAGCAATACGTTCTTTACCGGCAATGGGAAGACCGTGAGCAGGGAGAAGTAGTTCAGGTTCCTTTGCAATAATTGCGCGCAAAGCGGCGGCCCATTCAATTGGCCAGCGCTGCACCTTTTGCGGGTTGCCTGCATTTGGAAAATTCCAAATGACGAAGTCACCGGTTGCAACCCACTTTTTGTCTGGGAACCACGACCACAAGTGGTCATCGGTTTCGCCGCGGCCGTGGTAAAACTCGACGGCGGTGTCACCAAATGTCATGGTGGCAAAACGATCAACCACGTCTGTGGCTTCCAAGGTTTCTGGCGGAATAAACGTGTCCAAACGCTTGGCGCCTGGCGCCGGCTGCAAGTCGTTCATTACGGCGTTGAGGTCGCCACGAACTCCGCCGAATTGCCGAGCGTTGATGATGCGATTCCATTGGTCGGTATAGCGATAACGATCGAATCGGCGTTGCACATTTTTGTGTGCAACTACTCGTGGTGCCGGGTGTCCACGCTGTGCAGCATCGGCTCCGAAATCAACACTTCCACCAACGTGATCTGAGTGACCATGCGTATAGACAAGTGCATTGAAGCGCGCATCGGTCCAACCGCGGATGGACTCAACAACTTGCTGGCCCGTGTTCTTGTGGCTGGTATCGAAACAAACAAGGCCATCGCCAGAGTTCCATGTGACAACGTGGCTGAAAGACTCCACCATTGCAAGACCGTCGGCGATTTCTGAGAGCTCTCCAGTAGTTCTATTTACTGGTTCATTAGCAATGCCTGAGTCGACAATGCGGTTGCTGAGACCAATGAGGTCTGCCATGGTGTGCCTCCGTTATTTGTAAGTTAACCCTTGGCGAGGCCAAGAACTCTTTCGCCGAGAATATTACGCATCACGTTTGATGTGCCGCCCATGATGGTGTAGCCGGGACCGTAAGCGAGACCTTTTGTCCAGTCGTCCCACATCATTCCCTCTGCACCAAGTTGGCGATAGACGAAGTCGTCGACTTTCTGTTGATGTTCTGTGCAGAAGCACTTCGTTGCTGCAGAGAAACCGGCAGGGGCCTGTCGCAACACTTCGCGAATCACAAGAATTCGACCGATGCGATATCCCATCTCTAGAGATGCAATCTCTTGGCGCACCAACACATTCGACGTGTCTGCTTTTGATACTGCGTATTGGAATTGCGCATAGTTCGACACCAGTCGGTCAATGCCGCCGCGCTCGTGTTCGAGTTGACGCATGGTTTGGCCAAAAGCGCCGCCAGGTTGACCCACCAAATTCTCTTTTGGAACGCGCGCATCTGTGAAGAACACTTCGCAGAAGTGGCGATTGGTGGTCATGTCTTTAATTTGACGCACTTCAATTCCTGGCGTGTTCATGGGAACAATGATTTCGCTGATACCTGCGTGAGGTGGGCCTTCATTGTTGGTGCGACAGATGAGATAGCAATAGTCGGCATCTGCGCCAAAGCTGGTCCAAATCTTTTGGCCGTTCAACACCCATTCATCACCGTCAAGAACTGCAGACGTTTTCAGTGACGCAAGGTCGCTGCCAGAGTTTGGCTCGCTCATTCCAATGCACCATGTGGTTTCGCCAGCAAGGATTCCAGGGAGGAACTTTTCTTGTTGTTCTTTTGTTCCGTACTGAATGAGCGCCGGTCCCATTTGACGGTCACCAAACCAACTTGCAGCAATTGGTGCGCCGGCCTTGATCATTTCTTCGCCAACAATGAGACGATCAATTGGCGGGCGTCCACCACCGCCGAATTCCTTCGGCCAAATCATTCCAATCCACCCACGCTTGGCGAGTTCTTGCGAGAACTCTTTGGAGTACCCGTTCATCCAAGTGACGTTGTGGCGTCCATATCGCTTCACTGCATCTGCGGCCACCTCGGCAGCCTCGCGGCGCAGTTCTAACTGTTCTGGGGTCCATGCAAAATCCATAGCAACAGTGATGGTAGGGGGCATGTCCGCAAGGTGCGCTATTGTGTACAAGTCAAATACAAGTGACATTGGTCGTGTCCCCACACGCCCCCATCCGAAAGGGACTCTCATGGCGAAAATCAAGGTTGACAATCCGGTCGTTGAACTCGACGGCGACGAAATGACTCGCATCATCTGGCAGTTCATCAAGGACCGCCTCATCCTCCCGTACCTCGATGTGAATCTTGAGTACTACGACCTCGGCATGGAAAACCGTGACGCCACAGACGACCAAGTAACCATCGATTCTGCGAACGCAATTTTGAAGCACGGCGTTGGCGTGAAGTGCGCAACCATTACCCCAGACGAAGCTCGCGTAACCGAGTTCA
>CAZRHK010000013.1:0-27634 GCA_964599815.1 uncultured Bifidobacterium sp. | reverse complement strand
CAAAGGCCGCAACACCAAATGTGACTGCGCAAAGTGCATTTATGGCTATCGGAGTGAACGATTGCGGAAGAACGTAATCACGAACAATATTCACCATAGGTAGCGCGAGTACGCCAAGTGCTGCAAGAAGAAAAACATTTCGATCAATCACTTTGTCGGCACCACCATCTTCGTGAAACTCATAGTTATGCCATAAACCTTCAATGCCTGGTACTACGCGATGATCAGCCTTCTTCTTCCTGGCAATCAATCTCCCAGACACCAATGCGACACTTGCTAGCGGCCAACTCCACCAACCCGTGCTGCCATTCCATTCACAGACTCGACCATCGCCGTCACCATCTAGCCCATAAATGTCGCCTTGGTGCTTTTCAAACTCAAATTGGGCTCGTTCTCGGGAACCGAAATCGGGACAATTTAAATCTCCAGACGATGCAGATGCCATCGTGGGGATGAGGAGAACTAGAAAAGTCAAGATGGGCGCAAAGGCGTAGGCGCATAGACGCATAGGACGACGCATGTCACCATTCTTACTACTCCCCACTCCCCCTACGATGACCCAATGAATAAGACGCTTAAACGAGTTGTGGCTATTGCAGTTGTTGGAAGTGCGCTTCTCATTGCGGGGCCGTGGGTCTATATCAATCTCATTAAAGATGACGCTCCAGCCGCCCTTGAACTAACCGACAACACCACATCCCCTGAATCCACCGTGCCAACAGTGAGTGATGTGACTGGCTCGTGGTCAGTGGCAACAAATAGCGATTCAGTCGTGGGATACCGAGTGAAGGAAATCTTGTTCGGGCAAGAAACAGAAGGTGTTGGTCGAACGAAATCGGTCACTGGTGATTTGGCCATCGCAGATAACTCAGTCACGACCGCCTCATTTTCAGTTGACATGACCACCCTCATGAGTGATGCTGCAAAGCGGGATGCTCAGTTCAACGGTCGCATCATGGATGTTGCGACTTATCCCACGGCAACATTTACATTGACGCAACCTATTGCTCTGCCGTCAAATGCACTATCAGGAGACGTTATTACAGCTGAAGCAACAGGAGACCTTACGTTGCGCGGAACAACAAAAACTGTGACATTCCCCATCGAAGCTCAACTCGACGGAGCAACTTTCACAGTTGTGGGCTCTATCAAGATTGTGTTTGACGAATGGGGAATCCCTGAGCCTGGACTTCCCGGGATTTCAGTTGACCCAGATGGTCTCTTAGAGTTTTCTCTTCAGTTTTCGCACAAGAACTAGAGCTGCACCTAACAAAACCGCACCGGACATGACGAACACCCACAAAGTGTTGGAGGTTTGCTGATCTGCATCGTCAACAACTACCGGCTCGTCAATCTCGGGAACAGTGGTTGTTGTAGTTGATGTTGTGGAAGTTGTTGACGTTGTGGTGGTCACACTTGGGCGTGTTGTTGGCTTCTGCACCACAACCGTTGCAGGCACAGTTGTTGTGGTAGTTGTAGTTGTCACCACTGGTGTCCACTGTGCGTACAAGGTGACAGGGCGAGCCGGCATTGTGAACGATGCATTGACGTCGTATGAGGTACCCGAGCCATCTTGTGCGGTATTCCAGCGAGCAAATGTGAAGCTTGAGCGAGTCACCGATGCGGCTGACACAGTGACAGCTGACGAGAACTGGACGCTCTGTGATGTTGGAAGGGATGCAGTTCCACCATTGGCGTCATAGGTCAACAAATAAGAGTTAATTGACCAACGGGCAAACAGAGTCATGCTTGATGCAGGCATGGTGAGCGTTGCACCAGGGTTATGAGTTGTCTGTGTTGAGTCTTCCCAGTTCAAGAAGGTGTATCCCTCACGGAGCGGTACCTCATTTGGCAACGTCACAGATGTTCCGGTTGCACCAAAGCGAACTGCGGGCGCACTTGCGCCACCGACTGCATCGAAGATCACGGCGTTTACGTTGCGTGTCCATTCTGCATACAACGTCACACCTGCAGCACCGAAAGTGAGTGAACCGCCTGGCGCAAATTGAGTGCCAGTTCCATTGGCCGCAGTATTCCAACCAACGAATGACCAACCAGCGCGTGTGAGCGACGGTGTTGCAACAGTGACAGATGAAAGATAAGTAGCTGTTTGAGTTGTTGGCGTGGAACCAGTTCCACCATTCACGTCGTAGGACAGTGAGTAACTGTTCACGCTCCACTGCGCATAGAAGAAAATGTCAGAGCCAGGCATGGTGAAACCTGTTGGCGAGAACGCTGAACCGTTCCATGAATACGACGTGCCTGAACCATTAGCTGCAGTGTTCCAACCTGTGAAGGAGTAGCCCGTGCGTGTTGGAACTGTTGTTGTGAAAGAAACGGACTGGTTAGTAGTTGCAACAGTGGCAGATGGCCCACCATTGCCACCATTCATTACGTAGTACACATCGTTGGTGTCTGCCACCCATACTGCGTACAGCGTGGTGTTTTGTGCTGGTACTGGGAATGATCCACCAGCGGCGTAGTTGGTACCTGCACCATTAGCCAATGTTCCCCAACCCAAGAATGTGTATCCGATGTATGTGGGTGCCACTGAGGACAATGTGATGTTCGACAAGTAGGAACCACTTGATGATGTTGGTGCACCAGTTCCGCCATTGGCGTTATAGATGACTTGGTAACTGGTGGGTGTCCACTGTGCAAACAATGACAGATGCGTTGTTGGCATGGTGAACGTTGCGCCAGATGCGTAAGAAGTTCCAGAACCATTGGCCACAGTGTTCCAACCTGTGAACGTGTAACCAGAACGTGTTGGCACTGTAGACGACAATGTTGTTGATGAATCGGTGGTGGCCACAGAGTTGGCCGGTGCACCAGTTCCGCCATTGGCGTTATACGCAATGTTGTTGGCATTAGCTGCCCACTGCGCATACAACGTGACTGCGTTGGCAGGCATGGTGAAAGTTGCACTTGAAAGATAGTGAGTGCCGCCACCGTTACGTGCCGTATTCCACGACACCAAGGTGTAACCAGCACGAGTAGGAAGCGATGCAGACACTGTGAATGTTGCGTCGGTTTGTGCGCTTGATGAAGCAGGTGGTGCGGCGCCACCGTTGGCGTCATACGTCACCGAATAGGTATTGGCCAACCACACTGCATACAAGGTCACATTCGATGCACCCATTGTGAATGTGGCGCCAGATGAGTAGTCGGTACCGGAACCATTCGCAGCAGTGTTCCAACGCAGGAAGGTGTAGCCGGTTCTTGTTGGGAGCGACGACGACACCGTTGCTGTTGCTGCTGTTGCTACAGACGCAGTGGATGGAGCACCAGAACCACCATTGGCGTTGTATGTCACTGTTTGAATGGTGGCTGTCCACTGTGCATACAACGAAATGTTGGTTGCAGGCATGGTGACAGCAGCACTTGATGCGTAGGAGGTTCCTGAGCCGTTCGCTGCGGTGTTCCAACCAGAGAACGTGTAGCCAGAACGTGTTGGAACCGTGGCCGACACATTGGTGGATGCACCAAACTGAATTCCAGACGCAGTCACCGGAGCGCCAGAACCACCATTGGCGTCATATGAAATTGAGTATGTGTTCACTACCCATTTCGCATACAACGTGACGTTGGCTGTCACCAGCAATGAACTACTTGCTGAATAATCGTTTCCTGAACCATTCGCCGCGGTGTTCCAACCAGAGAAGGTGTAGCCAGAACGAGTTGGTGTTGCAGAAGACACTGTGATGGATGTGTTGTAGTCGGTTGTCTGCGACGATGGCGCACCAGTTCCACCGTTTGCGTTGTAGGTGACGGTGTATGAATTGATTGTCCACTGTGCATATAACGTGACGGCAGTGCTCAATGTGAATGATGCTGGCGAAAACACCGATCCGTTCCAGGAATATGAAGTTCCTGAACCATTTGCCGCGGTGTTCCAACCAGAGAAGGTGTAGCCGGTACGCGTTGGACGCGTGGACGAAATGGTCACTGTTGATCCGTAATTGGCAGATGACGTTGACGGTGCGCCACTACCACCGTTTGCGTCGTAGCTCACGTTGTACGAGTTAATGCTCCACTGTGCGTACAACGTGACACTCGACGTCACTGTGTATGAAGAACTGCTGGCCGCAGAAGTGCCCGAACCGTTTGCCGCAGTGTTCCAACCAGAGAACGTGTAACCAGAACGTGTTGGTGTTGTAGAAGAGACCGTGATTGACGTGTTGTAGTCGGCTGATTGTGATGTCGGTGCGCCACTTCCACCATTCGCGTCATAGGTGACGGTGTATGAATTGATTGTCCACTGTGCATACAACGTCACGTCGTTGTTAGGAACGGTGAATGAGGCTGGTGAAAATGCAGTTCCATTCCAAGAATAGGAAGTTCCTGAACCGTTTGCTGCGGTGTTCCAACCAGAGAAGGTGTAGCCGGTGCGCGTTGGACGAGTAGACGAAATAGTGACAGTTGTTCCGTAGTTAGAGGAAGCCGTTGCTGGTGCACCAGTTCCACCGTTTGCGTCGTAAATGATGTTCAACGAGTTAATGGTCCACTGTGCATACAACGTCACCGCATTGTTAGGCATTGTGAAAGTTGCACTGGCTGCATATTGCGTTCCAGAACCGTTTGCTGCCGTGTTCCAAGATGAGAAGGTGTAACCAGTTCGAGTGGGAACCGTTGAGGAAACAGTTGCGGTTGAACCAACATTCACACTTGCTTGAACTGGTGCGCCACTTCCGCCATTTGCGTCATACGACAGCGAATACGTTGTCGTCACCGTGGCAGAGAATGTCGCAGTGTTTGACCCAGTTAGCGCAGACATAGTTGCATCGATGGTTTGGCTTGACCCCGTTCCAAATGTCCACGTGGTTGATGCGTATCCACCGCCAGAAGTTGTGGCAGATGTTGTGCCAATGGTTCCGCTATTCGCACCAGTTGCGAAACTGACAGCCACTCCATCAATTCCGTTACCTGCTGCGTCTACAACGCGCACTTTCGGATTCACCGAAGCAGAACTGTTTGCATTGCCGGTCTGGCTATCGCCTTCAACTTTTGTGATGATGCGATCGACATACCGGACAATGACAACACCATCGCCACCATCGCCACCACTAACGGTGACGCTCACACTGGTGGAATATCCAGCACCACCGCCACCACCACCGAGTCCATCAACGCCGTTTGCTCCGATAATTCCACCGCCGGCACCACCGCCACCAGATCCGCCCGCGCCAGGAGTAGCGCCTGCATTAGCGACACCCATTCCGCCACCACCACCGCCACCGGCGTACACAACACTTGAACCAGTGATGGATACGGCCCGACCTGCGCCACCTGCACCTGACTGATCGTTCGTGCACGAGGCCGTTCCACCGACGGCGCCAGCACCGCCACCGCCGCCAGCAGGGCGTTCTCCTCCACAGCTGGTGTTGTTGCTTCCGCCGTCATAACCCTGACGTGGCGGACCAGATGTCCCGGCGCCACCAGCAGCGAGTGTTGTTGCGGACCCAAGTGAACCGCCACCAGAGCCGCCAGACCCACCTGCGTAGGTGGTGTTTAATCCGCCTCCGTATCCACCACCCACAGCAGTAATTGAAGACAGTCCCGCGCCACTTAAAGATGAATCGGTGCCAGAAGATCCGTTGGCACCCGTTGTTCCCTCAGTAGTTAAGACACCACCAGCACCACCAGCACCGACCGAAATAGATAACGGTTGAGTCGGTGTCACCGGTAATGAGGAACCATCAAGAACGCCACCGGCTCCGCCACCTCCACCATTTGACGGACTTGTACGGTCTTGCCATGCTCCGCCGCCACCACCACCTGCAACAACGAGATAGTCAAGTGCAGTGACTCCAGCAGGAACATTCCAGTTGCAGTTACCAACAACATCAAACTTCACAACAACATAAACACCGACGCGCGTTTCAGTTGGTGAACATGCTGCAGATGATGCGGTGTAGCGAACAACAACAACTCCACTTCCCCCGTCGCCGCCGTAACCACCAACAGTTCCAGTGCCTACGCCGTTTCCGCCTGCGCCACCACTACCTGTGTTCACTGCTCCAGAAGTTGCAGTCGTCACGTTTGAGCCTTTCGTGCCGCCAACACCTCCCTCTGCATACGTCACCGATGCTCCGGTGATAGAGAGAGACACTCCGCCACCACCGGCTCCAACCGTTGTGAGGTTTGAGTTTCCACCTGCAGTACCGGCACCGCCACCACCACCGCCGTTTGCATAATCGACAGTTGCTTTACCGCCAGTGTTTCCTTGCCCCGACGTTGCAGTTCCCGCAGTGCTGGACGCAACTCGACCACCAGCACCACCGCCCGAACCGCCAGGACGACCGTTAGCAAGTCGAGCACCACCTGCACCACCACCAACAGCAATCAGAGAATCGAGAACTGAGTTCTGTCCGTCATTTCCGTTGACCTGCCACTCACCACGAGAGACGCCAGAGCCGTTGGGGCCACCTCCAAAACCACCCGTTCCCACTGTGATTTTTACGGTCGATGCGGTGAATTGAACTGCGTTAGATGAAAAGCGGTCGATGAGTCCACCCGCACCACCACCACCTGCCGCAACGTTGTCAAA
Organism: uncultured Bifidobacterium sp.; assembly: GCA_964599815.1. Classification (GTDB taxonomy): domain Bacteria; phylum Actinomycetota; class Acidimicrobiia; order Acidimicrobiales; family Ilumatobacteraceae; genus UBA2093. The sequence goes on along the minus strand of CAZRHK010000013.1, from coordinate 21,084 downwards.
TGATGAACCGCCGCCGCCACCACCTGCAACAACAATTGCGTTTGCGCTGGACACGCCATCTGGCACGGTCCACCCACCAGCAGATGTGAGGTACGACCGTGGGAATGTCACCACAACGTCGCCAGCTACATACGACGTTGACTTCACGTCGCGATAAGTGAGGCCATTAGCAGCAGTCAGTGCAGTATCAGAAGCAGCAGATGGTGCTGTGTTACTCACACTTGTACTCGTCACATTGTTGAAGTCGTACTGGGCAATTAATCCAGTTGTTGTGGTGGGAGTGTGTTGATGCATTCCAGATGCAATGTCAGATTCGGTGCGCGCTGTTGACCAAAAACGGAAGTGGTCCAGACGGCCGGTGAACATATTGGTGTAATGCTTGCCCAACCACAATGGGTATGTGTCGTTATATGTTGACCTAGTTGCCCCACCCAATGTGTAGGACTCCCGGAGTTGGCCGTTTACATAAAAGCGGGCAGCTGCACCGTCGCGTACCAACGAAATGTGTTGCCATTCGTTCGCGCGAATGGTGATCTTTGTATTCCACGTGTTGTAGTTCCCCGTACCTGAGTGATAGATGAACGCAGTGATTTTGTTGTTCGCAATTCCAAATGTGTAATCGCCATCATGTGAAACAAGCGGACACATTGAGGCACACGTTGTTGTAGTTGGATACGCCCAAATCTCTGCTGAGTACACAGCACGTGAGTCAAATGCTGATCCCTCTGCAACATAGAAATGCTGACTAACGCCATCAAGGTTGGCGTACGAGTCAACAACACTGCCAGTTGCACTTGGTGTGTAGCGAATGACAACAACGCCAGACCCACCGTTGCCTCCACCTGAGTTGCCAGCAGAACTATATGAACCGCCGCCGCCACCGCCGCCAGTTGTTGCCTGTGCTGCAGTTGGCGCAACTGCTTGATTTGCGGAACCATTAGCGCCGCCACCGAGACCTCCAGTGCCAGCCACTCCACCAGAGTCGACTCCACCACCGCCACCACCTGCGAAATACACGGCACCACCAGACACATGACCAACGCCCATAAATTGCGCGGCTGTCACCGAGAATAAAGATGTTGTTAGTCCAACTCCACCGTTGCCAGCTTTGTTGTTATTACCGGCGTCTGCGTTTTGCCCAACGGCACCTGCACCGCCACCGCCACCGCCACACCACTTTGTTAAACCACCCGTGCATGCGTTGTCATTGGCTCCGTAACCACCAGCGTTTCCTTGCCCTGCGGTTCCGTTACCAGGAGTCTGCAATGTTGCATCTGCGGCAGCACCACCACCAGATCCACCTGTTGCGTTCTGGGCACCACCACCGATTGCTTGCGCAATGGTCTGGCCAAGTTGACTCACCACAGAGTTACCGCCGCTTGTCATGGCACTGTTATCTGTCGCAGAACCACCTGTGCCGCCACCGCCAACTGTGATTGTTAACGCGGAGCCAGCTGTCACCGAAGCATTTGTTGCGGTCAATAGACCACCAGCACCACCAGCACCACCGTGGCGATATCCACCGCCGCCGCCGCCACCAACCACGAGGTAATCAATAGATGACACACCTGCAGGAACTGTCCACGTGCAGTTGATTTGCACCGCAGTAAATGCAACAACGATGTAACTGTTCTCTGAATAAGAAGTTGTCCCTGTGCACGTCGTTGGCGCTAGTGAATACCGAATAACAACAACACCTGTGGCACCGTCACCGCCTCCTGCATCACCAGGTGTGGTGTTGCCGTTGTAACCACTTCCGCCACCACCGCCGCCCGTGTTTGGTCGAGCATCAAAACCAGATGCGTTATCGGAGACGCTTCCTGCTCCACCGCCGCCAACTCCGCCCGCTCCGGCAATACCACCGTGGTCAGCACCGCCGCCACCGCCTCCTGCAAAAAATACGGAACCGCCCGACTGATGACCAACACTCAATGCAGTTGCTGTTGTGGATGTTAACCACGCAACAGATTTTCCAGCGCCGCCAGATCCTGCAGCGCCATTCAACGCAGCGGCACCACCGGCGGCATTTGCACCACCGCCACCGCCGGCACACCATTTTGTTGTTGAACCTGCGCAGTTAGCGCTTCGACCTGCTCCGCCAGTTGAACCCTGGCCGGCAGTACCCGTTCCAACAGTGTTAGAAGAACCAACAGTTGAATATCCACCAGCACCACCACCGGAGCCGCCAGTTCGTCCTGCATACAACGCATTACCGCCACCACCACCGCCAGTTGCAGAGATTGTTGTAAACCCAGTGGCAGTCACGGTGCTTGCAGAACCATCTAGACCTGCACGTTGTCCAACAGCACCACCAGCACCACCAGCACCAACTGAAATTGTCAACGTTGAGATACCGCTCACGCTTCGATTAGTTGCAGAAAGAAAACCGCCAGCGCCACCACCGCCACCAGCGCGTGATGCACCACCACCGCCACCAGCAACAACTGCGTAATCAATTGTTGTGACACCAGCTGGAACAGACCAATCGCATGCACCGGTTGTGGTGAACGCAACAACAACGTGCGCGCCTTGCACTGTTCTCTTCGGAACGCATGCCGCATTGCCCGCTTGGCTTCGCACAATTGGTTCGCTTTGCGCACCTTCTGCAAACACCACGGTTGTCATTGCGAATGACACAACTGCCACCAGAGACACAACACGAATCACTACGCCAACGAGTGCATTTTTGCGACGTTGTAGAGAGATCATGGTCGATACAAAAAAGTTGAGATGGTGGTGGCTTGTTGGGGTGCGGTAAACCCTTTGTCTAGGCTACAACCCCATTGAAATAAAGGTTTCCGCAGCAGAACGCCGAGTGTGGCCGTACCTGTTGACAATCATTCATCGGGCAGTCGCCCGACAGCGCTACGTGCTCAGAAAACAGCTTGAACAAACCCTCAAGTTGTCTCAACATTAGGTTGAGGGTTGGTGTGTAACACCGTAATTATTGTGTTTAGAGGTCTCGAGACGTGAATAGCTGTCGTATTTTGGTGATCTCATTAACTAATCAGGTACAGCTCCGGAGTCTTTATGAGCCTCAATACGAGGTTGAACTCGGAATTCAATCAGTTTGCATGTTTATGCTTTGCCTCTATGAGCCATAGCCCTCGAAAGCGAATTGATGGTCGCGAGACTATGGAGAGGATCGTTGAATTTGCCGAACAAGAGTTGGCTGAATATGGAGTGTCAGGTTTCAACCTGTCACGTGTTATCGAATTGTCTGGTGTTTCCCGTGGCTCGGTGTATCACCACTTCATCAATCGCGAGGGAACGATTGCGGCAGTTGAAACCAAGCATCTTCTTGAAGACTTAGACAACGCAAACAAAATCTTGCGAGAGTTTGCTAACGGTGCGTCGCACGTAGACGAAATTTTGTACGGAGTTCGAATTCTTCTTGAATCCACGTCGACCGAAGAGGCAAGAGAGACACGACGGCGCCGAAACGTAACAACCGTTAATGCTCAAGCGATTCCCACCCTTGCGCAAGTTATGTCACAACGCGAGACAGAAGGTGACGCGCACGTTGCTGAAACCATCCGATTAACGGCCGAGCGAGGAGTTATTCATCCTCGGCTACCGGCTGCGGGAATCGCCCATTTCATCAGCAGTCTTTTTTCTGGCCGGCTCGTGGTTGATCTGTTGAATGACCCCGAGGCCGACGCCGCATGGATTGACGTGACCCTGGAAGCCTTACGCCATCTGTTATCCCCAGCAACAGATTAGTTAGACGAAAATTTATTAATAGTTGTATTTTTGTCTAATTAATTCTAGATTCTCCCTGTGCAACAGGCAGTCAACAATGCCGTATCAGGAGTCATGTCCCGACGAATACTTGGAGCCGCCTTTGCTCTGACTCTTGTGTTTCTTTTCCTCTCCCACGATGAGCGTGCGGAAGGAAGTTCAACTGTCTCGGTGTGCGTCAATAGCAAGTTGGGCGTTGTCACCGCCGCCATCAAGAACCGATGTGCTACCGGGTCAAAAAAATACGTTCCAGCTAGTACCCCCACAAATATTTTCATTTGCGAAAAACTCACAACTAAACAACTCTTCGTCGCGAAGACTGCACGCTGCCAATCGGGCACCAGACGTGTATCAATTCCATCCTCCACTGGCACTCTCGCTATCTGTAGTAACTCGAAGACACGATCCGTTATTCGAACCACTAAAAAATGTGTAAAGGGAACGACCGCACAAAAGTGGATCATTGTTTCATGGGGTACGACGACAACGGTGTCAGCAGGAGTGGTCAATATTCCACCTGGCACCACAGACCCAAGCACTACCACCAGCACGTCAACGACCACTAGCAGTACAACAACAGTTCCAACTGGTACCACTACAACAACAAGCAGTACAACAACAACAACTACGACAACAACAGTTCCAACTGGTACCACCACAACAACAAGCAGTACAACGACCACGACCACGACCACGACCACGACCGTTGCTCCCACACCCACAGCAAGCATTAGTTCGTTTAGCGCGGCCTCAACCACCATCAACTACGGAGACAGCACCACATTGACAGCAGTCTTTTCCGATGGTGTTGGCGCTATTAATAATTCAATTGGTGCAGTGACCACTGGTAGCAGCATCACCGTGACTCCAACAGTGACCACCACATATCAATTGCACGTGGCTGGAGCACAATATGGCGACAACCAATTCGCCAGCGTCACAGTTAATGTCAATCGATTGTCGTTGTATCGAACTCCAACCTCCACCGCAATTGAGACAGACGGCAGCACAGTTTTAGTGTCTCGAGCCTTTGGATACGGCCAAACAACGGTGTCTTTTAAATGGTACAAAGACTCAATTTTGATTGGATCCGCGGTTGACAGCGAACTATTGGTCTCAACTCCTGGTGAATATGTCGTTCAAGCTATTGGAACATTGAATGGAGTCACCAAAACGATGACAAGTCCAGCCGCAGTAGTGGTGGTCAACGACGTCTCCATTTCGTCGCAACCAACAGATCAAGTGGTGACGACAATGTGGGGAAACATCGGTGTTGCGAGGCTTTCCGTTTCAGCTAGCGGTTCAAGTACCCCGACGTATCAATGGTATTGCGGAAACGGAAATCCTATTGCTGGTGAAACTTATAGTCAGATTTTTGTCGCCAACGGTGGGTGTGGAGATTCGTACTTTGTCGATGTCACAAGCACTGTTAACGGAATCGCTAACACTATTCGCTCAAATTTTGTGCGCATTATCCAAAACACAATATTTGCTAGATCAATTCCAACTCAGTGGTATTTACACACGGGACAAAGCATTGATCTCTATATTTCGGCTTACGGTTTAAACGGATCAACTATCTCGTATCAGTGGTTTAGAGATAACACATCTATTTCTGGTGCAACAGATTTTCTCTACTCTCCAACTATCGGAGGTACGTACAAAGTCCTAGTGACAAGCGAACTGGGTGGAACCTACTCGTACATCTCTAGTGCAGACATTGTGGTCACTCAGTACGACGACCCCGCAATCAATGAATTAGTTCTTGCCCGAACGTCAGTTGGGCGCGGACGAAGCACCACGTTGACACCCTATTTCTCCGGAGGCACAGGGGTCATTACGCCTGGAAATATTTCGGTCACTAGTGGGACTCCAATAACACTCACTCCGGCAGCAACAACTACGTACACACTCACTGTTACAAATGTGGTGAATACCGTTGCCACTAAGTCAGTTGAATTAGTCGTTGCAGATGGTTGGTCTCAAACAACCACAGGGTCAATGAACTGCCCTCACTACAAGCCCGCAATTTTAAAGATGCCGAATGGGAAAGTATTGGTAACCGGTAGCCAATACGCACTCTCAAAATGTATTGAAATATTTGACCCAGCAACCAAAGCATTTACACGGATAAACGACATGGCTCTTGCCCGCAAGAACCCATTCCTCTTCAACATGTCAGATGGCCGGGTGCTCATTCTTGGAGGAGTACAGCAGAAGTATCCGCCGAGTACCACCGTGTACAGCATTCAGCCAGAAATTTTCGACCCAACAGACAATTCATTCACTGTGTTGAACACCTTCCACAATGGATTCAGTAATCAAGAGTGGATGCCCCACGTCACTCATGCTGTACAAATGTCGGATGGACGAATCTTCATTCTCTCAGGCAGCACAGGTAGTGCAATTCTCGATCCGATGACCGGCCACGTCGTTCAGTCAGCTTCCACGTTGTATCCGCGAACCAACGGTGCAATAACTCCCCTGTCTGATGGAAGAATTCTTCTTGTCGGAGGCAATGTCTCACCTACATCTGCAGAAGTATTCACTCCGGTGGGAACCTCACGAGGGTACAACACATACTTGCGCCAATCCGGAGACTTATCTGGAACATCAACTCTTCTTGAAAGTGGGCTCACGGCACGACGCGACCAATTCGTTACTACATCTGTGCTTTCTGATGGACGAATCATGTTTACAGGTGGTCGAAACGTGAACAACGAGATGCAATCTTCTGTAGACATCTTCAACCCAATCACGATGCAGTTCATGAGCAACCCGCCATCAATGTCAATAAGCCGGTCAAGTCATAACTCCGTTTCATTCAGCGATGGAACGCTGATGATCTTCGGCGGATGGACCGCACGAATCCCAAGTGGGACTGGCACCTATCAAACAAAATCCGTCGTCATGTTTGACCCCGCAACCAACACATTTACTTCTGGATATGGAGAACTCACTACACCACGTGTTGACGCTCCAGCTGTTCGACTGAACGATGGAACAATTCTCATCGTTGGCGATGACGGAAATAGTGGAACACCATCTGGAATAAATGCATGGACCGCAGAGATTTACACGTTTGAGCCGTGAAACAAGAAGTGCAAGTGGCGCGCTCGGAGAGACTTGAACTCCCAACCTTCTGATCCGTAGTCAGATGCTCTATCCATTAAGCTACGAGCGCATATTTATTGGACTAATGAGTGTATCCAGCCCCATAGTCCTCTTCCACCACCTGAGACAGCGAATACAGTCCAGTAGATGAAGAACCGCAACGCAATTATCGCCATCATCCTCGTTGTTGCCCTTGTTCTGGGGTTCGCCTTTGGGGGTCAAGGCACCACCGAATCGGGCGTCGGTTCGGCCCACCACAGTTCGACAGCGGCCTGACTACTCCCAGGGGCCCCAGCCACTATTTCTCTTGTACATCTCGAGTGCAGCTTTCGCATTCACGCGCGCATCTCGCAACTGAGCAGCTTTTGTAATGCCAATGTTTTTCAACCACGACTTGTGCGCCCACCAATTGATCTGAAACAGTCCCACACAACACCATGTGTATGACAACGCATTCAACTTGCTTTCGCGTTGTGCAATTGCGAGTGCACGTTCATGTAGTCGTTCGGGAAACACCTCTCTAATTACTGCCGCAGCCTGCGCACGTGTGTAACGCGTTGATGGTGTTCCTAAGTTTCGAAGTCCACTCGCTTGAGTAGACGGTTGATTCCATGTTGTGCCCTTCGGCAAGCACACAGTTTGACCAACAAGAATCATTGTGCTCGTAGACGCAGAATTCGATTGCAACAGTGCCTTCACCGTGACACCGGTTTTTGTGGCAATTCGACTCCATGAATCATTGGCCACTGCCACATACGGACGTTCACATGCGGCGGCAACTGGCGACACAGCAACAGACACAACGGAGCCAATAGCCATTGCGCTGGCAAGGAGGAATGGGCGGAGACACTTCATAACAATGTGGGGAGCGACGATTGCGTGGGGCAAGCCTGCCATCCACAGTTGCCGCACTGGGGTCGGCCCGGCTGAAACCCTTGATGAACAACGGAAAAAACAACCGAAAATGGCGGAGAGGGTGGGATTTGAACCCACGGTCCGCTTTAAGACGGACAACGCCTTAGCAGGGCGCCCCATTCGGCCACTCTGGCACCTCTCCTGGGAGATGTGAAGTGTACCCCCGAGGGGCGAAAGCGCGACTGTGGGGAGTTTTCCCCAACATGTGAAGGCTTTGTTAACGAGTCGTCTCGCATGATTTAGGGCGAAATTATGGCGACTAAGGTTTTCAACGTTCGGTGCCGTCAGTGGTGCCGTAGATCAGGGAGATCAACCACATGAAGAAATTCTGGAAGCTTGCCGCTACGGCTGCTGCCGCTTCGTTGCTTGTTGCAGCGTGCGGCGGAAGTGATTCGGCATCCGATACCACGAGTGCACCAGCAGAAGGTGCAGACGTCAAGGTTGCAGTTGTATACCTTGGCGTTCCTGACGACAAAGGCTGGACATACCAGCACGAGCAGGGCATTTTGCAACTCGAGCAAGAACTCGGCGTTGAAGTTAAGCGTGTAGAAAACATTCTTGACAACGCAGAGTCAGAAGCAACCTTCGAAGCACTTGCTGCAGAGGGTTACGACCTTATTTTCGCAACATCATTTGGTTATGGCGCGCCCATGGCAAAAGTTGCTGCGAAGTACCCAGACGTTTGCTTCCAATGGGCAACCGGCGCAAAGTTCCTTTTGACAACAGCAGGCGGCGGCGAATTTGCTGACTTCGATGCATTGCCAACAAACCTCGGCACATACTTCGGTGCAGCTGAAGAAGCTCGTTACCTCTCCGGTATCGCTGCAGGTAAGGCAACAAAGAACAACAAGATTGGTTATGTTGCTGCATTCCCAATTCCAGAAGTTCTTCGCGGAATCAACGCATTCACACTTGGTGCACGTTCAGTGAACCCAGATGCAACTGTTCAGGTCACATGGACCAAGACATGGTTCGATCCAACAATCGAACGTCAAGCTGCAGAGTCATTGCTTGATGCTGGTGTTGACGTCATGGCGCAACATCAAGACACCACAGAGCCAGGCCTCGCAGCCGACGCAAAGGGTGCAAAGTGGGTTGGTTACAACTCCGATGTGAAGGAAGCTGCACCTGGTGCATGGCTCACCGCTCCAACATGGAACTGGGGTCCGTTCTACACCAAGACTGCACAATCAGTTGCTGACGGCACATGCCCAACCGACGAGTACTACGGCAACATGCAAGACGGCATGGTGACCCTCGCATCGTTCGGTGAATCAGTAGATGCAGAAACACAATCACTCATCGAAGAGAAGAAGGCAGCCACCGTCGCAGGTGAGTTCGCACCATTCACTGGTCCAATCAACAAGCAAGATGGTTCCGCATGGCTCGCCGATGGCGAGAAGGCAGAACTCGGATTCCTGCTTGGCGAAATGACGTTCTTCGTTGAAGGTGTCGTCGGTTCCGACAAGGGCTGATTTTCACCACATGTCGAACACCTCACAAGAGGTCGCGTCGGGGCCGTACCACTCAGGTGGTGCGGCCCCTAGCGCACTCTCAGCACACTCAGTTTCAAAACGGTTCCCTGGCGTTCTCGCCAACGATTCCGTTGATTTCGATATCAAGCCTGGCGAAGTTCACACTCTTCTCGGAGAGAACGGCGCCGGCAAAAGCACTTTGGCTGCAATGTTGTGCGGCCTGTATCAACCAGACAATGGCTACATCGCACGTAATGGTCAACGAGTAGTTCTGTCGTCGCCGCGCGCAGGTTTGCAGCACGGCATTGCAATGGTTCATCAACATTTCCGACTTGTCGATCGATTCACCGTTGCAGAAAACGTCATTCTCGGAAGTCGCAATCTCTCCTTCGTTCTCGATCGCCGCTCTATTAGCGAGCGCGTCTCCGAAGTTGCAGAGTCATACGGCTTACCAATTGATCCCACCGCAACGGTTGGTGATTTATCTGTTGGTCAGCGCCAGCGCGTTGAAATTGTGAAGGCGCTGTATCAGGGAGCAGAAGTGTTGCTGCTTGACGAGCCCACAGCTGTTCTTGTTCCCGCTGAAGTTGAAAAATTGTTTGAGAACGTTCATGCAATGACTGCGGCCGGAAAGTCAATCGTTTTCATCAGTCACAAACTTGGTGAAGTAGTAGAGATTTCAGACCGTGTCACAGTTCTTCGCGGCGGCAAAGTCACTGGTCATGTTTCTGGCCGCGGCGCAACTGACACCAAAGAACTTGCACGCCTCATGGTGGGTCGCGATATCAATCTTGGAACACAGCGCGCATCACACCCCATTGGGCATGAAGTTCTTCAGATTCGTGATCTGTCGCTAGATGTCAATGGAGTCAACGTTCTATCCAACATCTCGTTCAATGTTCATGAAGGCGAGATGGTGGGCATTGCTGGTGTTGCTGGAAATGGTCAGAAAGAACTTGCCGACACCATTGCTGGTCTCATCACGCCAACTCATGGTTCTGTGTCGATTGGCGGAGCACTTGCAACAGATCGTGGACCAATTCACGCACGTGAACTTGGACTGGCATACGTACCTGAAGATCGCCTTGGCATGGGACTTGTTCCATCAATGTCAATTCTCGACAACTTGTTATTGACACGTGATCGTCACGTTGTCGTTGATCGGGCTTCAGTTCGACCTGAAGCGAGTCGTCTCATTGATCAGTTTGAAATCAAAGCAAACGGACCAGATCACCTGGCACGCAAACTGTCTGGTGGCAACGCACAGAAAGTGTTGTTGGCTCGAGAACTCTCTGGTGGTCGCACTGCCACAAAATTGCTTGTGGTGTGTTCACCAACCCGCGGCCTAGACGTGGGAGCCATTGAAACAGTTCGTCGATTGCTAGACGACGCACGCAGCGCTGGTCAAGCAATTCTTTTAATTTCTGAAGACCTCGACGAAATCATGTCGCTATCAGATCGCATCTTGGTGTTGTATCGCGGAGCAATTGCTCACGAGACACCTGGTGAAACTGCAAACATCGCAACGGTGGGAGCTGCAATGGCAGGCCTCACCACTGGAGACAACGCATAATGCGTGCACCTTTTCGCATCATCTTTGAACAACGTGCCGAAACACCGAAGTATCTTTCGGCTTTAGTTCCATTTATTTCGGTGTTGTCTGCATTAATTGCAGGCGCCATCTTCTTGCAAGCAACCGGGTACTCCGCATCTGAGACCTACTCCAACATGTTGGACGACGGATTCCTCACGTACAGAGGAATTACCGAAACTCTTGGTCTGTCGACGGTGTTGATCTGCACAGGAATCGCCGCGGCGTTTTCATTCCAAATGAACCTGTACAACATTGGTGGCGAAGGTCAGCTGTACTTAGGAATGATTGGTGGCGCATGGGCAGGTCTTGCACTTGGACCTCACTTGCCATCGTTCGTCATGATTCCTCTTGTCTTGCTGATTGGCGCCGTGTCTGGTGCTGTGTGGATTTTTGTTCCTGCACTTGTGCGCTCTCGATTGGGAACAAGCGAGATTGTGACAACTCTGTTGCTCACTTATGTGGCCTCAAACTTGGTGAAGCACTTCATCAACACGCCAGACAGTTTCTTCCGTGCAGAGAACTCGGCCTTCCCTCAAGGACGAAACGTTGCTGATTCTGCCGCACTGTCCCCTATTGGTGACACTCGCCTCTACCCCACATTCTTCGTGGTGGTTGTTCTTGCGCTTTTCTTGTATTGGTTAGTGAAGAAGACTGAGTTTGGTTACCGCATTCAAGTCATTGCCGACTCACCACGCGCAGCTCACTACGCAGGTGTTAGTGCAAATCGCACCACCATGTCTGTCATGTTGCTGTCTGGTGCGCTTGCTGGTCTTGGTGGCGCAACATTGATTGTTGGACCATTCGCACGTCTCGACCAAGGAATCACACTTCTTGGTTACGGATACGCGGGAATTGTTGTCGCAGCACTTGCGCGCAACAATTTTGCGGGCATCGTTGTTAGCGGAATCCTCTTCGCGGGGCTTCGAGTTGGTGGCGAAAAATTACAGATTTCTACTGACACACCAAAGCACATTGGCATCATGCTGCAAGGCGCCATTTTGTTGTTCGCACTCGGCGGTGAAGCATTCCGCAGATACAAGATTCGCGCAGTACGTATGAAGGCGGTTACGCAATGAACTCGAACATCTGGATTCTGTCTCTTGCCGACTCCGTTGCAATTGCCACCACGTTAATTCTCGCTGCGCTTGGTGCGTTGTTCACCGAACGCTCCGGTGTTTTGAATCTTGGTATTGAAGGCATGTTGTTAACGTCGGCCATTACCTCGTTCCTTGTTGCAGACGCATCTGGCAGTGTGTGGTTTGGATTAGTACTTGGAATCTTCCTCGGTGCAGTTCTTGCAGGCATTCATGCATTACTCACTGTTGTATTGCGAGCCAATCAAATTGTGTCTGGTCTGGCACTGGTTATTTTCGGTACTGGACTTGCAAACTTCCTTGGTAAACCAGCCGAAGGTAAGACAGTTCGCACCACAATCGAACCGTTGTCCATGGGCCCTCTCTCAGACATTCCAGTTCTTGGTCCCATTGTGTTTGGGCAAGACATCATCACGTATGCAGCGATTGTGATTGCAGTGGCTGCGTCGTGGTTCTTGTTCCGCACACGCCCAGGCCTAGAGGTTCGCGCAACTGGCGACGACCCAGCAACGGTTGATGCACAAGGTTTGTCTGTGGCATCTATTCGAATCCGTTACACGTTGTTGGGTGGCGCATTGGTTGGACTCGGCGGAGCTTTCCACATGCTCGCAATGAGTGCGGCATGGCACCTTGAAGCGACCACAAATGGTGTGGGCTGGATTGCATTGTCGTTGGTGGTGTTTGCCGGATGGCGACCAATTCGCTTGATCTTCGGCGCAATTTTGTTTGGCTTCACATTGCAGTTGCCATTCACATTGCAGGCAGAACAAATCACATTCATCCCATCGGCCATCATGCCGATGCTTCCCTACTTGGCAACGCTCATCGCGTTGATCGCACTCAGCCGACCTGGCAGCAGCAACATCTTGGGTGCACCAAAAGCATTGGGAATCCCATTCGTGCGAGACGAGCGCTAACGACATTCTTTTCGGGAAAAGCAAAAGGAGTTGGCCGAAGCCAACTCCTCTGGCGGAACGGAAGGGATTTGAACCCCCGGGGCTATTAACCCTCCCGCTTTCAAGGCGGGTGCATTTGTCCGCTCTGCCACCGTTCCGATATCAACGATACCTGCGAGATGGCAGAGAGAGAAACGCGGTTTAGCGACCTAATGCCGCATTAACGAACTTTGGAATTTCCGATTCGTCCATCTCACCCGAATGGCGTGCAACGACTTTGCCGTCTTTGTCAAGGATGACCATGAATGGGTAGCCATCGACGCCGTATGCAACGCCGGCCTGATTGGTTTCAGTGTCAGCCATGACCTCGAATGGCCATTCGAACGACTGCATCCATTCTGATGGCGGCCAATTTGCTTGGTCCTTACGTGATGCTGTGGCAATTCCAATGACACGAAGATCGTCTGGAACAAGCCCGTCTTCGTACCAGTTAATGAGACGCGGCATTTCAGCGTTGCAATGTGGACACCAGTGCGCAAGGAACACCAGCATGGTTGGTGCACCATCGGTTGCTGGCTTCACCGACACTGGGAATCCACTAAATGTGTAACCAGAAATATTTGGTCCCACTTTTCCTCGTGCGGGGTCAGTTGCATCTTTTCCAAGTGGATCAAGTGCATCACCGTCGACTGTGACTTTTTGATATTCAGCTGGTGCTACACCACCGTCCACAATGTCTGCGGTTGTGTCGGGAGAACTGCTGTCGTCTCCGCCACTTGCAAACACAGCAATTGCTGCAGCAAGTGCAATAACAATTGCAACGCCAATAATGATGGCGCGAGCGCTGATTGTTGAAGAACCAGAGTTCTTTTTACCTTGAGCCATGTCAGTCCTCCTGTGAACTGGTTGGTTGTGCGCGAAGAAGCGCAATAGAGAATGCGATAACTGCGATGAATGCACAGCCGGCCATAAAGCACAGCGTGATGAAGCCAAACTCGCGGAACCAAATTGATGTGCATGGAACATCAAGGCTGCATGCACTCTTCTGATTGATGACGCCCCACTCCAATAAGTAGTGGTACACCGAGACCGCGAGACCAAGCGGTGCAAGGGCAATTGTGTAACGAGCAATTCCATTGTCTTTCTTCACTGCGGCCACCAATGTGATGACGGCAATGGAGTACATGGCGATTCGCTGATACCAGCAGTACTTACAAGGCGCGTATCCAACAACCTCGCTGAAGTACAAGCTTCCAATCATGGCGGTTGACGTAATGGCACACATTGCCCATACGCCGTGCTCGCGAACAGTGGCAAGCCATGTGCTGGCCCATGGGGCACGAACAGTCAGGGAAAGAAACGTGATGAGACCGCCAGCAAGCGCCACCAATGCAAGCAAGGCGCTGAACGTCTGGACGGCGTCAGAATTCATGGGCACCATTCTTACGCCATCTGCCCCATTTCACGGTGGCAGTGGCAGGATTATTAGGTGAATTCGGCAACCTTAGGCATCGGCGCACTGCATGACATGCGTGCAGAGCGGCGCCGACATCGAGTAGCCGACATGGAATGGTTCGAAGCCCTGTACCGGGTGTACCTAGCTGCGCTCTTGGGTGGCGGCGCCATTTTGTATCTCTCGGACATCGTTACAGACAAGCCCCTGTCTGGTTCACAATTGCGCGATTTATACATTCACACTCCGCATGTATTGGGGTGCATCGTCGCACTAGCCGTATTCCTAGGTCTGCGTAGTGGTGCGAATGGCGGCCCACTTGCAGTGGAAGAGGCCGAAGTTCGTCATGTTCTCATGGCGCCGATTGATCGTGGCGGAGTCCTACGGCATCCCGCTGTTCAACGTCTTCGCACATTCATGTTCGCTGGGGCCATTGCGGGAGGTGTCGCCAACCAGTTACTTGGACGGCGAGTTCCCAGCGCATCGGCTGGCTTACCAACGTTTGCCATGTGGGGCGCAATTGCCGGATCAATTGTTGGTGCACTCTTTGTTGTGAGCGCACTGTTATCGCACGGACTACATGTTCCACGTTGGTCTGCGACTGCAGTGGGATCACTACTGCTCGCGTGGCAACTTGCAGTGACTGCATCGTCCACCAACATCTCAGGACCATTTGACTTTGTGGGAAGCATTGCAATGTGGTGGCATCACTGGCAACCACTTGATCTCGTTGGAATAGCAGTTGTTACTGCATTAACAATCTTCGCGTTGTCGCTGACTCATCGATTATCGCTAGAAGCTCTTGCACGACGCAGTTCTCTTGTGTCACAAATGAAGTTCGCTGTCACCTTGCAAGACATCCGCACAGTTGTCTTGTTACGGCGTCAACTCAGTCAGGAATACATGCGAGTAAAGCCCTGGTGGAAAATTCCATCAGTTCTTCGACGAGATGTTGTTGTGGCACGAGGCTTGCGAAGCATCATGCACTTCCCTATTCGTCGTCTTCTACGAATGACCTTGTTATCTGCAGCCGCAGGAGCTTCGTTAGTTATTGCCTGGCATGGAACAACACCAGCAATCGTTCTTGGTGGTTTGTGTTTGTTTGTTCTCGGTCTAGATGTTGTTGAACCACTCTCGCAAGAAGTAGACCAGCCAGACCGAACTGATGCGCTTCCAATTGAGCGGGGCTTGTTAATGACAAAACATCTCATTGTTCCGTCGCTTACTGTTCTTCCATTCGTTGTTGTTGGAGTTGCAGTTGCATTTGTGCTGGAACCACAGAACAGCACTATCGCTTATGGATTACTTCTCGGAGTACCTGCCGCACTTGGTGGTGTAGCCGGTGCTGCCATTAACGCAGTGAAAGGTGCGCCAGACCCAGTTGGTGGCGCAACTGAAAGCCTTGCTCTTCCTGCCGAAGTTAGTGGCATGGGAACTGTCATTAGAGCAATTTGGCCGCCCGTTGTTTCGATTGTGTGTAGTGCACCCGTGCTTGCCGTTCGATACGCCAGTGACAACAACACAGATATTGCGGGTACCGCATTTCGCACAAGTGGTGCAGTAGTCATTGTGCTAGCGCTTGTTGCCGGCTGGGTTCGTCAACGAGATCACATACATGCATGGTTTCGAAATGCAAAGACCGCAACACCTCCACTAAAGATTTCAGAAGGTTCCTAACATGGCGCGCACTCGACAGAACATCTATACACCTGCTCCAACATCTGCGTTGTTGATTGAAGACGTGTCAAAGTCGTATGGCGAAGCGGCTGCATTAGACCCCATCTCCATCACTATTGAACGCGGAGAGCGAGTGGCGTTAATTGGCCACAATGGATCAGGCAAAACAACCATGATGCGAATTGCAGCAGGACTACTAGATGCAACAGCGGGCACAGTAGGCATCTGTGGAAATCCAGGCGGTTCACTTCCTGCACGTGCATCGTTGAGTTACATTGCCGACCAACCCACGTTCTACGACGACCTCACATTGTGGGAACACATGGAATATGTGGCGCGCCTGCACGGCGTCGATGACTGGGAACAAACTGCTGCAGACCTGCTTGGACATCTTGGTATTTACGACCGTGCCGACGATATGCCGAATCGTTTCTCGCGCGGGCTCAAACAAAAATCGGCAATTGCACTGGGCTTCATTCGGCCGTTTGAATTGTTGTTGGTAGATGAACCGTTTGTTGGTCTTGACTCCGCAGGAAAAGAAGCACTTCTTGAATTGTTAAGCGGAGCGTCAGACGATGGTGCCACTGTGGTGGTGGCTACTCACGAATTGTCGTTCGTTCACACTGTGCGGCGCATCATTGCCCTACGCGATGGTCGCTTGGTCTATGACGGTGGCGTTGACGGTATTGATGTTGATGGCCTTGTGCGAACAGAAGACCCTGCGGGTGAGCATGACGGAGAAGGGCACTAGGATTTCCCCATGTTCACGTACGACGTTGTTTCAGAATCGGTCCGCAATCCACATGAATTGGCGGCAGAACTTACTCGCCGTTCAAATGAAGGCTGGGAAGTTGTTCAAATTACGTACGACGGTGCTGCCTGGTTCCATGCGTTCATTCGTCATTCAGGAAATGTTCCCGTTGCACCGCACCCCGGTATGAAGCAAGACACTGCGTCGCCCACAATTGCTGCAGGCCCATTGGGTGACGCAAAGCCATCTACCATCACCACAGCGCCAGCTCAACCAGCCGCATCCACTCCAACAGTTCCCGCTAACTGGTATCCAGATCCATCGAAGCGATACGAGCTGCGTTATTGGAATGGCACCAAGTGGACAGAGCACGTCGCTACCGGCGGTGTTCAGTCCACAGATCAACCGCAGTAATTCGCATGCAGGCCATTTCACTTGGCCACGCGGGAATTCTTATTCGCACGCGTGGAATCACCATCGTGTGCGACCCATGGTTCGTGCCGGCCTTCTTTGGGTCGTGGTTTGTTTTTCCGCGAAACGATCAATTGCCCGACGACATCATGCACGACGTATGCAATCCGGACTTCTTGTATGTGTCGCATTTACATGGCGACCACTTCGACGCATCGTTTCTTGCAGAACGAATGAACAAAAACACCACGGTGTTACTGCCTGACTTTCCCACACGCGAACTTGAACGCACATTCAATTCTTTGGGGTTCCGCAAGTTTGAGCGAACTGTCAATGCCAACGAACGCGAAATTGCACCTGGCGTAAAAATTGCCATCCATGTGGAGTCATCTATTACAGATGGTCCTGGTGGTGACAGTGCGCTTGTTGTTAGCGATGGTGAAGCGCGACTTGTTAACCAGAACGATTGTCGCACCAATGACCTCGGTGAATTGTTGAAGCACGGTCCCGTTGATCTTCATTGGCTCCAATTCTCGGGTGCCATTTGGTATCCCATGGTGTACGACATGCCAGTTGAGGAAAAGAAGAAGTTGTGCGTAGACAAAGTGGAGAGTCAGTTTGCACGCGCTCTCCGGTATGTAGAGGCGTTGAATGCAACAACCGTTGTTCCCTCCGCTGGTCCACCGTGCTTCTTAGACGAAGAATTGTTCGGCTTAAACATGGTCACCGGGAATGAAGTGAGCATCTTTCCCGATCAAATGGAATTCCAAAAGAGAATGTCTGACATTGGTCGTTTGAATGCCGCCACCACCATTCCTGGAACCTCATTCACTGTGATTGGTGGTGGAGTCACTGTGGAGCAACCGTGCTCTGGTGAAGAGTTGGCGTCAATTTTTGCTAACAAAGCGGACTACTTACGCCGGTATCAGGCTGATTGGGCTGAGTGGTTAGCAAACGAGAAAGCGTCGTGGGCCTCCCCCGACACCGACATCATCGCAACGTTGAAATTGTGGTGGGAACCGTTGATGGCTCTTGGTGTGTCAGTTCGACAAGGCATCGGCGGCAATGCACTAATCCGAGCTGGCGAATTGTCTGTATTCATCAATTTCTTTGATGGACTGGTTGAGGAACACGCAGGTCAACCCTTCTCATACTCATTCGATGTGCCACGCGATTTGTTAGAGCGTGTGGTGGCACAACGAGCTGTTGATTGGTCTAACTCGTTGTTCTTGTCATGTCGTTTCACAGCATGGCGTGAAGGTTCCTATAACGAATATCTATACAACTTCTTGAAATCGTTGTCTGTAGAGCGCATGACGCGCACAGAGTCTGAGGCGAAACAAAAGTTGCAGGGCATTCCATCTGATGAATCAGATATCACAATTGGTGATTATGTGGTGCAACGTCGCTGTCCACATCGCAATGCAGACTTATCTGTGTTCGGCGAGATTGACGGTGACAATTTGGTGTGCACGCTTCACGGATGGAAGTTCGACCTTGAAACAGGCCAGTGTCGCAATGCCGCCGAAAAAGCAATTCGCGTAAAGAAACGCATGTCTTAGTTGTTTCTGCGCGTGGAGTGTCGGCGTACACTTTTATGTGACGAGGCTGGCGGGTTATTCCCGAATTACCTTCAGGTGAATGTGGCGATGTGAAAGCATCGCCACATTTTTATTTCCCGCCACAGAGTTTTGTGCACACATTCCTTGCGAGGCCACGATGGTGTAACGGCAGCATTCCAGCTTCGTCAACCTGGAGGTGCCGGTTCGATTCCGGCTTGTGGCTCTCGTAAAACGAAAAGAGAAGTTCGGTGCTCGTGCCAACTCTCACCCGCGATGACTACGTGGGGACAACTGAGTAGTCAGGGTCGGCACTAAGTTGCCGACCCTGTTTCAGTTCCTTCACTCGTCGTTCGGCGTACACTTCATTGTGACGAAGTCAGACAGGGAAACCTGGTTACACCTCTGAGTAGAAATGGGGCAGCACGTACGTGTTGCCTCATTTTCTTTAGTACGAACGTGCGCCGTCCAACGCCATGGGAAGTTCGCACCAGATGGTGAGGCTGTACTTCACACCACTCTTCAGTGGCCTGCTGGCATGGGGATGAGTCACCAAACTTGGCCACACAAGAAGATCGCCAACTGGCACATCAGCATTCGTGAAATCTTGACGAGGAAATTCGAGTTCTGCTCCCTCGTAGTCGTTGTTCAATTTGATGCTGGCACTCACTTGCGCAACATCGTGGTGCATGCGTAGTTCTTCCTGCTCACCCAACGCATAACGAATCACAAACACGTCGCGTAGACCGTGATAATCCACATACGGCCACCACTGTCGAATTGCCGGCCACATGCGTGCGCCAATGTCATTCTCTACTGCCTCAAACAATCGAGGAGAAATTGCAGCAAGCGATACTTCATACCCAGGAACTGGGTCGTCGTCTTGTGGACTGAAACCACCAGCGGCCTGTGCCGCACGAATGACCGTGTTACAAAACTCTGGAGTCCAAAACGGCATCTGCACCACTTCAGGTGCAACTAACTGCGCTGGACCCTCGTTGACTGCGCCTTGGTACCCAAGAATGGCTTCAAGATTTCCCATTCCTCCATGCTGTCACCCATGGGGTTCGGGGAACGGCATCCCAATTCCAGACTGCTGATTCTTGACCCAAACTGCGCCACAACACCTCACGAACTTGGTCAGCAGAAATGCCTTGCTGTGCGAGTTCTGTCAGCGTGACTGCACCATGTCGCTTTGCCAAACGTTCGCCATCGGCTCCTACAACAAGTGGCACGTGTCCATACATAGGCGTGTTGTACCCGAGAAGCTTCTGTAAATGAACTTGGGTGGGAGTGATGTCCAAGAGATCTTCTCCACGAACAACTTCAGTGACTCCTTGCAGCGCATCATCGACAACAACTGCAACGTTGTAAGACGGTATGCCGTCATTGCGGCGGAGAACCACATCGTCCACAATTCCCGTCACTTCATCATGCACGTAGTCACGAAACGTTTCAGACGCTCCATTTGCTAGTAGTCGTATTGCACCAGGTCGTTGCTGACGACGTTCTTCGCGTTGTGCTTCGGTGAGATTGCGACATGTTCCCGGATACAGCAACAACGAACCATGAGGTGCAGACGTTGCCTCTCGAATGTCTTTGCGTGAACAGAAACATTCGTACGTCAATCCGCGTTCCACCAACAAATTGATTGCCTCGTGATACAGATGGAAACGTTCACTTTGTGTAACGGGTGCATTTTGAGTGGTGACGCCCACAGCAGATAGATCGCGTAATTGTGTCGCCACATGTTCTGTTGACGAATTGAATTGGTCGAGGTCTTCCCATCGAATGAGGAAATCGCCACCAACGGAAGTGGCCGATGCCCACGCGGCAATGGCCGTGCGCAGATTGCCCACATGGAGCTCGCCCGTTGGCGACGGAGCAAATCGCCCAACTGTCACAACATCAACGCTAGAGCGTGGATGAGTTCTGCCCCTACCCTGTGCCATGTGGAGCCCAGACCGCGCCAATTAAACCGCAGAGAGCGCATGCAGATCATCCTCGATCGCGATGGGCCGTACTGCGTGTGGTGCTCGGCCCCACTGGATTCAGCCCTCAATCAGCCCACCACTGAACACCTCGTCCCCCGAATTAAGGGCGGCCCCAGCTGGCTAGAAAACGAACTGGCTGCCTGCAAACGCTGCAATAACTCGCGTGGTCACCAAGGTCCGGCTGGATGGTTGAGTGACTGCGAAGGAATGGGGCGAACACCGAGGCGTGACGTCATCATTGCCGCACTCGAACGATTGCAGTTGGCAATCTTGGAACGCGGCGGTCAACGCAGAGCGCGACCATACATTGAGAGTCAGCTGCGTCGATTGCGCAAAATGTAGTTACAGCTCTTCGGCGAAGCGGCGCGAGAGTTTTGTAAACAGTGTCCAGCCAAGAATCATGGCCACCG
>CAZRHK010000012.1:0-28366 GCA_964599815.1 uncultured Bifidobacterium sp. | reverse complement strand
AAACGTGCTGGAACATCATCTGAACATGTGAGATCTGTTGATCCATCGATGGTGATTTTGTTGTCGTCGAAGATGCACACCAGGTGGTCCAACTTGAGGTGACCCGCCAAGGAAGCAGCCTCGTGGCTGATACCTTCCATGAGGCAGCCATCGCCCACAACAACAAAGGTGTGATGGTTTACTGCTTGAGGGCCGTGCTTTGCACGTAAGTGCGATTCGGCTATTGCCATACCAACCGCATTTGCAAAGCCTTGACCCAATGGACCCGTGGTGACTTCAACTCCGGATGTGTGTCCGGCCTCTGGGTGACCAGGTGTTGCGGAATTCCATTGACGAAAATCCTTTAAGTCATCCATTGAGAGACCCCAGCCACCCAAGAACAACATTGAATATTGCAAGATAGATGCGTGACCATTCGAGAGAATGAAACGGTCACGATTGATCCACTGTGGTTGATGTGGATGATGACGCAGCACCCGACTGTAAAGAACATGTGCAAGGGGAGCCAACGACATTGCTGTTCCTTGATGACCGCTCTTTGCTTTTAGCGGCGCATCCATTGCGAGACCGCGTATAAGTGCGATTGATTGAGAGTCTTGTTCAGCAGTCAGTTTGTTAGCCACGTGAAGACACTAATCCCCGCCGCGCTTCTACAACGGAGAGTTCACTGTCAAAGACTGCTAAGTCGGCTCGTTGACCAACCAACACCCGACCCATCTGTGGATAACCCAAGATAGATGCTGGGGTAGACGTGGCAGATGCCAATGCCGAGTCAAGAGAGACACCGCAGTTCCGTACCGCGTGTTGAACACACCGAGAAAGCGGTGTTGATGAACCTGCCAAGGTGCCATCTGGAAGTCGCGGTGCACCATCAATGATTTTGATGCCTCGACGCTGTGCCCATTGGGCGTTCCATGCAATGGAGTCTGACACCAGGCAAATCCCTTTGTGACCCTTCGCTGCGAATGCCAACGAAACTGCGCGAGAGGAAACGTGCACCAAGTCAGCGATGAGACCACACACGATGCGCTCGTCTGTGAGGGCAAACATTGCAACGCCTCCATCTCGATGATGTAGTCCACTCATGCCATTAAAGAGATGGGTCACCATTCGTGAACCTGAGGCGACGGCCTCGGTCAATTCTTCTTCGGTTGCTTGGGTATGACCTAACGAGACACATATCCCACGTTGCGTCAGAGCATTGATGTTGCTGATGACTCCCAATTGTTCAGGAGCAACAGTCATCAATTTCACTGTTGATGGAAGGTTCGCACACCAGTCAGTGTCGAGAGGGATGATCCACTCCGGATTATGCGCACCTGGCGCTGCACCAAGAAAGGGGCCTTCAATATGAACGCCCACACATCCGGTTTCGGAATTTGAAATATTTGAATCAATTAAGCGCACGGACTTGTCGAGGCGATCTAATGGCGCAGTGACGACCGTAGCTAACCACGATGTAGTCCCATGAGACAGCAATTCTGCATCAAGTTTTGCGAAGTCGTCACCGCTGGCTACAGAGACATCAACAGTTCCAAAGCCATTCATCTGGACATCGATGAGACCAGGGGAGATGGCGAAGTGTTCGGGGGTACCCGAAAATGGACGAATGGCTTCAATAACTCCGTCGTGAACAACTATTTCAGTGGACGAGTGGAGAGCTTGCCCATCAAAGAAGTGTTGCGTTGTGTACGAAATCGCCACAACGCAACGCTACTGCCCGGTGCTGTTCACCGTCGGACGAGATTGTCCCGCGAGGCGAATATCTGAGAATCGAAGTTTCGCAAGGCGAGCCTTTTCTAAGGACCAGATCACCCACCAACCAAAGTCAATCTGACCCCGTTGATGAGATAGACGTGGAGAAGAAGGTGCTGCGTGGTGATTGTTGTGAAGGCCCTCGCCCATGGTGAAGAACGCAAGCCATTGAATGTTTGTTGCGTTGTTGGGATGTGGTCGTTTTCCAAAATGATGGCCTAATGCATTCACTGCAGCGTTGCCCGCCAAATAAACATTCGCGTGTATGAATGCGGCCAACAAACCTGTCCATGGACCGAGGGCGACCATCAAGATTGCAATCCCAAGGCCAAGTCCAGTCTTGTTGTGTCCGAACAGCACTTTGTCCCACTTGTCGTCGGGAAGGTCGCGCGCATATTTTGCGATGATCGACTTATCGGAAAGCGCTTTTCGGTACAAAGCAACATTCATCTTTTGTACGAACCACCAGCCCAACAAGACTGGTGAGTGTGGGTCGCCTTCTTCATCTGTGTACGCATGATGCTTTCGATGAACAGCTACCCATTCCTTGGGCTTGATACCGGTGGTCAGCCACAACGTGAGCCTGAAGAACCACGCAACAGATGGATGCAACGTCAGTGCACGGTGACTGAGGGCCCGATGCAAGTACACGGTGGTTCCAGTGTTGGCAATGGTTGTCACCACGGCTGCAGCAATGACGGCCACAACAATTGAGTTCCAGAAACTGTTCATGAAGACACTGTAGACCACTACCTACTAGTAGGTAGGCAATATTGCCGATAACTTGAGAGCGTGTCCGACAGCCCCGACATTTCGCGTTCCACACGTGACCAGATCCTGGACGAGGCTTTGCGCTGTTTTGCAGAACGCGGTTATGAAGGAACTTCACTCAACGACATCGCCGCCGGAGTTGGCATTCGTCGTCCCAGTTTGTTGCACCATTTCCCAAGCAAGGAAGCGCTCTACGGAGATGTCTTTGAACGCTTGATGTCTGAATGGTTGCAGCGTCTAGAAGTAGCAATCGCAACTCCTGCACAAGGATGGGACAAAGCGGAGTTGGTGTTGCGCGCTGGTCTAGATCTATTCGCCGACACCCCCGATTATGTTCGCATCATGAGACGCGAAGCCCTTGATGGCGGCGTTCATCTTGGCATTGACTTATCCGGAGTTTTACGTCCCCTCTTCGATGCTGCTGCCGAATACCTCGACGCCCAGATGGACGCTGGCCATTTTCAACGTCACGATTCACGCCAACTTCTCATTACGGGTTACGGCGCCATCTTGAGTTACTTCTCAGATGCTCCGTTCATTGACGGCCTACTTGATGATGACGCAATGAAGAAAGAGAACGTTCTTCGACACAGCGAGCACATCATTTCGTTCTTTAAGTCCGCACTGTTGAAGTAATCACTGCTACCGCTACTGGTCTACGGTGTCTCCATGGCCGTTTTTGAATATCAGGGAAGACAGATTGGTTACACCGTTGAGGGAAGTGGTGCGCCCATCTTGGCGTTTCACGGAACCACACAAGCGGCGAACGCATGGGACCAGGTAAAGGCCGCGTGCGCAGAACCTCGCACATGGGTTGTGTGTGAATTTCCAGGGTCTGGTGAATCATCAATGCCGACTGCACCAATTGATCTCGACGCGGTAGTAGCGGGCGCTGTGGAAGTGATGAAGAATCTCGGTTTTCAGCAATTCCATGTGGTGGGATACTCACTTGGCGCTGTCGCCGCTTTAAAGACTGCGTCGCTTTTCCCGTCACACACGCTGACCGTTACATCACTTTGTGGATGGTCTCAAAGCGATGCCCGTATGCGAGTCACATTCGACCTTTGGCGCCGATTAATCAGCATTGATCCTTCACTCTTTATGAGATATGCGGTTGCCGATGGGTACACACTTCCAACCATCGAAATGCTTGAACCAATGATTGACACCGTTGCAACAATGGGAGCCACCACCGTTCAGCCAGGGTCTGATGCTCATCTCGAACTAGACCTTCGAGTTGATATTGAAGCCGATCTCGACGCAATTTCGTGCCCAGCTCTTGTGATGGGTGGTCGAGATGACCGATGGGTTGATTTCAGCAAGTCCGTTCACATTGCTCAACGAATTAAAGCGGCTCGTTTGGTGGAGCTTCCCGCGGGCCACTTGGTGATTGGAGAATTACCAGGGGATATTGCGCGAGAGATTGTGGCCCACACCAGCTGAACAATCGGTGTGCATCGCGAGAAGTGACTACCGTATACATCTGTGTCTCACCCTTCATCTCACACCCTCTCTGAATCCGACTCCAAAGAACTACTTGCCTCGTATGGTGTTCCGTTCGCAACAGAGAAGAAAGTCTTAACAGCAGACGCTGCTGTAGACGCCGCAGACAGCATTGGCTATCCGGTGGTAGCCAAGTTGGGTGGCGACAAGATTGCGCACAAGACCGAACGTGGACTTGTGCGACTCCGTTTACAAGACGCAGATGCTGTTCGCATGGCCGCCAATGATTTGTTCGCTGCATCTCGACCAGAAGATGGAGACGTTCACGTTCTCATTGCACCCATGGTGTCTGGATCTCGCGAGCTAATTGCTGGACTCCTCGTCGATCAACAATTCGGCCCCACAGTGATGCTCGGTGTGGGCGGCATTATGGCCGAAGTACTGAAAGACGTGTCATTTCGTCCGGCACCCATTACCGAAGACATGGCGCGATCAATGTTGTCATCACTTCGAACGCAGGGAATTCTTGAGGCATTTAGAGGCGAGGCGGCCGTCAATACAGATGAAGTCGTCGCATGCCTCATGGGTCTGTCACAAGTTGCAATGGAACGCTCCGACATCGTCTCTGTTGACATCAACCCGCTCATCGTAAAACCAGACGGACATGTAGTTGCAGTAGACGCATTGGTAGAACTTGGCGAGCGACCAACTCCAGTGTCAAAGAAGCGTGCACCATACACAGATGAACAATTCAGAGCACTTTTTGAACCGAAGGGTGTTTTGGTAACAGGTGCATCGACACACCCAGGCAAGTTCGGATTCGTTTCGCTTCACAACATTTTGGCAAGCGGCTATGCAGGCGGAGTCTTCGGTACGAACCTGCAAGGTGAAGAAGTTCTTGGAATCAAGACAGTTGCAGACATCGCTCAATTGCCAAACGATGCAATTGACCTTGTGTTTGTGTGCACACCTGCATCGGCCAACCCAGACCTTTTGAGAGCTTGTGCTGCAAAGGGAGTGAAGGCTGCTTTTCTTACCTCTGCCGGATATGGCGAAGCCGGAGACGAAGGACGAAAGCTTGAAGATGAGCTCATTGCGTTAGCCGATGAGTTAGGCATCTTGCTTGCTGGGCCAAATGGTCAAGGCGTGGTGTCCACTCCTGCCAATTTGTGCGCGCAAATTGTTGCGCCTTATCCACCTGCTGGTGCAATTGGTGTTGCAAGCCAGAGTGGAAATTTCGTCTCCAGTTTCATGAACTACGCACGCCAAACCGGAGTCGGCATTAGCCGCGCAGTATCGGCTGGAAACGCCGCGGCACTTGGTGTTGCAGATCTCATTGAGTGGTACGGACGCGACGATGCAACCAAGGTGTCACTTGCATACGTGGAAGGAATTAGTGACGGCGCCGGATTGATGTCGCGACTGTCATCTGTAGCTAAGAGCAAGCCAGTGGTTGTGGTGAAAGGTGGCGCTACCGAGAAAGGTGCGCGCGCTGCAGCAAGCCATACTGGTGCTCTTGCAGCAAATGATGCAATTTTCGATGGTGCGTGTAAGGCAGGCGGAATCACTCGTGCCGCCACAGTTGAAGAAGCATTCGAAGCAGCAGCAACATTTGCCACACAACCTTTGCCGAAGGGGCCGAACGTTGTCATTCTCACCACCGCTGGTGGATGGGGAGTAGTTACTAGTGATGCCATAGCGCAAGACGGATCTCTTCAATTAATGGCGTTGCCAGAAGATCTAAAGAAAACTATTGACACAAAACTTCCTCCTCGTTGGAGTCGTAACAACCCTGTTGATTGCGCCGGCGGCGAAACTAGGGACACCATTCCAGAAGTGATGGAAATGATTGCATCGCATCCAGACGTCGATGCAGTGGTCTATTTGGGAATTGGAATTCAAGCCAACCAGGCTCGCCTCATGCGCGAGGGACAATTCCACCCAGATCACGGCCTAGAAAGAATTGTTGAATACCACGAGCGACAAGATGCACGTTTTGCCCAAGCCGCTTACGACTTGTCTGTTAAGACTGGTAAGCCAATTCTCGTTGCAACTGAACTTGCTGTAGCCGACCCTAACAACCCAGGCGTCTCAACCGTTCGTGACACCGGACGTCTGTGTTACGCAAGTGGCAACAGAGCAGTCATTGCGCTTGGACATCTCTACCGATACGCGGTTCATACAGGTGTCGCAAAGAAGTAGTTCACCGCGACGGGCAAAAGACCCAGTTCGATTCCTCGTCATAGTTGGGATCGTTGGTGCTGTTGTTTTAGGCGGCGGTTATGTCGCCACCAATGCCGTGGCGAACGCCGTCGTCCCCAAAGAGGGCAAAACTCTGCCGTCTGCTCCAGCGACAAAACTGCTCAATGTTCGGCGCGCTCCCACAACATTGTCAACGGTGACTCGAACCGGCCAACTTCAAAGAGCGCTTCAGGGTTTCAGCAATCAGATTCCGAATGGATCATGTGCGTCAGTGCAATGGATGAACCAGCAACAACTTTCTGTGGATGCAACTCGACAGGTCGTACCTGCGTCAGCACAAAAGATAGTGACGGCCGTTGCGGCGTTAGAGGTGCTGACACCAGCATTTACATTTGAGACATCGGTCTTCGCAGTTGGCGACCCGGCTTCCGGAACTGTACAAGATTTGTATTTTGTCGGCGGGGGAGACCCAGTCCTTGTTCGCAAGGAATACATCGCAACAGAGAAGTACCCCACAATCAACGGAACCTCGCTTGAAACGCTCGCGGATTCAATTGTTGCTGCCGGCGTTCGATCAGTCACGGGATCCATTGTTGGAATCGATGCACGATACGACGCTGTGCGTTTTCTAGATATCTGGCCTGCCGAATTTCGAGTCGTTGAGTCAGGCCCACTTGGTGCGTTAGTCGTGAATGATGGGGCTGTAGTGGGCGCTGCAATGAAACCCGACAATCCTGCAATCGCTGCCTCCACTGAACTTCGTTCCGTTCTCGGAGCACGCGGAGTTCTCGTGGGCCAGGACGCACGATATGAATTGTCTGTTCCGGCCAACGCCACAAAGATTGCAACTATTTCTTCAGCCCCCTTGTCCGCAATTGTTCAAGAGATGCTTGTGAACAGCGACAACAACACGGCTGAATTGCTTCTCAAGGAAATTGGATTCGCTCGAAAGAAACTTGGAACCACTGCTGCTGGAATATCAGTAATTCAAGAGTTGATGGCCACATGGAAACTTCCCACAGAGGCAACAATTGTTGATGGCTCTGGTCTTTCATCTGTAAACAAGATGAGTTGCTCGAATTTCTTGGCATTGCTTGCCAAGGCTGAAGAGACCTTGCCATCACTTCTTCCAATTGCAGGAAAAACAGGAACACTTCGATCCGTCTTTAATGATTCAGCAATGGATGGTCGCCTAGTTGGTAAGACCGGAACACTGACTGGCGTGAAAGCTTTAGCTGGATACCTGCCATTGGAGGGAAACTCTCCGGTCAGGTTTGCGCTTGTGATGAACGCCAACGGAATTGATAATCAAGGTTCCTACAGACCCATTTGGCTTTCTTTTGGTGCAGCTTTAAACAAAGCACGTGCCGTTCCAACTCCTGAACAACTCATGCCGTGAGTCTTTCTCCTGCATTCCCGTTAGGTACCGCCTTCCTTCCAGGCGATGCGGTTGTCCTGCGAGTGTTTGAGGCTCGTTACCTAGAGATGATGACCGTAGTTCTGGAAGGGAACCGTCAATTTGTGTCGGCTCTGATTGCGGGAGGTTCAGAGGTTGGAGGGGGAGATCATCGCTTCAATGAGGGTGTTCTTGTTGAGATTGACCGGATTGAAGAAGCCGACATTGGGCTCATGCTGTACGGACGAGCAACCACACCAATAAACATCCGCCTATGGAACGACGATGCCAGTTATCCGCGTGCGCAGTACGAACATCAGACCCATCAAGACAACGGCACTGAAGTATCCGAAGCTGATGTTCATCTCATTGCAGCCCTCGCGCACGATCTAGAAGATTTCTTTAGTTTTTTGTCTTCTCTAGATATCCCAGTGCCTGTGCCGCCACAGTTTGTTCGGTCACTCTTGCCGCAGACCGCTAACGAAATGACGGAGAACGACGCCTGGTCCTTGTTTTGGTCTCTTGCTCGATTGCTTCCTTCAGCCCCCATGGCTCGAGGCGAGCTATTACGGGACCAACCATTACAGGCCCGGGTGAGACGCGCGCAGGAGGAAATTGAACATCTACGGGACCTCGTCCGCTTTAGATATGGGAATTAGTCCTGTGGATAAGTCTGACGCGAGACCGTAGAATTCAAGACCCATGACTGATTCCACGTCCCGCTTTCGTCGTCGCACTGCGCCGACCGACCAAGTCACAGATTTGGTGGAGTCTGTCAAGCAATATGCACGCCAGGAAACCATTGAGCCTCTCAAGGGAGCGGCCAGATGGGTCGCCGTTGGGTCACTTGCTGCACTCAGCTTGGGTCTTGCAATGGTGTTTCTAGCTTTAGCTGTCTTGCGACTGAGCCAAGATCTTGGTGGAGCCGCGCTTGACGGTTCGTGGTCATTCGTTCACTACCTAATCACGCTGGTGGTTGTCGGGGTTCTGGTGGCCCTGTCGTTTAGTCGAATTTCTCAACGCTCACTCGCAAAGGGTTCATGACATGTCAGAGACACCACACATTTCTCGCGAAGATCTCGAAACCAAATTTCGTACCCTTCAAGCCGACATTCAAGGTCGTGCATCAGATAAGAAACAGTCGCTCATTGCAGCCGGCTCTGCCATAGCAACTGTTGTTGTGTTGCTTGCCTACTTTTTTGGTCGCCGTAGCGGTCGTCGTAAAGGTGGACGCGTTGAGTTCCGCCGTTTTTAACTGACGTGTCATTCATTTTTTCTTTTATTCTTCGACGTTTGTTGAAGTTAGACAGATCTCGTCATCCGTGGGTGAGGCGATTAGCAATCATCACAGCCATTGTTCGTTGGGTGATGCGTCGCACAGCTTCACGTTCACAGATTGTGAAGTTACGCAAAGGTGAAACCCTTCAAGTGTCTGTAGTTCCTCAGAGGAGTCAAAAGTTGTGAGCACCGTGTTTAAAGAAGGGGAGAAAGCCCTCTTCATCGACTCTAAAAAACGTCGTTATCTCGTGACGTTAAATGTTGAAGGCGAGTTTCATAGCCATGCAGGTTTTGTGCCGCACACACAATTGATTGGCACAGAACCAGGAAAGATTGTCGAGTCCACCAAAGGCGCTCGTTATACGGTGCTGCGGCCAACACTTGAAGACTTCGTGGTGGAAATGCCGCGAGGCGCCCAGGTCATTTATCCGAAAGACTTGGCCCCCATGTGCATGTTGGGTGATATTCACCCAGGTGTTCGCGTTTTTGAAACCGGCATTGGATCTGGCGCACTTTCAATGACAATGCTGCGCTGGGGTGCACACATCACCGGCATTGAACTTCGAGAAGACTTTCTCAACAGAGCCCAGACAAATGTTCGTTCATTCTTGGGCGAAGAAGCATTGAGCCGCTACAACGTTGGGTTAGGGGATAGCTACGAAGACGTTCCCGAGGGAACATTCGACCGCGTCATGCTTGACCTCCCCGAACCGTGGCGAGTCACAGCAACAGCCGAGAAAATTCTCACGCCTGGTGGGTTACTTGTGGCGTACACGCCATCCATTACTCAAGCAGTACAAGTCAGAGAATCACTTGGAAAAGACTGGGTAGATCAAAGAACTTTGGAAGTTCTTCATCGCACGTGGCATATCGAAGGCATGGCCGTACGACCAGATCATCGAATGGTGGCGCACACAGCGTTTCTCACTGTGGCGAGATTTATTGGCGTGAGAAGTTAATTCTCAGGGCTCAATAAAGATGCATTCGCCGGGGCATTCCTCGGCGGATTCAACAACTGCATCAATGCGGCTGTCTGGGAAGTTCGCAAGACCTTCTGCACCTTGTGCATTGCCCTTGGCGGTGGCGAACACTTTGTCGCCTTCCTTCACGTAGGCGAGGCCGTCATCGAGGAGTGTGAACACGTCTGGTGCGATTTCTTCGCAAAGTCCGTCGCCTGTGCACAAGTCCTGGTCGATCCATACCTTCATGTGGGGAGTCCCTTCATCACAACACTCTGAGAGCGCCTATGCCTGAGCGCCGATTAGCGCTCTCTGGAAATAATACACAGAGACACCCCACAGATGCCTCAACAGGGAATCACGAATCCGTGGTGCCAAGCGGCACTTCCTCCAATAAGGTTCAACTGTGGCCGACATCGAACGTGATGCTCTTATCGCCGAAATCGAACAGCTTCGTTCTCGGCTGTCTGACCTCCCAGGTCGCACACGCGAACTTGAAGAAAAATTACTAGCCACCAAGGGCCAACTATCGCAGGCCGAGATGCAGCGAGATCGACTCACCAGTGCCGTACGAGACCTTCGCGATCAAGTGGAGGCTCTTCGCCAAGAAGTGTCGGTTCTGTCACAACCACCGTCCAATTACGCGGTGCTAGTGGACTCAAATGAAGATGGGACGTTCGACATCATGTCGAATGGACGCAAGTTGCGTGTTCGGTGTTCTCCAGACGTAGACCCGCACCAATTGCATCGCGGCGCAGAAGTTCTGTTGAATGACAGCCAGAACATCATTCTGGTTCGCGCTTCTGACTCCGTGGGCGAGGTTGTCACCATTGTGGAGGTACTCGCAGATGGAATCAGAGCCATAGTTTCAACTCGAGGCGATGAGAATCGTGTTGTTGAACTTGGAGATGCTCTTCGTGGAAGCCTCATTAGAAGCGGCGACACATACCGACTCGACATTCGTTCCAACATTCTTTTGGAGCGTTTGCCCCAGCCGGAGGTTGAAGATCTCCTCCTAGAAGAAGTGCCAGATGTTCGCTACAGCGACATTGGTGGACTCAATGACCAAATAGAACAAATTGCTGACGCAGTGGAGTTGCCATACCTACACCATGACTTGTTTGCAGAGTTTCGTCTACCTGCACCAAAAGGAATTCTGCTGTACGGTCCGCCAGGTTGCGGCAAGACATTAATTGCGAAAGCAGTTGCTAACAGCCTTGCCCAAAAAGTTGCCGAGAAAACTGGGGCGGACAAGGGGCGTTCTTACTTCATCAACATCAAAGGTCCAGAACTTTTGAACAAGTACGTCGGTGAAACAGAACGTCAGATCCGTTTGGTCTTTCAGCGTGCACGTGAGAAGAGCGAAGAAGGTTGGCCCGTCATTGTCTTTTTCGACGAAATGGACTCAATGTTCCGTGCCAGAGGCACTGGTGTTTCCTCAGATATGGAGTCAACAATCGTTCCGCAATTGCTGGCCGAACTCGATGGAGTTGAAGGATTAACCAACGTCATCGTCATTGGAGCAACAAATAGAGAAGACCTCATTGACCCGGCCATCCTTCGTCCGGGACGTTTGGATGTAAAGATCAAGATTGACAGGCCGAACAAAGAGTCTGCTCGTCACATCATGTCGATGTATATCGACAGCGAAACACCAATTGCTCAAACAGAGATTGAGTCAGCCGGCGGATCAATTGAAGGTTGTATCGCACAAATGGTGGATCGTGCAGTTGAATCGATGTACGCCGACACAACAGAAAATGAATTCCTAGAAGTCACGTACCAGAACGGCGATAAAGAAGTTTTGTTCTATAAAGATTTCTCGTCTGGCGCGATGATTGAAAACATTGTCCGTCGTGCAAAAAAGACTGCCATCAAGCGAATACTCGCAAATGGCACACGTGGCCTCACCACTCAAGACCTACTCGATGCGATTCGGTTGGAATTCCACGAAAACGACGACCTGCCCAACACAACAAATCCAGACGATTGGGCTCGCATCTCTGGTCGCAAGGGTGAGCGAATTGTCTTCATTCGTACCTTGGCTCAAACCTCTGAAGGCAATACCGAACCAGTTGGTTCAAAGGCAATTGAACGCACGGTCTCGGGTCAGTATCTGTAGCTATGGCCTCACCAATACTGTGCGGCATCGAAACCGAATTCGGTGTATTCGTTCGCGGAGCAGATATCACACCGATGATGGCTTCGTCTCTAATTGTTAATGCCTACTCAGATGAAGGCCTTGCTTTGCGCGTATGGGACTTTGCAAGCGAAACGCCAGATATCGATGCCATTGAAGGTTGGCGCCCAGAGGCCGACTACCCCGAGGTAGAGGTGCTGATGGCCAATACGGTTCTCACTAACGGCGCACGTTTTTATGTTGACCACGCGCACCCAGAGGTGTCTACACCTGAATGTCGTTCAGTGTCTGATGTTGTTCTCTACGACCGGGCAGCCGAAGAAATCATTCGACGCGCAATGGAGCGCGCAAACAAGCGACTCCCAGACGGGGTAGAGATTGTCTTGCATAAAAACAATTCAGACGGAAAAGGGAACAGCTACGGATGCCACGAGAATTATCTTGTTCCTCGTTCTGTTCCTTTCGGTCTTATTTCCACTTGCCTGACTACTCATTTCATTACGAGGCAAATTTTCACTGGCGCTGGAAAAGTGGGAACAGAATGCCTCCAAGAGGGCGAACAACCTGTGTCGTTCCAGTTGTCACAGCGTGCCGATTTCTTTGAAGAAGAAGTTGGACTTGAAACAACTGTTCGTCGTCCCATCATCAACACGCGTGATGAACCACATTGTGATCCTGAACGTTGGCGTCGACTTCACGTCATTGCTGGTGATGCAAACTTGTCTGAGACCGCAACATTTTTAAAAGTCGGTACAACTGCACTGATTTTGGGAATGATCGAAGACCAACAGTTCCCATCAGAATTGAGAGTTGCAGATCCTGTACGAGAGATTCGACTCGTGAGTCATGACCCCTCACTTCAGCATCGAGTGACACTCCTCAATGGGGAAATGCTGACAGCTCTAGAAATTCAACAACGCCTCTACAACGAATGTGCCACTTGGTTTCGTTTGCAAGCGGAAGACCCCACCAACGGAGACGGGCCTGAAATTCTGAACCTATGGAAACACGTGCTTGACACGTTGTCAGAAAACCCGGAAGACGCAGCAGACATTGTTGACTGGATCGCAAAAAAGCGAATTATCGATGCAATGCAACGCAGAGACAATTTGGATGCATTTCATCCACGACTGCGTGCAATTGACCTTCAGTATCACGACATGAATGCTTCGCGATGTCTTGCCCTACGGGTGGGCCTGCGCACGCGGGTACCGACGGCATCGGTGGGCGAGGCGGTCACAATGCCCCCGAACGACACGAGGGCGTACTTCAGAGGTACATGCCTACAGAAATGGCCCCACCAAGTCTCCGCTGCCAACTGGGACAGCATTGTGTTTGACACCGGCGGCCCACAGCTTCAGCGTGTCCCCATGATGGACCCCTTCAAGGGAACCAAGAACCTTGTCGAAGGAGTTTTTTCACGCGCCTCTTCTGTCAACGAGTTTCTTGACATTCTCGGAGTGGACAACGTGGAGAACGTGATTGAAGACCCAGGCTGGTAGCGCAAGCCCCCCAAACCGTCTGTACCGTAGAGACCATGCAAGAGCGGATTCGTCAACAGAAATCCAACTCCACAGACTCCAGTTCTCCCACAGACGAGACCACCGTTTCAAAAAGTGAGACAACTGAGAAACTCAAAGCCGACATTGACGACTTGTTAGACGAGATTGATGAAGTTCTCGAATCTAATGCTGAGGAATTCGTCAAGAATTATGTTCAAAAGGGTGGGCAGTAACTGTGTCACTACCAATGTTCCCACTGAACAATGACCCAGGCTCAAGCTTTCTCGAACTCACACGTCGAGTCGGTTTAGCGCCAGACATGTCCACATGGAGCGAATCTCTTGGTGTCCCGCACGCAACAACTTGTGTAGCGCTTCGTTATTCAGATGGAGTACTGATTGCTGGCGACCGTCGTGCCACATCTGGCAACTGGATCAGCCATCGCGGCATGGAAAAAGTTGTGCTGACTGACCGGTTCAGTGCTGTTGCTATTGCTGGTGCTGCAGGTCCGGCAATGGAGATGATCAAGTTGTTCTCACTTCAACTTGAGCACTACGAAAAAATGGAAGGGCGTTCTCTCACACTCGAGGGTAAAGCCAATCAACTGTCCGCAATGGTGCGTGGCAATCTTCCAGCAGCAATGCAAGGAATGATGGTCATCCCACTCTTCGGAGGCTTCGATCCCGACACAAATGAGGGACGAATTTGGGACTACGACGCCACTGGCGGCAGATACGAAGAGCGTGAGTACGTTGCAATTGGCAGTGGAAGTTTGCTTGCAGGAACTGTTGTCAAGGTCGGCTGGAAGAGTGATCTCTCAAGAGAGTCTGCAATTGCACTTGCTTGTCGCGCGTTGTGGGAAGCCGCAGATTCCGACTCTGCAACTGGTGGACCAGATGCCCTTCGTGGCGTGTATCCAATCGTTGCCACCATCAATCAAGCAGGGTGGACGCAAGTGACCGACAATGTACTTGCAGAAGTTTTTGCATCAATTGCAGAAGAGGTTCGTACGCGATGAGCATGCCTTTTTATGTTCCACCAGAACAAATGATGAAAGAAAAGGCCGACTTTGCCCGCAAGGGCATTGCAAGAGGTCGCGCCCTTATTGCATTGCAGTTTGCAGATGGCATTGTTTTGGTAGCAGAGAATCCTTCAAACAATCTGCGCAAAATCTCAGAAATCTACGATCGCATTGCGTTTGCGGGCGTGGGCAAGTACAACGAGTTCGACCAATTACGCATCTCTGGAGTTCGACACGCAGACCTCGTGGGCTATCAATTCTCCCGACGCGATGTTGAAGGCCGAAGCCTTGCAAATCAGTACGCACAAATCATGGGTCAAGCGTTCACTCACGAGTCAAAGCCGCTTGAGGTGGAAATTCTCATCGCCGAGGTTGGCGTTGATGCTTCGAAGGATCGCCTGTTTCACATCACCTATGACGGAACAGTTGTCGATGAATCTAAATCATGCATTTTGGGTGGCGACACAGAGTCAATCTCTGGCCGTCTCCAACCCACCATTAATCCCAATGCTTCGCTCGCAGAAGCCGTTCGAATAGCAACGGCAGCACTTGCAGGACCCGACAGAACTCTGACTGCACCAGATCTAGAAGTTGCAACATTGACAAGAGGCGACCACCGCCGTTGTTTCTCTCGTGTTGAAGATCCCGCCGTCGAACAGTTTTTGCAGGACAAGTAAGTGCGTCGCCGCATCTTCGGTCTAGAAACCGAATACGGCATCACATGTACCCTCCGTGGCCAACGGAGACTCACGCCAGATGAAGTGGCGCGTTATCTCTTTCGAAGCGTCGTGGCTTGGGGACGCAGCAGCAATGTCTTTCTTGAAAATGGTGGCCGCCTATATCTAGATGTTGGTTCACATCCAGAATTCGCAACGCCCGAGTGCGATTCAATCATGGATGTCGTTTTGTACGACCGTGCTGGAGACGCAATTCTCAACAAATTGGTCAACAATGCCGAGCAACGACTTCACGATGAAGGCATTCGAGGAACCATTTATCTCTTCAAGAACAACACAGACTCAGCGGGTAACAGTTACGGATGTCATGAGAACTTTCTTGTGCATCGGTCTGCTGAGCCCGAGGACTATCAATCGACATTTATTCCTTTTCTGGTGTCTCGACAGATCTACGCAGGTGCGGAAAGATTCTCAGTACGCCAAAGGGACCCGTATTTGCTCTCTCTCAACGCGCAGAACATATTTGGGAAGACGTGTCGTCTGCTACCACACGTTCACGCCCCATTATCAACACACGCGACGAGCCACACGCAGATGCAGAGGAGTACCGCCGACTTCATGTGATTGTTGGCGACTCAAATATGTCCGAGTTTGCAACATTTCTCAAAGTTGGAACAGCAGCATGCGTCTTGCGAATGCTGGAAGGGGAACCTGGAAGATTTAGAGATCTCACATTGGAGAACCCAATACGAGCCATTCGAGAAATCTCCAGCGATATCAGTTGCCGTCGTCCGGTTCGACTAAAGAACGGCAAAGAGATGTCTGCTCTTGATATTCAGCGTTACTTCTTGAACGAAGCGCTTTCCTTCGAAGCCACCCATGGATTCGATGAACTAGAAACTGCGGCACTTCGCGAATGGGTAGTGGTTATGGAAGCCCTAGAGAATGATCCAATGGTTCTTGACGATCGCATTGATTGGGTCATTAAGTATCAATTACTCGACAGGTACTGCGCCCGTCACGACGTAGCGCTTGACTCCATGCAGGCACAAGCTGTTGACCTTCAATATCACGATATTGATGAGCAGCGGGGAATCTTTCATAAGTTGACCGCGGGCGGTCACGTTAGGCAACTCATTGACAGCGACGCCATTATGCACGCCATCGAATGGGCCCCCAGCAGCACCCGCGCCCACCTACGAGGTGAATTCATTCGTCGCGCAAAGGCTGCTTCGAGAGACTTCACTGTTGACTGGGTCCACCTGAAGCTGAATGAGCAAGTGCAAAGAACTGTTATCTGCAAAGACCCATTTCTGAATGTTGATGACCGAGTTCAACGCTTAATTGACAGCTTGTAACACGGCGAACCCACAGAGCCACTAGTTTGGTTATCTCATGATGGATGGTTCCACCGACGAATTAGAGCCCAGCGGAGGCTCCCCGTCAGCAGTTCGCCTGCTGAGAGATTGGGTCATTGTGGTGGTACTGGCCCTCGGTGCCGCAATGTTGGTGCGCGTTTACGTTCTTCAGCAGTTCTACATCAGTGGCCCATCCATGGAAATGACGTTGATGGAGAATGATCGAGTCCTGGTGAACAAGATGAGTTACAGGCTGCATGACATTCACAGGGGCGACATTGTTGTGTTCGATCGCGTCACTATTAACGGACAACAGGTGGAGCACACAGATCTCATCAAACGAGTCATCGGCGTAGAGAACGACACGGTTGAGATTCAGAAATGCAAAGTATTGGTTAACGGCACGGTCATCGAAGAGCCATACATTGACAAAGACGTCTTCACATTGCCCACACCTGAAGATATTTGCCGCATTGCAGACATGAAAAAAGTGACCGTTCCAGAAAATCAAATCTTTGTAATGGGCGACAATCGTGCACAATCTTTCGACAGCAGAAATTTTGGTTCGGTGCCGGAAAATTTGGTTGTTGGCCGAGCCTTCGCCGTGGTGTGGCCGTTTGCCAGCATCAGAGGCCTGTAGCAGTTACGGCGGAGTGACGCCCACTACTGCTTGATAAGCATCAACTAAACGATCCACATGGTCGCTATAAACCCCGTCTAGACCCATTCGAAAAGCAGTTTCAAGAATTGGCGGAAATTGTGCATCCCAACCAAACGTCAGAATGTTGAAGCGATGCAACAGGGTGACCAAACCACCCGACCAGTCAGAGACATGCATGTTCAATGCATCAATGTTGTGCTCCGCAAGTAACGCAGCCCTCTTTTCTATGCCTTCTTTAACTTTTGACAACCGAGTTGAATCAACAACCCGGACAGCGGGGTAGCGATTCTTTATCTGGAGAACCTTGTCTATTTCGTAATGACACAGCCAAAGCTTGTCTAACGGGAAACCACTAAGAATTGCTTTCTCCATAAGTGGGTCAAGCGCATCGAAGTCTTTGATATCAATACTGATGTGCGGCGTCAGCGGCGACAATGTCAAGACAGATTGAAAATCTGGAATGTGCGGAGCCAATTCGTCTCTCGGCACCGTTCGCAGAGATTGTCGCCGAAGTTTGCTGCGATGAACCCCATCATGATCCAAAACTGGCACACGGTCAGAGGTAATCCACACATCTGATTCAAGACCGTTAGCACCCAATTTCACCGCAAGTTCGAATGCCTCGATCGTGTTCTCTGGCGCATGCGCCCTGGCCCCGCGATGAGCAAACGCAATTGGAAACTCAAGAAGTGACGGGAGACGTTGTTGCACACAGGAAGACTAGGGGCACAGTTCTATGCTGGAGGAGTGTTCAACCTGTCTGGAAGCGAAATCATCTTCCTTCTGATTGCTGGACTAGTAGTTCTCGGGCCAGAACGGTTACCGGGAGTCATTCGAAACGTTGGACGCGTATACGGTCAAGTCCGCAGAATGGCTCAAGGACTTGAGAACGAACTGAAGGAAACTTTTGCTGAACCAGTGTCTGATTTAAAGAAGACTGCCCAAGACATTCGAGCTGGCTTTGGCGAAGTCGACCCCGAGCCATCTCCGCCCATGAGACCCGAACGTTCCGCTACTCCTGAAGAACTGGCCGCTATGGAATCACCACAGACCGAGGAATCGTCATGACGTCTGTTGGCACAGATGGATCAATGACCATCATCGACCATTTGCGAGAACTTCGTCAGCGAGTGATCAGAGCATTGCTAGCAGTGGCCGTGGGAACAATCGTGATGCTCGCCATGTACGACCCTGTTAAGAATTGGCTCACAAAACCGTACCGAAACCTTTGCAATGAAAAGCCAGAGTTCAAATGCGATGGATCACTATTTGCGCTTGGACCCCTCGATGGTTTCACGGCACGACTGCGAGTGTGCGCATACGGCGGGTTGGTTTTGGCACTTCCAGTGGTCTTATGGCAGATCTGGCGCTTCGTTGTTCCGGCACTCAATAAGAAAGAGAAGCGTTACGCGGTTCCTTTTATTTTGTCGTCTGTCGTTCTGTTTATCGCCGGTTGCTCCATTGCCTATTGGACACTCGACAAGGCACTTGAGTTCCTTATCAACTGGTCAGGTTCTGAAATTACTGAGGCCTACCGAATTACCGACTACATCATGTTGGTTGTCATGATGATGCTTGCGTTTGGAGTTGGCTTCCTTAGCCCCGTACTGCTTGTTTTCTTACAGTTAGTCAATGCCATAACTCCTCGCACGCTCATTAAGCAATGGCGTTATTCAATTATTGGAATCTTCGTGGCAGCGGCCGTCATCACTCCATCGGGCGATCCCATCAGTTTGTTGGCGTTAGCCGTTCCACTCACCGTGTTGTATTTGTTGTCAGTTCTTGTGGGCTGGCTACTCACACGTCGTCGCCCCGTCACTGCGCTATGAGTGACATGAGAGAATCCTTTCTCTCTCAATTGTCGTACAAGCCCGACGGTTTTCAGGCGCGAGCAATGGATTCAATTGATGCAGATGCTTCCGTATTAGTAGCGGCACCAACAGGTTCGGGAAAGACGCTCATCGCGGAGTACGCCATCTCTCGCGCGCGCCACCTAAAGAAACGGGCCTTTTACACAACACCGATCAAGGCTCTATCGAATCAGAAATTTAGAGATCTGGGCGAACAGTACGGTGCACACAATGTTGGTCTGGTCACAGGGGACAACGCGGTCAATTCCGATGCGCCCATAGTGGTCATGACCACAGAAGTTCTCCGAAACATGATCTATGCATCGTCGCATCGTCTTGACGAACTTGGAGTTGTGGTACTTGACGAAGTGCACTACTTGCAAGACGCATACCGCGGTCCAGTGTGGGAAGAAGTCATCATTCAATTGGACCCAGAAGTTCAGCTGGTATGTCTTTCGGCAACGGTCTCAAACGCGGACGAAGTAGGCGAGTGGTTATCAACTGTTAGAGGTCGCACGGACGTCATTGTTGAAACCACACGACCAATTGAACTCATCAACCATTTTGCGGTCCACGACAAAAGCTCTGACAGAACTGAGATGTACAACACCATCGTCGGTGGAGAGCCAAACCGACATGTTCAGCGACTCCTCAGCGGCGGTCGTAACAACGGGGGCAGACAAGCGGGTGGAAAAAAGGTTCGACGGTTCTCGCCACCCACGCGACCAGAAATCATTGAATTGTTGGAAGACAACGACATGTTGCCTGCCATTGTGTTTATCTTCAGTCGCGCCCAGTGCGAAGATGCCGTTGCATCATGCATGAGAGCAGGGATGGTACTCACCTCGGCAGATGAAGAGTCACAGATTATTGACATCGTCTATCGCCATTGCGAATCACTCAGTGATGACGACAAAACTGCCCTTGAATTTGATCGGTTCTTAGATGACATCGGAACTGGTATCTCATGCCATCACGCAGGCATGATCCCAATGTTTAAAGAAGCGGTTGAAGAATGTTTCGTGCGCGGACTAGTGAAAGTTGTATTTGCCACCGAAACGCTGGCAGTGGGAATCAATATGCCAGCTCGGGCAGTTGTCATTGAGAAGCTCACCAAATACACCGGCGACCATCATCAGCTACTACGGGCATCCGAGTTCACCCAACTCACAGGTCGTGCTGGTCGACGTGGTCTCGACGACATTGGGCACGCCATCTCCATTTGGAATCCATTTGTCACGTTTGAACAGGCCGCTGGCCTTGCGCTTAGCAGAAGCTTTCGTTTGACGTCTGCGTTTCGCCCCACATTTAACATGGCCGTCAACATGGTGAGAAATCATTCAGAAGATGGCGCTCACCACATTCTTAATTTGTCATTTGCACAGTTTCAGGCCGACCGAGACGTGGTGACATCCGAGGCGCTACTGGAGAAGAAGCGACGAGAATTGGCAATCCTTGAGCGCAGTGCACCGTTGGAGTACGAGACACAAGACGTCGGTGATGCTGCATCGCCCGTTGAAGCTGAGATTGCCTTGCGTGCTCTACGGCCAGGAGATGTGGTGATGTTTGATGCATCAAATATCAGGGGCAGGGGTCTTGTGCTGTCAACTGCGGCTCGGAGAGCTGGAATTCGTCTCACTGTTCTCACGCCCACGCGAAAAATACTCGATGTCATGGCAAAAGACCTTCGGTCACTTCCAGTGAGGGGCTCACACATAGATCTACCTGTTCCCTTTGAACCAACCAGAACAGAATTCATTAAAGAAGCAGTCAGCAGATTGACCAAAGCGAAAGTGAGCGAGGTCGAAACTCGTTCCATCGATTCATCATCAGACCTTCGAATTTCTGATTCGCCAGTCAGCGCCAAGAGCATAAAGCGACTACGACGCGAGATTGAACAGATGGAGGAACGTTCGCGCCACCGAGCCGGTTCTGTTGGAGCGCGCTTCATGGATGTAGTTCATCTTCTAGAAGATCTTGATTACATCAATGACTGGTCACTCACACCAAAGGGCGAAACACTTTCGGGAATTTTTCACGAAAGTGACCTTTTAATTGTTGAAGTAATGGAGCGCGGAATACTCAGCGGACTGTCAGTTAGCGATCTCGTTGCCGTTCTTTCCACCTTGGTGTATGAGCCTCGCGGAGGAGATTCTGGCGGAACCACACGTTGGCCGTCCGACATTGTGAGGCAACGATTTAAGCGAATTGAGAAGATCAGCGCGCGACTTCAAGATGCGCAACGCGAACGAGGTTTACACGTTCACCGCCCACCACATGGGGGCCTGTCACAGGAAACTGCTGCATGGTCTAACGGAAAACCGTTGTCACGAATTCTTGACCCTGAACTAACGCCTGGCGATTTTGTTCGCTCGGTTCGACAGCTCATTGATTTACTTCGACAGATTACAACCACCACTCACGATGACGCACTTCGAGAAACTGCCGAACGAGCCATTGAATCCATTGACAGAGGAGTCGTAGCAGCCGCACAAGGAGCACCTCCGTCATGACGATTCGAAAGGGAGAGGAGTGGGGCAGGAGGGGAAATGTCCCCGCATCGTTCTTCATTGCTGAAGACGACCATGATGCTGCGTCTCAAGCGCCCGCCACCCCGTTTGCATTGTGTAGAGGCGACATGTACACCGCGCTAGGGAATCCGAAAATTCCGGTACACCATCACGAGTGCATGTTAGTTCCAATTGACGCACTCACATGCACAATCACCTACACCAGCGATACAGAAGAAGTTGTACGTGCGTTTTCACACATTGCTATTGGTTCATGGTGGAAAGGACGACACATCATCGTGTCAAACAGCGGTTTTATTTCTGGACTAAACATTGCTCCGCGTTCACACCCGAACGACGGCGAATGCGATGTTGTATCAATGGCCAACTCAATGCCGTTGCGTCAACGCTTGATCGCCCGTCGAAGGGCTAAAACTGGTACACATATTCCACATCCCGACATCTCAGTTCAACGAAAAACTCACGTTGCAATTTCTCGGGCGACACCGCAGGAACGCTTGTCAATTGATGGTGTGGCAGTGTCTAATTGGCAAGAAATCACCATTGATGTTCAACCCGACTATTGGGAAGTCATTCTCTAAACGGCCAACAATGCTTACATTTATTTGTAAAGGAACAACTGATGTCGCAACACATAGATGAATTGAAAAAGCGGGCGTGTGATCGAATTGATTCCGTGGCACAAACACTTGTTCAAGTGAGCCACGAAATTCATGCCCACCCTGAACAGAACTTCAACGAGGTGTTTGCGTCCGAACTACTGGTACGCACCGCAAACGAACTTGGACTAACGACCGAGTCCCACATGTATGGATGTGACACTGGGTTCGCTGGGGAAACTGGCAGCGGAGCAACTGTGTGCGTCATGAGTGAATACGACGCACTTCCAGACATTGGTCACGGATGTGGTCACAACGTCATCGCGGCCGCCGGACTCGGGGCTGCCATTGGACTTGCCTTTGTGGCCAATGCTGCAGGCGGGCGATTGAGGTACCTCGGGACGCCAGCCGAAGAGGGTGGCGGCGGAAAGCTGGTCATGGCCAGAAATGGCGCTCTCGCTGGCGTTGACATTGCAATGATGGTTCACTCCGCAGACGCAGATCTCACAACAATTGATGCAATTGCGTTGCAGCAGTTGAAAGTTGAATATTTCGGAGAAGCAGCGCATGCTGCCGCCGCGCCTGAAAAAGGGCGAAACGCTCTCGATGCCGCGGTACTTGGCTACATGGCGGTTGCAGCACTTCGTCAGCACATCTTGCCCACAGAACGTGTCCACGGCATCTTCACAAAAGCAGGAGAGAAACCAAACATTGTTCCTCGCGAGGCCGAGATGGAATGGTACGTACGGTCAGACTCTGTCACCACGTTGTCCGCACTGAAACCGCGCGTGTTGGCGGCGCTTCAATCTGGTGCATCGGCCTGCGGATGTGGTTTCTCACATGAATGGGTGGACACCCCTTACGCCGACATGGTGACGAATAACAATTTGTCTGCAATGTACGTTGCAAACTCGATGCAACTCGGCAGAACTGTCACTGTTCCGGGCACCGATG
The DNA here is from genome assembly GCA_964599815.1 of uncultured Bifidobacterium sp. Taxonomy (GTDB): domain Bacteria; phylum Actinomycetota; class Acidimicrobiia; order Acidimicrobiales; family Ilumatobacteraceae; genus UBA2093. The sequence continues at coordinate 5,269 of CAZRHK010000012.1, read as the reverse complement.
GTCGACGCGTCGTCGGAAGCACCGACATGGGAAATGTGAGCCATCTGGTTCCTTCAATACATCCGATGATTGCGTCTGCTCCGCGTGGAACTGCTATCCACACACTTGATTTTGCTAGAGCCTCCGTCACCCAACAAGCCGACAAAGCGATTATTGACGGAGCCAAGGCCATGGCCATGACAGCCATTGATTTTTGGACATCAGAGGATTTGCAACGATCCATAAAGCAAGAATTTGCCGAAGCCAATGCCGACAAGGATGTCCTGTAGGTCAGTATCCACGGGCCGCCAATTCCAGACTCCTAGGCTGACTACTTGTGACGGTTTACGTACCTGAGGAATTTACAGAAGCAGAGTCGGACATTCTTCGGCGCTACTTCACCAACCTTGACCAGCCGGTTTTTGCATTGGTGAATTTGCCCGAGGTTGTGAAGGGTGCTCTTTTTGCTCGGTACAGCCGTAGCCCACGCAGCTTGCGTCGTTTGTTTCTCGACGAGTTCGTGAACGACCTAGAAATCTCTGGAGACCTTGCAGTTGATGCAACAGTGGGTGTGGATCGCGCTGAGTCCCTCTACGAAAAAGTTTTTGTTGAGTATGGAGATGATTCTGTTGCTCAATTAGGCGGCGTGCATCTTGCGTGCGAACAGGCTTCGAACATCCTCACAAAGATCCTCGAGTGGGGCCGCCTCATGAGCTATCTCGAGCAGAGCACTCGCTATATCGCTTATGACGAGAGACTTGGTGGTCGCTACCGGTATTACCGCGACCCAGACCTATTGGCTGGCAAGTTTGGAACCCGGTATGTCGGCGACATGGACCGTATGTTCGATTCCTACAGCGCAGTGGCCGAGGCCGTAACGCAGCATGTTCGCGCAACCGTTCCGAAAGCAGCAGGTGACAGCGACTTCATCTATCGCCAGGCAACACGCGCCAAAGCTCTCGATGCTGTGCGCGGCATGTTGCCAGCATCGTCTTTGTCCAATGTGGGTATCTACGGAAGCGGTCAAGCATTCGAGTCTTTGTTGTTGCGCATGCGTGCTCATCCTCTTCCCGAGGCACGCGTTTATGCAGACATGATGCTGACCGAGTTGCGCAAAGTGATCCCGTCGTTCTTGCGTCGAGTTGATGTTGCAGAGCGTGGGGGACAGTGGTCAAAGTACTTGTCCACCAACGCAGCAAACATGTCCTCGCTGGTAGATGATTTATTCGGCGATGCAATTGCATCTGATGTAGACGAAGTAACTCTCGTAGATTTCGATCCAGACGGCGAGAACAAAATAGTTGCAGCAGCCTGTTACGCGTTTTCACATCTTTCCGAATCGCAAATCATGTCTCGTGTGGAAAAGATGTCAACCGAGGAAAAAGCAGACATTCTTCGTCAATACGTTGGACAGCGAGACAATCGTCGCCATCGTCCGGGTCGCGCATTTGAAAGAACCGATTATCGATTCGATGTGTTGTCTGACTATGGCGCCTTCCGAGACATGCAACGTCACCGCTTGCTCACTATTGAATGGCAACCACTCACTCCGTATCACGGCTACGCCCGCCCTGACCTCGTAGACGCAGCCGGACTCTCAGCTGAATTTGACGAAACCATGGATCGCTCCGCATCGCTATACGACGCACTTGTTGGAGAACATCCAAGTCAGGCGTCATATGCAGTATCCATGGCGTATCGAATTCGATACTCAATGCAGTTCAATGCGCGTGAAGCAATGCACATGCTGGAGCTTCGTTCTAGCCCGCAAGGTCACCCGTCGTATCGACGAGTTGCTCTAGAGATGCACAGGCTCATCGCAGAAAAAGCGGGGCATCATGCCATTGCTGCGGCAATGACACACATGACAACTGAGGCTCCAGAACTTGAACGTCTCGAATCAGAGCGGCGTGCGGAAGCCCGTCGAGGCGGCTCACAAAACTGACCTTTTGAAGTGACGCCCGTCACTTTTTTCAAAGAAATGACGCGGGATGCACCCCTTGGGCCAAGTTTGTGCCTAGTATCCCGCCCCGAGCCCTGAGGCAAATGGAGGAATCCAACGTGGCAAAAGACGACATAGAACCAGAAGACATCGACGAAGAAATTGATCTAGACGGCGAAGACGATTTGGACATTCTCGAAGACGATCTCGCTGACGATCTTGTCGACGATGAGTTAGTGGATGATGATGACGACGATGATTCCATGGGAGCCACCATCGTCCGAAAAGCCGGTAGTGACGACGACGATGATGACGACGACATGGTCGCACCAGACGACGTCGAAGAAGACCTAGCTGAAATCCTCAAAGACCGTTTGGCATCGGAAGACCTTCCAGCAGAAGAGGACGAAGTTGTTGAGACCGACGACCGTTCCAGCGGGGAAGATACGTTGCAGCCGAAGCGAGCCGACGAGACGTTGTGCAGTTCTTGCTTCATGCTGGTGCGCAAGAACGCTCCAGTGTGTCCAATGGGCGACGACGAATGTCCAGTGGTTGTGAAAACAAAGAAAAAGAAGAAGTGAGTAATCCTTTTCTTCGTTTTCACCAGCACGTCTGGCGATCAATTGGCAGCACAGTTGACTCTCTTCGACGCCAAGCACCTGGCGCGCGAATGATCGGTGAGTTTGCAGTGAAGCATGCGGTCAGCGAAGCGCAGCGGCGTATTCAGCCGCAAGACAAAACGCCTGAGGCATCGGACAACGCTGGTGAGCAACAGTCCTAACGTTGTATTCGTTCGGGCAGCACTCCAGAGCGACGACGCAATCATTCAACGGCATGTAACCGAGTCTCAGGCGGAAGCACGTGAGTATCGCGGTGCGGTGGTTCCAGTGCAACAAAAACAAGATGACGTTTCACTTGTTGCAGGCGTTGGCGACACCGTGTTTGGATCTTTGGTTTTGTCGAGAATCTCAAATTCCGAATGGACGATTTCACATGTCTTTGTAGAGAAAGTCGCACGTGAAATTGGAATTGGAGATGCGCTTGTCATCAATGCACTCACTTTTCTCGAGACACAAAATGCATCATGGATTGGCGCGCAAGCACAACCAGGGGATCGTGCGTTAAAAAACCTTTTCGAGCGACATGGTCTTGTTGCACAGACCATCATTGTTGGCCGGAGACTTAGCGACCCTTCCACTGCGGCGGACGCTTCTCAATAAAGGCCATCAGCCCTTCCTTCGTGTCTTCAGACTGAAGGATGGGTGCAAACTCCTCGTTCGTCATCTTCTTTAAGTTCTCATCACTTTCGTATGCAGACGCAAGAACTACTCGACGACTTGCAGCAACTGCCATAGGAGCAGACGAAGCAATTTTTTCACCCAAAGCAATGGCAGCATTGAGCGCCTCACCTTCGGGCACCACGTGGTTCACCAAACCGAGTTGATACGCACGGTCAGCCGTGAGTGGGTCACCCGTCAAAATGACTTCCATAGCGACAGACTTTCCAATGGCGCGGGGGAGACGGAAAAGTCCTCCGGCGCCTGCAATGAGATTGCGCTTCACTTCAGCAAGACCAAACGATGAACGTTGTGTTGCAATCACCATGTCGGCAGCAAGAACTATTTCGCATCCACCGGCAGTTGCAAGACCATCAACCGCAGCGATGATTGGTTTGTTTCGTTCGCGATAAACAAATCCAGCAAACCCACCACGCTTCGTACCAAGAGTTTGACCACCAGCATTCAGTGCCTTTAGGTCTGCACCAGCGCAAAACACAGGCGACTTGTGGCCCTCGGTGTTAGCGGTGAGAACTCCCACCCATACTCCGTCTTCACTTTCGAGGCGGTCGATTGCCGCCTCCATTGCCTGAGCTACATCGTCATTGATGGCATTGCGCGCATCGGGACGATTCAAGGTGATGACGGCAACGTGACCGCGAACTTCATAAGTGACCATGTCTGACATGGTTCTCACCGTAGTTGGCAGGGCACTAGCCCCAACGAGTGCGCCTATTCGGCCGGAGAAGCCTCGACAGCTTCAGTAGCCACTTCTGTGGCGCTAGCAGGCTCTACAGGCGCCTCAGAGGCTGCTGGGGCAGGCTTAGGCTCACGTGCTGGCTTGGCATCGGCCGCTTTGTTGACGTCTGACGCACGCTTCTTTCCAGACTTGTCTGGGCGGGGCTGCTGCAGAGGTCGTGGCGCGCGAGCTTTGGGATCGACTGCAACACCGAAGAGTGCGGCCAGTTGCGGCATGAGTGGTCCGAGACGAACGATTGTCTTCAGCAATTCCTCGGAGACCACCGTTGGCACGACTGGTGGCAACACCTTTGCGTGAACAGGGGAGAACGCCGCGGCTTCAAGCAAAGTGATCCAACGCTCTGCAGGAGCATCGACTGTCATTCCGGCAACGGTGGCGTCTACCAACTGAACTGCAAGTGCAGAGGGGAAAGGAACGCCGGCCTTTGGCGGCTGAGACGAGAGACGCAATGCGCGAACAACGCGACCGACTTTTGTTGCGGCTTCAATGTCTTCCAACCAATGACGAATTTCAGTCTCTTGACGAACGACAAGCGCTTGCTTCATCTTGGCTACCAGTGCACGAGTGGGCTCATCGATTGCCACCAATTGATCTGCCGTTACAACAATTGAACGCAGGTCGCGCAAATCGATGTCTTCAATGATTGTCTCAGCCGAAAGAGCACGATCTTTCCATTCAGCAATACGCAAACGCGGCAAGAGATTTTCTGCGATTTGCAAGAGACCTTCTGCAGGAACCTTCTCGCGACCCTCGGCAACAGCCTTCTTGTTCTGTTCTTCAATTGCGGCACGAACAGCAGGAACGCCACCATTCAAAACTTTTTCAGCAATTGCGCGTTGCGCCTCTGGTAGCTCGGCGAGAACTGCATCAACATTGACGCGCTTTGGCTTAATTCGCTTTGGCTTTGGACGCTGTGGCAACTCTGGTGGTGTCTCAAAAAATGGACGACGTGGACGCTCTGGGCGACCTTCGCCACCTTCACGACGCTTGTCTCCGTTACGACGTTCGCCACGTGGGGCTCCATCACCGTCACGACGCGGTCCGCGACGCTTATCGCCATCGCGTCCACCCTTTTTGCGGAGCTGTTGTGTCACTGGTTCGAATGGCTTTTCAGATGGAAGCATCTGCAGCAAGCCGCTTCGTTCTGCTTTTTGCTTTGGCGCAGCAATTGTGAGTACACGTGTGCCGTCGAGATCTGTCTCAACTTCTGCACGCACTACATCCTTTACGGATGACCCGCTTGGAACGAGGGAGCCGTCAACGACACCCTTTGGCTGCTGGGCTCCGGCTGCGCGCCAGGTCCAGGTGCCA
>CAZRHK010000011.1:0-28799 GCA_964599815.1 uncultured Bifidobacterium sp. | reverse complement strand
GTCATTGTTGTCAATGACACTCGCGTTCTCCCTGCGCGTCTTGCTTTGCAGCGCAAAACAGGCGGAGCTGCAGAAGTTTTGTTGTTGGAAAAGCGTTCACCTGACGCACGGTTGTGGGAAGCATTAATTCGCCCAGCTCGCAAATTGAAACAAGGCGAGGTGTTGGAATACTTCGGTAAGCGCGTCGTGAGAGTTGGGCCTCGCACCGAAGCCGGAGACACTTTCGTTATTGAAGTAACAGACGATGATCCTCTTGACTTGATTCAAAGAATTGGTTCTATGCCGTTGCCGCCATACATCAGGGGTTCGCTGAAAGATTCAGAGCGGTATCAAACTGTGTATGCACAGAATCCAGCGAGTGCGGCCGCACCAACAGCGGGCCTTCATTTCACGCCAGAGTTAATTGAGCGAGTTGAAGCGACCGGCGCAGAAATTAAGCGTGTTGAACTAGTAGTGGGCTTAGATACCTTCAAGCCAATTTCTGTAGAGAATCCACTAGAACATGTAATTCATTCCGAGTTTTATAACGTTCCAGAAGACACCTTGTCTGCATGTTCATCGGCCAAGAGGGTAATTGCCGTGGGGACCACTGCAACTCGCGCTCTTGAATCCGCAATGACGTTTGGAGAACTTTCTGGACGAACAAAACTTTTCATTACGCCGGGATATGAGTGGAAGATTGTTGATGTGCTTCTCACCAACTTCCACATGCCTCGAACATCATTGTTGTTGATGATTAGCTCGTTTACAGATGGCGCATGGAGAGACATCTACTCCGAAGCCATAAATGAAAAGTATCGCTTTTTGTCGTTTGGAGATGCCATGTTGTTGCACCGGGAAGAAAGCAAAGCGAATGTTTAAAGTTGAATTGCAAATAGACGCTCGCGATGGTCATGCACGTACGGGAACAGCAACTACATTTCGTGGCCCGTATAGAACACCCTGCTTTATGCCGGTGGGAACGCGTGGAGCAATTAAATATCTCAGTGCGCGTGACTACGAAGAGTTAGGTGCTGAGATTGTTCTTGGAAACACCTATCACCTCATGTTGCGTCCAGGGGCAGATGTGGTTCAGAAATTTGGCGGACTTGGAAAGTTCGCTGCCTGGAAAGGGCTCACGCTTACAGACTCTGGCGGTTTTCAGGTGTTCTCACTTGACCCGAAAGTTGATGATGACGGTGTCACGTTCAAGTCAACGTACGACGGTTCATATCATCGCTTCACTCCCGAGATCGCTGTGGAGACACAGGAGAAGATTGGTGCAGACATTCAGATGGTTCTCGACGTCTGCACGTCTTTGCCGGCAGAACCACAAGTAGTTCGGTTAGCTCTTGAAAGAACGAGCGCGTGGGCGGTGCGCGCAAAAGCTGCGCATCAGCGTCATGACCAGTCTTTATTTGGAATTGTGCAGGGCGGAACAGACGCGGTCATGCGCGCAGAAAGTGCACAACGCACTGCAGACATTGGGTTTGACGGCTATGCAATTGGCGGACTGTCGGTGGGGGAGACGCGAGCTGAAATGGTGGAGTCAATTGCGGCGTGCATTGGTCATCTGCCCGATAACCAACCTCGGTATCTCATGGGCGTTGGTGATCCTGCGTCGTTAGTGGAGGCGGTAGCTCTGGGGGTCGATCAATTCGATTGTGTGATGCAAACACGCCTTGGACGACATGGCACTGCATTGACATCCGAAGGAAAAGTGCACATCAAAAATGCAAAGTTCACAGATTCTGATGACCCTCTAGATCCCTTGTGTTCATGCTGGGTGTGCACCACTCACTCGCGCGGGTATCTGCGCCATCTCACGCAAGTGGGGGAACCCACCGCTGCTCGATTGGTGTCGGTGCACAATGTGGCCTGGACAATTGCATTAATGAAACAGATGCAGGAAGCCATTTCAGCGGGCACTTTTCAGGGGCTTCGCAGTTCCATCCTCGATATTTGGGGCTAACCGTACGGGTCGCCCATCGTGCCTCAGGGCTAGGATGACCAACCGTGACTTCATTATTCGCAGCAGAAACCTCCTCAAATAGCGGCTCCCCAGTCGTGGCCATTCTTGTGTATGCGCTCCTCTTCGGTGGCATGTACTTCGTCTTCTTGCGGCCACGTAATCGCCGTATGAAGGAAGCACGCGCGCTTGCTGCATCGCTCGCAGTGGGTGACGAAGTTGTTCTCAACTCAGGAATCTACGGCTTTGTCTCCGACATTGATGGCGACATTGTTTGGCTAGACATCGCAGATGGCCACCAACAAGAGCGCATCGAGATTCGCGTGACTCGTGCTGCGGTTGCACGCAAAGCTGCCCCGGCAACTGCGGCTACCGACGACAACAAGAAATAAGTCTCCTACATGTCTCGGCGTCGCCTTCTTTTTCCACTTCTTTCTATTCTCTTCGTTGCCTCGGGCGCGTTTGTTGGCAACCTCATTGCTGGTAACTCGCCGTCGCTTGGTCTTGACTTGCAGGGTGGTGCTTCTGTCACCATGACGCCTGTCGGAGACTTTGAAGAAGTTGCATTGAACGTCGCTGTTGACATCATTCGACAACGAGTTGACTCCATTGGTGTTGCCGAGCCAGAGATCCAAAGACAAGGGAACAACGTGGTTGTGAACTTGCCAGGCGTCAAAGACCAGCAAGAAGCTCTCGATCTCATCGGTCGAACAGGTGCTGTTGAAATGCGTCCCGTGGTGAACTTGGCGGAGAACCCCGACCTCACCACCACAACATCTGCTGCTCCGGGTGCAACCACCACCACAGTGAAGGGCGCCACGACAACCTTGGCTCCACCTGCTGGCGGCGTGGGCAGCAGCAGAACTCGTGCCGATGAAACAACCACCACCACAGTGCCTGGTACAGACCCTGACACTGGTCTGAAGCCAGGACAAACCATCTTGCCCGGCAGAAAAGACGGAATGATCTATTTGCTGGGTCCCGCGGAAGCAACTGGCGAAGTCTTCGCAAATGATGCATCAGTGCAAGTAGAAGCCGGAAGCTTCTCGGTGGTTGCCAACTTGCGTGACGGTGTACTTGGCGAAGACTTGTGGAATACGCTCGCGCGTAAGTGTTACGACGGTGGCGAAGAATGCCCCACCAAATCAATTGCAATTGTGTTGGACGGCGAAGTCATCTCAGCGCCACAGGTGCAAACACCGACGTTTACCGGAAGTGTTTCCATTACTGGCAACTTCTCTCGCGCAGAAGCAGAAGAGCTTCAGAAAATTCTTCAGTTTGGTGCAGTGCCAGTTCAGTTTGAAACTCCAACAGTTCAAACTGTGTCGGCCACTTTGGGCAAAGATTCTTTGCGCGCTGCCATCATCTCGGGACTGCTCGGTGTTGCTCTTGTTCTTGCGTTCCTCATTTTCTATTACCGACTCATTGCGTTAGTGGTGGTTGCGGGACTTGGTGTGTCCGGTCTTTTGATGTGGAGCATTGTGTCCTGGTTGTCTAAGACCAACGGCTTAGCTCTTACCTTGTCTGGGGCAGCTGGAATCATCGTGTCCATCGGTGTCACGGTGGACTCTTATGTCGTGTTCTTTGAGAAATTGAAAGACGATGTTCAAGCAGGGCGCACTTTGCGTAATTCTGCATCTCGCGGTTTCGACTCTGCGTGGCGAACAATTCTGATTGCAGACACCGCTTCGCTCATCGGCGCGTTGGTGTTGTGGTGGCTGACCGTTGGTTCCGTTCGTGGATTCGCGTTCTTCCTGGGTCTCTCAACGTTGTCAGACATGGTGGTGTCGTATTTCTTCACGCGTCCGTCTGTTCTCTTGTTGTCGCGCACTCGTTTGTTCAGTAATGGTCGCGTACTTGGCGTGCGCGGTCAGCAATCATCGGTGGAGGTGGCGTAATGGCTGGCCGTTGGCATCGTCTCTATCACGGTGAGACAACCATCAATTTTTTCGGACGCCGAAAGGTGGGATTCATTGCGTCTGGTGTGCTTCTTGTGGTCACAGTGATCTCCCTGCTATTCCAAGGCCTGAACCTTGGAATCGATTTCAAGGGCGGTGTGGCGTTTGAGTTGCCAGCAACAGGCACACTCACGGTGGACACTGCTAAAGAAATTCTTGAAGACAACAAGTTGGAATCATCCAGCGCAAAAATTCAAACTCTTAGCTCCGGGTCAGATCAACGTATCCGCATTCAACTTGGTGAATTAACTGCCGAGCAGGAAACAGCGGTGAAAGATGATCTGGCTGCTAAAGCAAAAGTCAAGGTTGAAGAAGTCAGCCTTGAAAAAGTAAGCGCCACATGGGGTCGAAGCATCACATGGAACGCAGTTCGTGCGTTGCTTGTCTTTCTTGTGCTTGTCTCACTGTTTATTGCATGGCGCTTTGAGTCGCGTATGGCTGCTGGCGCAATTGCAGCCGTTATTCACGACGTTGGCGTCAGTGTGGGCGTGTACTCGGTGTTACAACTAGAGGTCACTCCATCAACGGTGGTGGCTTTCCTCACCATTTTGGGATTCTCGCTCTACGACACCATTGTTGTGTTTGACAAGGTGCATGAAAACACAGCGAAGTTTTCGGGCTCTCGAGTGTCTTATGGAGACGTGGTCAACGTATCGATGAACCAGGTGTTAATGCGCTCGTTAAACACCACCATCGCGGCTGTCCTGCCGGTGTTCAGTTTGCTCGTTCTTGGGTCTGGTGTTCTTGGTGCAGTAGCACTTCAAGAATTTGCATTGGCGTTGCTTGTGGGTATGGCAACAGGTGCGTATTCGTCCATTTATATCGCCACCCCAATCTTGGGTGTGTTGAAAGAACGTTCTCCCGAATACGCCTCCAAGCGTGGTGAGTTAAGCCTGGGTCGCGATATGGCAACGTTGATGGCTACGGGAGCTCCTGTTAGCCGCCGTGCATCGGCTCGCTCGGCGGAATCACCAGCAACACCATCTGCAACTCCGGCCGTTGATGCAATTCTCACCCATCCTCCGCGCCCTCGGAAGAAGTCCCGTAGGTAACCTGTCGTTATGGCCACTGCCGACCGCGTTCTTCCGTGGAGACGGCACCATAGTGCGCCCATAGAGGAGATAGCTCCGCTCCTTACTGCGTATCGCAAGCGTCATCCGAAGGCATCGGTGGCTTTGGTGAACAAGGCATACGAGGCAGCACGTGTGGCTCACATCAGTCAGCAACGCTCATCTGGCGAGGCCTACATCAACCATCCCATTGCGGTGGCTCGCATTGTCGCCGATATTGGTCTCGACGACATTTCGTTGGCTGCTGCGTTATTGCACGACGCAGTAGAAGACACTGAAATCACGTTGGAAGATGTGCAACGCAATTTCGGAGATGAAGTTGCTGGTCTTGTTGATGGCGTCACAAAGTTAGAGCGTCTGCAATTTGATTCTCGCGAGGCTCAACAAGCTGCCACCATGCGCAAGATGTTGGTGGCCATGGCGCGCGACATGCGAGTCCTCATCATCAAATTGGCGGATCGTTTGCACAACATGAGAACTCTGGCGGGCGTTCCACTAGATAAGCAACAACGCATTGCTCAGGAGACTCTCGACATTTATGCACCGCTTGCAAATCGCTTGGGAATGCAAGAAATTAAACAGCAATTGGAAGACTTGTCGTTTGCTGCGTTGTACCCGAAACGATTTGCAGAATTAGATCATTTGGTTTCCACGCGTACACCAGAGCGCGATGTGTATCTAGAAAAAGCAATCTCTGAAGTACGGGGTCGCTTAGCTGAAGTCCATATTGTTGGCGATGTCACTGGTCGAGGAAAGCACTTGTGGAGCATCTACGAAAAGATGGTGCAGAAAGACAAGGACTTCGACGAAATCTTCGACCTTGTTGCCTTGCGCATCATTGTGGACAGTGTCCGCGACTGCTACGGAGCATTGGGTTGTATTCACGGAAAGTGGCGTCCGGTGGTGGGGCGATTCAAGGACTACATCGCAATGCCGAAGTTCAACTTGTACCAATCACTTCACACCACGGTCATCGGGCCAGGCGGGAAACCGTTAGAAGTTCAAATTCGTACACGCGATATGCACGAACGTGCCGAGTGGGGAGTGGCGGCTCACTTCGCATATAAAGAGGGCACCAGTAGCGGCGACTCAGATTGGCTGAATCGAATTATCGATTGGCAGTCAGATATCACAGACCCCAATGAATTCATGGCGGGCCTAAAGAGCGACCTTGAACAAGAAGAAATCTTTGTATTTACTCCGAAGGGCCGTGTCATTACATTGCCGCTGAATTCAACACCGGTTGACTTTGCCTACGCCGTCCACACTGAAGTTGGTCACGCATGTGTAGGTGCTCGCGTCAACGGTCGATTGGTGTCACTTGATTCGCGACTTGGTTCTGGTGACACATGTGAAATCTTCACATCGAAGGTTGACGATGCGGGTCCATCGCGCGACTGGCTTGGTTTTGTTCAATCACCGCGCGCAAGAAACAAGATCAAGAACTGGTTCACTCGTGAACGTCGAGAAGACATGGTCGAGTCTGGTCGTGACGAGCTCACGGCCGAACTTCGTAGAGAGGGTCTTCCTGTTCAAAGAATTTGGACAAGCGATGCGTTCTTGCAAGAACTTGAAGCGCTCAACATCTCAGACCTCGACACATTGTTCGCTGCTATTGGCGAACACCATGTGTCGGCTCGTGGTTTTGCGCAAAGAATTGGAAGAGCAGTTCGACGCGAAGATAGTGACGAGCAGTTGGCAATGCCAATGCGTGTCGACCGTCCGCAAACCGAACGACGTAGCGCCACTGGTATCCATGTTGAAGGTCTTGAGGATGTTCTTGTTCGGCTCTCGCGTTGTTGCACGCCGGTTCCTGGTGACGACATCCTTGGTTTCGTTACCAAGGGTCGCGGTGTCAGCGTCCACCGCGCCGACTGCGCCAATGCGGTCACATTGGTGGTAGATGAACCAACTCGAATGATCGATGTTGAGTGGTCTCGAACCACGCCTGGCACCATGTTCACGGCGGGAGTTGAAGTGGTGGCCCTCGATAGGAGCCGATTGCTTCGAGATGTATCAAACGCACTGTCGGAACAGCACGTCAACATCGTGGCCTGCAGTACCCATACGGGTTCTGACCGCGTGGCGAAGATGCGGTTTGAGTTTGAACTAGCCGACCCCAACCATTTGGAGTCCGTGTTGAGGGTCATCAAGTCCATCGACTCGGTGTACGACGCATATCGCATCGTGCCTGGCGGCAACCCCGACTAGCCTTTATCGTCGTGCCGACATTCCAAACCAGTCCGGGGACCCGTGACATCCTTCCGCCCCAAGCTGGTCGTTGGCGACGTTTCACTTCTGTTTTCGCAGACACTGTGGAGTCGGCTGGGTACCAGTGCATTATTCCGCCCATGTTCGAAGAACTTGGTGTATTTCTTCGTTTGGGCGATGCCACAGATGTCGTCACTAAAGAGATGTACGACTTTAAGGACAAGGGCGATCGCCACATTGCGCTGCGGCCCGAACACACAGCGGGAATTTGCCGAGCATTTGCTCAGCATCGTCCGAATACCCCATGGAAAGTCTGGTACTCGGGTTCAAACTTTCGATACGAGAAAGCTCAAGCCGGGCGCTACCGCCAGTTTGACCAAGTAGGGATTGAAGTTCTTGGCTCGGCCGACCCATTGCTTGATGTTGAAGTCATCGCACTTGGATGGCAATTCTTTGCAGCTCTTGGCCTGCGCAACGTCGAACTATTGGTGAATTCACTTGGTGACCCCAGTGACCGCGCTGCCTATATTCAGGCATTGAAAACCTATTTCTCCCAGCATTCCTCAGATCTATCCGAAGAAGCAGCCACAACGCTCTTGAAGAATCCTTTGCGAGTGCTTGATTCAAAAAGATCACAAGATGCAGACATCATCGCTGGTGCCCCCACTATCAAAGACTTCCTTTCATCTGAAGCAAGTGAGCACTTCGCAACTGTGGTTGCTGGTCTCGACGTGTTGGGGATTCCATACAAATTGACCCCAGGTCTCGTACGGGGCCTTGATTACTACCAGCGCACGGTTTTCGAATTCGTGTCCACATCATTGGATAACGCTCAGACCGCAGTTGGTGGCGGTGGGCGATACGACGGATTAGTGGAAGACCTTGGTGGCCCTGCAACAGCTGGCGTCGGATTTGCATTGGGTGTCGATCGAACATTGCTTGCGTGCGACAGCGAGAACGTGTTTGGTCTCGGTTCGCTAGAAGTAGATGCATTCTTCGTTGATGTTGTCAATGGAATGTCTGCTCTTCGTTTGTGCGAAGAGGTACGAGCCGCAGGCTTTACCGCAGATCGAGCCTTTGACGGTCGAAGCATGAAATCCCAGATGAAGGCCGCCGATAGATGTGGCGCAACTTTCGCCGTCATCATTGGCGAAGATGAAGCAAATGCCGGAACCTGCACAGTGCGTCATCTGGCAACGTCAGAGCAACACATCATTCCTCAAGTCGAACTTATTCAGTACCTCTCTCGCACTCTTGGCGAGCGTCATCCCCGAAGGACATCACAATGAAATCCACCGCTATGAGAACCCATATGTGTGGAGAACTGAATGAATCCCACATTGGCTCCACCGTGTCTGTTTGCGGTTGGGTTGGTCGTCGCCGTGAACACGGAGAGAAGTTGGCGTTTGTTGACTTGCGAGATCATTCAGGAATTATCCAGTGTGTTGTAGATAACGACGTTGATGTACGTAGCGAATACGTCATTCGTATCTCTGGCATTGTGCGCGCGCGTCCTGAGGGCACCGTGAACGACGCCCTGTCTACTGGCCGAGTTGAAATTGGTGAGTGTGTGGTGGAAGTGCTGAACTCTGCTGAACCCCCGCCATTCCCAGTTGATCAACGCGCAGACGATGTTGACGAAGGTGTTCGTTTGAAGTATCGATACATCGATATTCGTCGCGAAAGAATGCAGCGAAACCTACGCGTTCGTGCAAAGGTCAACAGCGCTATCCGACGCGCAATGGAAGAGAACGGTTTCTTAGAAGTTGAGACGCCGCTGCTCATGCCATCAACACCAGAGGGGGCGAGAGAGTTTCTCGTCCCGTCACGTAAAGATCACGGTTCCTTCTTCGCTTTACCTCAATCTCCACAGTTGTGGAAGCAGTTGCTTATGGTCTCAGGTGTCGACCGCTACTACCAGATTGCAAAATGTCTGCGCGACGAAGACCTTCGTGCAGATCGTCAATACGAGTTCATGCAGCTCGACGCAGAAATGTCTTTTGTGTCGCAAGATGATGTTCTTGAATTCATTGGCCGTGCGGTCACTGCCGCAGCAGAGGCAGTGACAGGAGAGAAGCCGCCAACTATTGAACGCATCACATGGCGCGACGCCATGGAGCGATTTGGAGTCGACAAGCCGGACTTGCGATTCGGAATGGAGCTCGTCGAATTGACACAACTATTCGCCTCCACCGAGTTCAAGGCGTTTAGTGGGGCGGAAAGCATTAAGGGAATTCGTGTTTCTTCACGGGAATATCCCGAAGCTGCTTCGTACGGACGTAACAAACTCGATGCATTAACCGATCGTGCAAAGAAGATTGGCGCAAAGGGTCTGGTGTGGATGAAAGTCCAGGCTGACGGTGCCCTCGAGTCACCAGTTGCAAAGTTCTTGTCCGATGCTGAGCGCGCCGCCTTGGTTGCCGCAATGGGAGCAACTGAAGGCGATTTATTGTTGCTTGTCGCCGACGAATGGATGACAACGTGTGAAGTATTGGGGCAGCTTCGAAATGACATTGGCCGACCACCAGTGCATGAAGGTCCATATCGATATGTATGGGTCACAGAGTTTCCGTTGTTTGTCGGAGCCGACCCAGTAACGGGTCGCCCGAGACCAGGTCACCACCCGTTCTGTCACCCGCATCCAGATGACATCAACTTGTTCGACACTGATCCGTTGAAAGTGCGTGCACTTGCATACGACTTGGTGCTGAACGGTTGGGAATTGGGTTCTGGCTCTATTCGTATTCACGAACCTGAACTTCAACGCCGAGTCTTCAACATCCTTGGCATCTCAGATGAAGAAGCAGATAAGCGATTCGGTTTCTTCTTACAGCCATTCCGCTACGGAGCACCGCCACACGGTGGATTCGCATTTGGTATCGACCGACTCACGGCCATTCTCGCAGGCGAAGAGAACATTCGTGAAGTGATTGCGTTTCCGAAAACACAAAGTGGTGCAGACCCAATGACAAATGCGCCAACTCCGGTGGAAGCATCTCATCTAGCCGACCTTGGTTTGCGCTTGTTGCCACCGCCGGCATCATCCAACTAGACCGTGGATTCACCCGATCTCTTTTCTGAGTCGTTGGAGAACAACATTGCACAGCGCGCTCCGTTGGCTGCTCGTCTGAGACCACAGACTCTTGATGATGTCGTTGGTCAAGATCACTTGGTGGGGGTGAACGCACCACTTCGCCGATTGATTGATGCAGACAAGGTGTCATCCATTCTCTTATGGGGTCCACCAGGGACTGGAAAAACAACAATCGCTGAACTCATCGCATCGTCAACAAAGCGTCGATTTGAACGCTTGTCGGCAGTTACTGCTGGCGTGAAAGACGTGCGTGAAGTCATCGATTCGGCCAAGCGTGCCCTCACTTTTGAAAATCGTGGGACCGTTGTGTTTATTGATGAGATTCATCGGTTCACAACAACTCAACAAGATGCTCTTCTGCATGCGGTTGAAAGTGGCGTGGTGTCGCTAATTGGTGCCACTACAGAAAATCCAGCTTTTTCCGTTAATCCCGCTTTGCGTTCACGTTCATCGGTCTTTGAATTGAAGCCCGTTGGCGATGAGGCAATTCAGAACGTGTTGATGAAAGCTGTTGATGTATTGGGATGCTCTGTGTCAAACGACGCCATTCGAACCATTGCGCGTCGATGCACCGGAGACGTGCGGCAAGCCCTCACCGCATTCGAAGTTGCAGTGGCTCTCGCTGCTGGCAAAGAGATTTCTGAAGAACATGCAACCATGGCGCTAAACACAAGTGTGTCGCGGCTTGGAAGAAACGATCACTACGACATCATTTCTGCCTTCATTAAGGCAATGCGAGCAAGCGAACCAGATATTGCGTTGCATTGGCTCGCGCGAATGGTGGAAGGGGGAGAGGACCCACGTTTTATCGCGCGTCGTCTCGTTATCTTTGCGAGCGAAGATGTAGGTCTTGCCGACCACACATCTCTTCTTGTTGCGATTGCTGCGGCTGATGCTCTCGATCGTGTGGGACTTCCAGAGGCACTTCATCATCTTGCCCATGCCGCATTGCACTTGTCATTGGCGCCAAAGAGTCGGGCCGTGACAACTGCGATCGCAAACGCAATGTCCGACGTCCGCGAAGGACGAACTGGTCAGGCCCCACCCACCACCATGGAGCCGCCCTCGTATCGTCCGTTGGGTTTTGACCCTCCGCGCTACTACCGTGAGTCACCATGATGAAGCGTCTGTTCTGGTTTCTGCTTGGTGCTGTCGCCGGTGCCTACGCAGTCTTGTGGGGAAAGAAAAAAGCCAATGAAGTGGCAGAGAGTCTTACTCCAGAGGCCATTGCTCGCTCCTTATTCGATGCCGCTCGCGCTGTTGTTCGAAAGGCGATTGCGTTGTACAAGAACGAGGATGCCGACCCGCCACCATCGGTACTGTAGGAATTCTCTCTTCCTCAATGTGGGCGAGGGATAGCATGGGCTTTCCATGTCGTCTTCATCTTCTTCGCCTCGTAGCGCAGACCAATTGCGCTCGTCGTTCTCGTCGTTCTTTAACGACAGGGCACATACGGTGGTGCCGTCTGCCAGTCTGATTCCCCACGATCCCACCCTGTTGTTCACGGTGGCAGGAATGGTCCCTTTCAAGCCCTATTTCATGGGCGATGAAGTTGCGCCGTATAGCCGAGCCGTCACAGTACAGAAGTGTGTTCGCGCTGGCGGAAAACACAATGACCTTGATGATGTTGGCCGCACCAAGAGGCACTTGGTGTTTTTTGAAATGCTTGGCAACTTCAGTTTTGGTGACTATTTCAAATCCGATGCAATTCCCTGGTCGTGGGATTTAGTCACAAATGTTTTCGGATTCGACGGCGACCGCCTATGGATCACAGTTCACGAGTCCGACGATGAAGCCGAGGCCATCTGGCACGAACAAGTTGGTGTGCCAATGGATCGCATTCAACGCCTTGGCGACAAAGACAACTTCTGGCAAGCAGGCGACACTGGTCCGTGTGGTCCATGCTCGGAAATCCACTTCGATCGTGGCCCAGCTTTCGGTCCCGACGGTGGACCTCAAAACGATCCACATGGCGACCGTTTCATGGAGTTCTGGAACTTGGTGTTCATGCAATACAACCAAGCCAGTGACGGAACACGCACGTCTCTTCCAAAGCCAAGTATCGATACAGGAGCTGGTCTCGAAAGAATTCTCGCACTGGTACAGGGTGTTGACTCCGTTTGGGAAACGGATGTTCTCTTTCCGTTAATTGAGGGAGCACAATCAGTGACTGGTGCAACGTATCGCACTGGTGATTACGACGACCGAAATAGTTTCAGCTTGCGCGTCTTGGCGGAACATGCTCGTTCGGCAACCATGTTGATTAACGATGGGGTGTTTCCTAGCAATGAGAACCGCGGATATGTGTTGCGTCGAATCATTCGTCGCG
The DNA here is from genome assembly GCA_964599815.1 of uncultured Bifidobacterium sp. Taxonomy (GTDB): domain Bacteria; phylum Actinomycetota; class Acidimicrobiia; order Acidimicrobiales; family Ilumatobacteraceae; genus UBA2093. The sequence continues at coordinate 16,189 of CAZRHK010000011.1, read as the reverse complement.
CAGTTCGACATGCTTTCTTGTTGGGCACAGAGAAATTGGTGATGCCAACATTGTCCAGTGTTGCAATTGATGTCATGGGCAACGCCTACCCAGATGTTCGCGCAAATAAAGATTTCATTCTTGGAGTTCTTACAAAAGAAGAAGAGCGTTTCCGCAATACGTTGAAGACCGGACTTGGCATTCTGGAAGACGACTTCTCTGCAGGTGGTTCAAAGCTGTCAGGGCGCTCAGCGTTCTTGCTGCATGACACCTACGGATTCCCGCTTGAACTCACTCAGGAAATTGCGGCAGAACGCGGAATCGATGTTGACATCGATGGCTTCGAAGCCGAGATGGCACAGCAACGCACGCGTGCGAAAGATGCTCGTAAATCGGGTCGCGCAGATGGTGACCGTGTCGAGGCATACCGAGAAGTCTTGGACGCGCACGGAACAACCGAATTCGTTGGGTATGTTCGCGATTCGTCTGAATCAACTGTTCTCGCCATTATCGATGGAGACGATGGCCAGATTGAAGTTTTCCTAGATCACACTCCGTTTTACGCGGAAAGCGGTGGCCAGGTTGGCGATGTTGGCACATTGACGCACGAATCGTTCGAGTTGCAGGTGATAGACACCACCTTCGCACTGCCGGGTTTGCGCCGTCATGTGTGCAAAGTCGTTCGTGGAGAAGCTCGTGAAGGTGTTGTGGTTGCCGCCAAGATCAATGTTGACGCTCGCACAGCAACTCGCCGTAATCACACGGGAACGCACGTGCTCCACTGGGCCCTGCGAACTGTGCTCGGAGACCATGTGAAACAGGCTGGTTCATTGGTGTCGCCAGATCGTCTTCGCTTTGACTTCAGCCATTACGAAAGCGTCACGGCTGAAGAAATTGAGAAAATCGAAGCGTTAGCGAATGCGCAAGTGTTGGCTAACACGTCTGTCGATGCATTTGAAACCTCAAAAGATGAAGCTCTTGCCGCAGGAGCAATTGCGTTCTTCGGAGACAAGTACGGCGACACGGTTCGTGTGTTGCGCGCTGGTGCGTCAACCGAACTTTGTGGTGGTACGCACGTCTCTGCAACGGGAGACATTGGCACTATCAAAATTGTGGCGGAGTCTTCCATTGGTTCGAATCTTCGCCGTATTGAAGCTGTCACGGGCGAAAATGCCGTCAAGTACATTCAGCGCACAAATGACATTTTGCAAAAAGTCTCACTTGCGCTTGGCACAAAAGCCGAAGATGCAGTCGCCGGAGTTGCACGCAAACTCGATGAGTTAAAGGCCGCTCAAGATGAGGTGAAAGCACTACGAGCAAAGCTTGCATCTGGACGGGCATCCGAAATATCTGCTTCCGCAGTAGATGGAATAGTGGTTGAACGGGTCGACGGCTTGACCGCAAATGATCTTCGTGATCTTGCCCTCGCGGTTCGCCAGCAAAGTGGAATCCGCGCCGTGGTTCTCGCTGGCGAAACCGACACAGGTGGAGTTTCGCTGGTTGCGGCAACGTTGCCGGCATTGAAACTAAACGCAAGTGACCTCATTAAAGATGCGGCACGCGCGGTAGGCGGAGGTGGCGGCGGCAAAGGCGACGTTGCGACCGCGGGTGGAAAGAATCCTGCAGGCATCGAAGAGGCGATTGAAATTGCGCGCAGTAAAGCGCGTGACATCATCGCTGCTACATCATAAATCGTGCGTCTTCTTGGCATTGATTTGGGTTCAAAGAGAATCGGTGTTTCTGTCTCCGATCGAAGTGGAACCATTGCATCGCCGTTAACAGTGATTACAAGAGGTAAATCACAACGTGTCGACCACGACGAGATTGCTCGATTGGTGCGCGATGAAGAAGCCGAAGGAGTAGTTGTTGGGCTTCCACTCAACATGGATGGGTCCGAAGGGCCTGCAGCTGTTGCTGCCCGACAAGAGGTAGAACGAATGACTACGGTGGTGGGCGTGCCAGTGTTCTTGCATGACGAGCGCCGTTCTACGGTTCAAGCAGACCAGTCAATGTCGCAACGCAATATGAATGCTGTTGACCGTCGAGCTGTTGTAGACAAGGTTGCCGCTGCATTCATTTTGCAATCGTGGTTGGATTCTCATCGAAAAGACGCCAAGTAATGACCGGTGACCCGCTGTTGCCACAAGATTGGAAGACGGATCCGTGGGACGACGTGTCTGTTGTCGCCGACACTGCAACAGACGAGCTGAAACCAGGTTTGGATTTCTTGAGACAGCCAATCCGAATGGTTGTCAGCATTGTTGTCGCAACAGTTCTCTTGCTTGGTGCGGCTGGCTGGTGGACCATTCATCAGTTGAACCCGGCAGGCGAGCCTGGGGCGCCCGTGAACTTCACCATCACAGATGGCGACACAATTGCGTCGGTTGCTGCTCGATTAGATGCCGAGGGAATCATCTCTAATGCGCGACTGTTTCGTTGGTATGCGTCAACCAGAGGTGACATTACGTTGGTGCCCGGTTATTACGCGCTAAAGCCAGGCGACAACGCTGGAAACATCATCGAAGCGCTCTCTACTCCGCCTGCACAAACTTTTGTCTCTGTCACCTTCCCCGAGGGGATGACCATTGCGCAAATGGGGGAGCGCTTGGCGTCAAAACTAACTTTCATGACGAAGGAAGATTTCCTTGCCGCTGCTACCGATGGATCAGTGGTATCTGAACTACTGCCGAAGGGCGTTACCACTCTTGAAGGTCTGTTGTTCCCCGACACATATCAAGTGTCTGGCGATGGGTCAGAGGCACGTGTTGTTACGACAATGGCCGGGATGATGGAGCGTGTTGCACGACAAGTTGACCTGAAATCGGGAGCTCGCATCAGGGGATTCACGCCATATGAAATCTTAATTATTGCTTCGCTGATTGAGAGAGAAGCAAAGGTTCCAGAAGATCGTCCCAAGATTGCTCAAGTCATCTACAACCGTCTCGCTGAAAAGATGAAACTGGAAATAGATGCAAGTGTGAAGTACGGACTTGACCCCGCAATGTCATGGACAGACATGAAGGCCACCGACACGCCATACAACACATATTTGCGTGACGGTCTTCCTCCTACTCCAATTGCGAATCCGGGTAGAGCGTCCATTCAAGCTGCGCTCGCACCTGCGGGCGCGCCAGCCAAATCTGATGAAGCATGTCAAGGTCTCCCGGCTGGTGAGAAATGTCGGTACCTGTATTACGTGTTGGCAGACAAAACGGGTCGACATGTTTTTGCCACAACGTACGAACAGCATCTCGCCAATATTGAAGTATCGCGAGCCGCCGGTGTTCTGCCATGACCGATGACGCAGTGGTGGTTGGTGCAGTTCTGGGTTCGCCCGTATCGCACTCTCTTTCTCCCGCGTTGTACCAAGCAGCATTTAATGAACTAGGAATCGCTGGCAGTTATCGCGCAATTGATTGCACGTCAACCACTCTCAGTTCAACGTTTGACGAATTGAAGCAGAAACATGTTCGTGCTTTGTCTGTCACGATGCCGTTGAAAGAAGTCATTATCCCGTTATTGGATCACATCGATTCAAATGCCGAGTTGTTGAACGCAGTCAATTGTGTGTCGTTCCGCGAAAGTATGGCAGTAGGACACAACACTGACGGCGACGGATGTTGTGATGCATTGGAAGAACAGGGCTCTGCCGTCATTCGTGACGCCACCGCCGTGGTGCTTGGTGCAGGGGGAACCGCGCGTTCCGTGGCGCTGGCGTTGGGTCGTCGTGGCGCACGTGTGGTGATAGTTAATCGCACGTTGGAGAATGCCAACGCACTGTGTGAACGATTGGCAGAAGATATTCGTACGCATGGCGGAGATGTAAGAGTGGGAACGTACGACGATGTTGAAGCGGCCTCAATTCTTGTCAACACCACATCTGTTGGAATGAATTCAACGCAGTCTCCGTTGGCACCGGAATATCTGCATGCGCAACTGGTTGTTCTTGACGCCGTCTATCAACCAATGACCACAACCTTGCTCGCGGATGCGACCGAGATAGGAGCCACCACAGTTGATGGTCTGTGGATGCTCATCCAGCAGGCTCGACGCCAATGCGTCCATCAATTTGGCGAAAAGCCTCCCGTGGGAGTCCTTCGAGCCGCTGCAGAACGCGAACTTTCTCGGCGCCACAAGTAGCCTCTAAGCGTGCTTAGGTACCTCACAGCTGGCGAATCTCACGGACGGGCTCTTACCGTCATTGTTGAAGGGTTGCCCGCGGGTCTTCCCATATTGGCTGAACACATTGAAAACGATCTTGCGCGTCGACGCCTCGGGTACGGCCGCGGACCACGTCAGCGTTTCGAGAAAGATGTCATCACGTTGGTGGGTGGCATTAGACATGGTCGAACACTGGGTTCTCCAGTCGCTATCGAGATTCAGAACTCTGAATGGTTTCGTGGAGATAAGTGGCACGACGAGATGTCTCCAGAGCCAGGCGCAACAAAAGCTCCTCTCACGCAGCCACGTCCCGGACACGCCGACTTGGTGGGCATGCAAAAGTACGGCTTTTCAGATGCCCGTGACGTTCTTGAACGCGCGAGTGCGCGCGAAACTGCAGCGCGCGTTGCAGCCGGAGCGCTCGCAAAGCAGTTGTTGTCTCACATTGGTGTTGGTGTTCTTAGCCACGTTGTTCAAATCGGATCTGCTCGTGCGCAGAACGCAACATTGCCGTCTATGACAGACCTCGATGCAATCGACGCGTCAGAAGTTCGCTGTTTCGACTCTGCGGCGGAAACGGCAATGATTACCGCAATTAAGGAAGCAGCCAAGGAAGGCGATTCTCTTGGTGGCATTGTGGAAGCAATTGCCTACGGAGTTCCTATTGGTCTCGGAAGTCACGTGCACTGGGATCGAAAGATCGATGCATTGCTTGCTCAGGCAGTCATGAGTATTCAAGCTGTTAAAGGTGTGGAGATCGGAGACGGATTTGAAGTCTCGGGTTTGCGAGGCAGTGAATCGCACGACCCCATTCATTGGGATGCCGTCAATCGCAAATATGTCCGAGAAGGTCATCGATCTGGTGGAACCGAGGGCGGCATCACTACTGGTGAGCCCCTTATTGTTCGCGCGGCAATGAAGCCATTAGCCACCTTGAACAAGCCAACTTTGAAGACTGTTGACACCGTGACAAAAGAAGAGACGGTCAGTTTCAAAGAGCGCACAGACGTCACTGCCGTCCCTGCACTTGGTGTTGTTGTTGAGACAATGGTTGCTCTCGTTCTCGCAGCAGAAGCACAACGCAAATTTGGCGGGGATTCACTTGCAGAATTCGTTCGCAATGCGCGCGCGTTTGAGGCCACACTGGAGTCGTGACCACGCCACCAATCATCGTTCTCGTCGGTCTGATGGGAACTGGCAAAACCACTGTTGCCCGCAGTCTGGCGGACCACTACAAGTGCGATTGTTTGGACACCGACAAACTCGTCGAGCAGTCCTCGGGCACATCAGTGAGAGATCTCTTTGAACAACGTGGAGAAGAGGGTTTTCGATCACTTGAATCAGATGTCTTGGCGCAGTGTTTACGTTCTCCTCGGCCAGCTGTTGTGGCCGGTGCAGGCGGAGTGGTTCTTCGGAAAGAAAATCGCGAGATGTTGTTCGAAGCACAGCAGTCTGGTCGTGCAATCGTGGTGTGGCTACATGCACGTCCCGACGTTTTAGTTTCACGAACACAGAAAGGTGTTCATCGGCCATTACTCGATGGAGATAGGGCTGAAACACTGGAACGGCTAACTCGCGAGCGCACGCCTCTCTACAGCGAAGTTGCAGACATTGTGGTGGACGTGTCGGAGCGGTCGTCTGATTCGGTGACAGCACTCATTATTGAAGCCATTACCGTGGCTGGTGAAGAAGGCAGTGGTAGTAATGAGTGAGATGAACCGCGTTCACATCAACCTGGGCGACCGCTCGTATGCGGTACTTGTAGGTCGCGGAATTGTGCATGACACTGTGTCGTTGCTACCAAATTCTGCAAAGAGAGTTGCAATTGTGACTCAAGACGGCATCCCTGAAACGTGTCTTCCGTCGTTTTCCCACCATGTTGTTTCTGTGCATCGAATTGGCGTTGGTGAAGAACATAAGAATCTTTCAACAATTGAACGCCTGTGTCGCGAGTTTGCACAACATGGCCTTACGCGATCAGACGTGGTGGTTGCCGTTGGCGGGGGAATGGTCACCGACGTTGCCGGATTTGCCGCAGCCTCGTATCACCGAGGAATTCCCGTTGTACACGTCGCCACATCGCTTCTCGCCATGATCGATGCTGCGGTGGGCGGGAAAACTGGAGTCAATATTGCAGAGGGAAAGAACCTCGTTGGTGCTTTTTGGCAACCATCGGGCGTGGTGTGCGATTTGGATGTTCTTGCGTCACTTCCCGAGCGTGAAATGCGTTGCGGATTAGGTGAGATGGCTAAGTACCACTTCATCGCACGAGAGAACTTGAACGAGATTCCATTCGACCAACGTGTTGCGCGTTGTATTCAAATCAAGGGCGACATTGTTGCAGCCGATGAACGTGAAGGCGGAATACGTGCGTTCTTGAACTACGGGCACACATTGGCGCATGCTCTTGAAATTGATACAGATTTCAGCATTGCACACGGAGAAGCAGTGGCTCTCGGAGTTCTGTATGCAGCACATGTTGCTCATCGCATGAACCGCATCTCTAGCCAGCGTGTTGACGACCACTATCACGTGGTGCACGAGGTGTATGGCCTACGTCGTCCTCTCCCACATGGGCTCACTATTGACTCGTTAATTTCCGCAATGGGGCGAGACAAGAAAGCGGTTGACTCGTTGACTTTCGTGCTCGACTCGCCTCAAGGGCTTGAAGTGGTCTCAGGTATTCAGAACGACATTCTGAAAGTTGCATACACGGATTTAGAGTCGCGACTTAATTCGTTGTGATGTATCGGACATCTCGTCTCATCCTTCGTGAGTGGCGCGATGAAGACATCGCCCCCTTTGCTGAGATGTGCGCCGACCCAGACGTGATGGAGTTCTTTCCAGCAACATTGACGCGTGAAGAATCACTTGAAATGGTCGCTGCTATTCGAACTCGATTTGAACAGAACGGTTTTGGTTTGTGGGCTGTCGAGCTTCGAGATCAGTTCGCGGGATATGTCGGTCTCAATCTCACTGGTCCAACTTTCACCACGTCGTTTGCGCCGTGCCATGAGGTGGGGTGGCGCTTAGCCAAATGGGCGTGGGGTCACGGATATGCCACGGAAGCTGCAACAGAAGCGCTCCGGATAGGTTTTCAGGAATTCAGTCTCCCGGTCATCTATTCATGGACCACGTTGGCCAATCGGCGAAGCGAAGCAGTCATGAAGAGAATTGGAATGCATCGCCGAGTGGACCTTGACTTTGTCCACCCTGGGACACCGGGATGGCATGGGGCAACACATCTCGTTTATTCGCTAACGAATCAACAGTGGCGAGAGTACGGTTACTGACATGACCATTTCATCAGTTCTCGTATTGAACGGGCCAAACCTCAACTTGCTAGGGCAACGAGAGCCAGAGGTGTATGGGTCTGCCACGCTCGATGATCATGTGTCTTCACTTCGAATAGAAGCCCAAAAACACAACATTTCGGTTGATCATCTTCAATCTAATTCTGAATCAGAATTAGTGACTGCAATTCATAATGCCCGCAACACTCATGACGCCATCATCATTAATGCCGGTGCGTTCACTCATTATTCCTGGGCAATTCATGACGCGCTTCGTGCCTTTGAAGGCAGGGTTGTAGAAGTTCATCTCTCTAATCCAAGTGCTCGCGAGGATTTCCGACATGTCAGTGTTCTGGCAACTTTGGTGAACGGAACCATCTCCGGATTTGGTGGGTATGGCTACCAGTTGGCGTTGAACTCGCTAATTGAGTTGTCGCAGTAATACATGAATTTCGGTGAACGTCTCCGCTCGTTTGTGCAGGCAGGCGACGCTCCGCATGTGTTGGTTCTTCGTCTAGAAGATATTCGCTGGCTAACGGGCTTCACAGGAAGCACGGCATACATGGTGATTCACAGAGATACATCCACGGTTGATTTGTTTGTGGATGGTCGTTATGTCGAACGCGCGCACCACGAGATACAACGCACTGGTTCGGCTGTTCGCGTTGTGGAAGTGGAATCTGGAAAAACAGTTGCAGAAATGTTGTCGTCGTCCGTCACTGGCAACCTCGCCATTGACTTTCACCATGTCACTGCTGCGCGGTACAAAGATCTGGCGTCTGTCTTTCACGTCGTGGAAGAGGTGGGCGTATTCAATCAACTGCGTCGTATCAAAGACGAATCTGAAATTGCACTCATGGAGCGAGCAGCATCTATCGCCGATCTGGCTCTAGATGGGGTTCTTCGCGACGGAATTCTTGGAGATACCGAGAAGCAGGTTCGAAACCGTCTTGATGCGGCAATGAGGGAACTTGGCGCCGACACTGTTTCGTTTGACACCATTGTTGCCACCGGAGCCAACGGGGCTAGGCCACATCATGAGCCAACGGATGCCGTTATTGAAAACGGGCATGCGGTTGTTATTGACATGGGTGCCGAGATCGACGGTTATCGCAGCGATATGACGAGGACTATTCGCGTAGGTGACTGGTCTCCCGAAATTGAATCCATGTTTCGAATTGTCCGTGAGGCACAAGCGGCGGGCGTGCACACCGTGTGTCATGGAGTGGTGGGCTCCACTGTGGATGGAGCAGTTCGCGAGGTTTTTCGCCGAGAGGGAGTGGAGCACGAGTATTTGCATGGAACCGGCCATGGTGTTGGCCTGTATATCCATGAAGAGCCCATCTTGTCGCCGCGTTGTGATGCCGTTCTCTCCGCAGGGGAGGTGGTGACCGTGGAGCCTGGGCTCTATCGTAAAGGGGTCGGAGGCGTCCGGATCGAAGATCAGGTCGTCATCACAGGCACAGGGTGCCGAATTCTTACACTCAGTCCGAAGGAACTTTCATGCCCGCGATCACAACAAACGATCTGAAGAACGGAATCACACTCGAGCTCGACAACGGTCTTTTCACCGTTGTTGAGTTTCAACATGTGAAGCCAGGAAAGGGCGGAGCATTTGTTCGTACAAAACTTCGCAACCTTCGTAACGGAAACGTGTTCGAAAAGACTTTCAACGCAGGAATCCGTGTGGAGCAGGCAATTCTCGACAAACGCGACATGCAGTTTCTCTACAAAGACGGCACCGACTTTGTCTTCATGGACACAGAGTCCTACGACCAGACAACCATTTCTCCTGTCGCTTTAGGTGAAGCAGCTGACTATCTCATCGAGCAAGCAATGGCCATCATCGCTTATTACAACGGCGAGATCGTCACAGTTGAAATTCCTGCATCCGTGGAGCTTGTCATCACCGACACCGAACCAGGCGTTCAGGGTGACCGTGTTTCGGGTGCTAAGAAGCCAGCAACACTTGAGACAGGAAAAGTCATTCAAGTGCCGTTGTTCGTCAACGTTGGCGACAAAGTCAAAGTAGATACGCGTTCTGGCGACTACATCACCCGCGTCTAATGTCAGACGACGCGGAGAGTTTCCGCCAATACGACGAACGCACAGATGCTCGTGAGCAGGTTGTTATGTTGCTCTATGAAGCAGAGCAGCGTTCAATTTCGCCGCTAGATCTGCTTGGGGAGCGCGGTATTGCCTCGGAAGCTTTGGCGCGCGCCCTGCTTGTCGGAGTAGAGGCATCACGGGACCGTATTGACGGCGAGATTGTGTTACACGCAAAAGGGTGGGCTCTCGACAGAATGCCTGCACTGGATCGTGCCATCTTGCGACTCGCCATTCACGAATTACTCGCCCGCCTCGATGTGCCTCTAGCTGTTGTCATTGACGAAGCTGTTGAATTGGCCAAGCGATTCTCCACCGACGACTCTGGTCGATTTGTGAATGGTGTTCTAGCGGCAGTGGCCAAAACCGCACGATCTTCTGGGGAATGATGGTGCCGTGGAATCCACGGTATTGACATCGCGTCTCGAACGCGTGAAGAGCGTGAACAAATGGACGTGGGCTGTCCTTGTCTTGTGTTTGTCTCACGCAGTATGGATGTCGTGGCTTCAAGTGGAGCTTCATCGCGGACTCGGCACATTTGCTTATGACGTTGGGTTGTACGACCAAGGTCTGTGGTTGTTGTCCCGAGGGCAAGCTCCGTTCGTCACTTTGATGGGACGCAATTTATTTGGGGACCACGCATCACTGATTCTCATCTTGCTGGTGCCGTTGTATTGGATCTTGCCTGGTACTTCGACGTTGCTTGTTGTTCAGGCGATTGTCATCGCCGCCGGCGCCATCCCTATCTATCTTTTTGCCCGTCGCGTTCTGTCAAGTGACGTCATGGGATTTTGTGCAGCATTCTTGTGGTTGGCGAATCCTGCAGTGAATGGCACAGGAATGGAGAACTTCCATCCTGATTCATTTCTCGGTCTCTTTCTGCCGCTTGCGATTTATGCGTTGTACGAAAAGAAATGGCGACTGTATGCAGTAGCAGTACTAGGTGCACTGCTTGTGAAAGAAGATGTCGTCTTAGTAATGGTTCCCCTCGGAATCTTTGTTGCATATCGCTTTGATAAGAGAAAGGGTCTACTCACCGCAGTTGCCTCCATTGTTGCGACTGCACTCGGAATGTTCGTTCTTATGCGATCACTCATCGGTGTTCCCACCAGAAATACCTGGCGAATTCCGTTCGGGGGAGTTGGGGGATTCTTGCGGGAACTCTTCACCAATCCCCGCAACGTTGCCAGTTACTTGTTCTCTGAAGATCGACCGTTATATGTCTTTCAGATGGCTGCGCCCTTTGCTGCGCTGTTCGTTTTATCGCCGTGGCTGTCGTTGGTAGCTGTACCTGTGATTGCATCAAATGTTCTCAGTACGTTTTGGTATCAGCACAGCATTCAGTATCACTATTCGCTTGTGGCTGTGCCGATATTGCTCAGCGCCACAGTGTTTGGTGTGCGGGCGGTGAGCCAGAAGTGGCGCGCAATTGTCATGGCCATTGTTGTGGTGTGCACCACTGCAACGTCTGTTTTGTGGGGTCAACACTCTCTTGCGGTCACCCCTAGAAAGACATTGCCGTCGAACGCTGCAATTGCAGTCGCGGGCCGTGACATTGTGAAGGAAGTTCCAGATGGCGCTGTTGTGTCGGCGTTTGACCCGCTTGTCACGTACCTGGCCCATCGGAAAGAGGTCTACTTCTTTCCGAATCCATTCAGGGCGTTGTATTACGGGGTTGGCACAGAGCTCGAAGGCAAACGACTGCCAGCTGCGGACGAAGTGGAGTATGTGGTACTGCCTCGCATGTTGAATGACTCGCTGAGGTGGGACTGGGCGGAGGTGAGTGGCGACTTTGAAGAGGTGGCCGGGAACCAGTACTGGCAAGTGTTCCGCCGGCGTTAGCGCTGCCCAGCAACTTTGTGTAGAGTGAGAGTCACCGTCAAACGAGTCCTGTGAGGCTCGAACGGAAGGACAACATGATTTCTTACATTTCTTACGACACGCGCCCCTGCCCTGGGGCGTTTTTCATGTCCGCACATCGGTTCTCGCTGCTCGGGTGAGTGCAGTGGCCGACCCCGGAGTGGTCATCCTTGGCGCAGACGAGGTGTCTCGCGCCATTTCGCGCATTTCTCACGAAATTCTTGAACGGAATGCATCGCTGGAGAATCTCGTCATTGTTGGAATGCAAACCGGCGGAACGTGGATTGCTCAACGTCTCTGTGCGCATGTCAATGAGCGCCAAACAAGTGTTGTCGTTCCACTCGGAGCCATTGACATCTCCATGTACCGCGACGACTACAGCCTTCGTCCTGTTGTGCTGTCTGCACCGTCGGAGATTCCGTGTGACCTCACGGGCCGAACAGTTGTTTTGGTGGACGATGTGCTGTTCACAGGGCGAACCGTGCGAGCTGCGTTAGAGGCCTTGAACGATTACGGCCGGCCACGTGCTGTTCAGTTGGCTGTCATGGTCGACCGCGGACATCGCGAGTTGCCTATTCGCCCTGACTATGTGGGCAAAAACATTCCCACGCACAGCACGGATGAAGTGTCGGTGGGACCCGATGGAATCACAGTGAAGGCGGTTGCGTCATGAAGCACCTGTTAGACACGCACGATTTGACTATTGAAGACGTCATTAAATTGTTCGACGTCACCGATCGCATGGTGGAAGTGAACAGCCGCCAGGTGCCCAAGGTGCCTGCGCTTAAAGGCAAAACTATTGCCACCGTTTTCTTTGAAGACTCAACGCGCACACGTCTTAGTTTTGAAACGGCAGCAAAACGACTGTCTGCAGAAGTGATGACGTTTCTTGCGTCAAGCTCAAGCGTCAACAAGGGAGAAAGCCTTCGAGACACAATTGAGACCCTGTCTGCAATGGGTGTTGACGCATTTGTCGTGCGACACAAATCAAGTGGTGTACCTGCGCAGTTAACTCAGTGGACAAATGCATCAGTTATTAATGCGGGAGATGGCTGGCATCAGCATCCAACGCAGGGCCTGCTAGATGCCTACACCATCTCTCGCGAGTTCAATCAGAAAGATTCTTTGAACGGCCGCACCATCGCAATTGTTGGAGACATCAAGCACTCTCGGGTGGCGCGCAGCAATATCGACCTCTTCCATCGACTCGGGGCAAAGGTTGTCGTTGTTGCTCCGCCAACATTGCTCCCGTCCCATGTTGAGACGTGGCCCGTTGAAGTTCGGTCGTCAATTGACGATGTGGTCGACAACGTAGATGTGTTGTATCTGTTGCGCATGCAACTAGAACGAATGGAGTCGGCTGCTATTCCTCAGCTGTCCGACTACACAAAGATGTACGCCTTGACGCCCGAGCGTGCGTCAGTTTTGCAGCCACATGCGTTAGTCATGCATCCCGGTCCAATGAATCGGGGTGTTGAGATCACCGTCGACCCGGCCAATATCCCTGGTTCTCGAATTCTCACACAAGTAGCGAATGGTGTGTCCGTTCGTATGGCGGTGCTCTTCACCTTGCTGGGCGGAGACAGTGTGTTGAGCGGGGGCGAATCATGAGTCGCCATCACATTGTCTTGCGAGGCGCACATGTCGTGAATCCAGATGCCGTCAGCATTGCAGACGTTGGAATCACCGATGGGGTGATTTCGGCAGTTGGCACAGGTCTGACGGGCGACGTGGAGATTGATGTTTCTGGTTTGTATCTGTCGTCAGGGTTTGTGGATCTCCACACCCATCTTCGTGAACCTGGCAAGGAAGAAGCGGAGACCATTGAAAGTGGAAGTCGTGCGGCAGCACTTGGTGGCTACACCGCAGTAGTGGCAATGCCAAATACCGACCCTGCGCAAGACAATGTTGCAACGGTCAATTTTGTTCGTCAACAAGGCGAGCGTGCGGGCCTCTGCGATGTGTATCCGTCTGGCTGCATCACCATCGCACGAATGGGTGAATCGCTTGCACCATTTGCAGACCTGGCAGAAGTTGGCGTCGTTCTGTTTACCGATGATGGAAGTGGCGTTCAAAGTGATGCACTCATGCGAGATGCATTGGTGGAAGCGCGTCAACTAAATATTGTTCTCGCACAACATTGCGAGAAGTCGGACCTCACGGTTGGCGCAGTGATGCACGACGGTGAATGTTGTTCGCACCTTGGCGTGCCAGGTTGGCCAGCAGCCGCTGAAGTGGAAATGGTGAAGCGCGACCTTGCCCTTGTGCGTGAAACTGGCGCAACAATGCATTTTCTGCACCTGTCAACTGCGGAAAGTGTTCAACTCATTCGCGAAGCAAAAGCAGAGGGTCTTCCCATTACTGCAGAAGTCACGCCACATCACATGTCGCTTGAGGATTCTCTACTTTCTGGTTTTGATCCCACATTCAAGGTGAATCCACCTTTGCGAACACGTGCAGACATAGAAGCACTGCATGCGGGATTGCACGATGGAACCATTGATGCAGTGGCAACAGACCATGCGCCACATGCTGGACACACAAAAGAGCAGCCACTCGATCTTGCGCCTCCAGGAATGTTGGGTCTGGAAACCGCTCTGGCAGTCACAAATACTGCTGTCACTCTCAATGTTCAGAAGATTGCAGACGTGATGTCGTGGAGCCCTGCTCGCATTGCTCGCATCAATAATCGCCACGGTCGACCAGTGGCAGTGGGCGAACCAGCAAACCTCGCTGTTTGGGATACCACCAGTGTGTGGACGGTGTCGCGAGACGAATTAGCAAGTCGAAGTAAAAACACTCCGTATCACGGCATGAATGTTCGAGGTCGTGTTCATCACACGATCTTGAACGGAGAAATTGTCGTTCTGCATGGAAAGGCACAGAAGTGACAAACAACATCACAGAAATCGCACTCGTTTTGGAAGACGGCTCCGTCTTTGAAGGGGAGTCCATCGGCCTTTTGCCAGAGAGTGGTATCGCCGCTGGTGAGGTTGTCTTCAACACCACCATGACGGGATATCAAGAAGTCATTACAGACCCTTCGTATGCCGGTCAGATCATTACGTTCACTACATCGCATATCGGCAACTACGGAACCACTCATATCGATGCCGAATCACGTGGAACATTTGCACGGGGAGTCATCGTTCGCGATATGGCGAGGCGTCGAAGCAATTGGCGCAGTGAAGAAGATCTTGACGACATGTTGCGTGCAAACAAATTGCCGGGCATTGCAGGTCTCGATACGCGTCGCCTCACGCGATTGTTGCGCGATTCAGGGTCACTGCGTGGAGCATTTGGAACCGCATCTGAAAAGGAACTTCATGCTGCTGCAAATGCCGAGACCGGAACATCTGGAATTGATTTGGTATCGCAGGTCACCACTCCAGAGAAGTACACCTACGGCAATGGCAAGTTTTCAGTAGTTGCATATGACTTTGGAATTAAGACCACAATTCTTCGCTGCTTGTCCGAAATAGCAACAGTCACAGTTGTCCCCGCTGGTACCAGTGCTGAAGAGATTCTTTCTCTGTCGCCACAGGGAGTCTTTTTGTCGAATGGTCCTGGCGACCCAGAGATGGTGAGTGGTGCAACCCACAACATTCGTTCCATTGTTGAAGCTGGTGTGCCAACGTTTGGAATCTGTTTGGGGCATCAACTTCTTTCCCGTGCCTTCGATGGGCGTACCTTTAAGTTGCCTTTCGGTCACCACGGCGGAAACCATCCAGTTCGCCAGCTGGCTACTGGCACAGTTGAAATCACCAGCCAAAACCACAACTTCTGTGTTGATGCAGATTCGTTGGCAGGAGTTGCCGACATCACGCATGTCAACCTGAACGACAACACCAACGAAGGAATGCGTCTGAAGAAGCATCGCGCATTCTCTGTTCAGTATCACCCCGAAGCTGGACCCGGACCGCATGACAGCCGATACCTGTTTGCACAATTCGCCGAACTGATGGAGAGCAACTAATGCCACGCCGTACAGATATTCACAACATCCTCATCATCGGCTCTGGCCCCATTGTTATTGGGCAAGCATGTGAGTTCGACTACTCCGGAACTCAAGCGTGCCGAGTGTTGAAGTCAGAGGGTTACAGAGTGGTGCTTGCCAACTCAAACCCAGCAACAATCATGACCGACCCAGATTTTGCAGATCGCACATACATAGAGCCGTTGACTCCTGAAATTCTTGCCAAGATCATTGAACGTGAAAAGCCAGATGCAGTGTTGCCAACATTGGGTGGTCAAACCGGATTGAACCTTGCGATGGCACTTTATGAACAAGGTCTTGTTGGAGTGCCTGGCACCCCAGAACTCATCGGTGCAAATGCAGAGGCCATTGCAACGGCCGAAGACCGTGACAAGTTCAAGCAGGCAATGATCGAAATTGGACTAGATGTTCCTCGCAGCGGAATTGCGCACAACATGGACGAGGCTCACAAAGTTTTGGAAGAGATTGGGCTGCCAGTCATCATTCGCCCCGCCTACATTCTCGGTGGTCGCGGAACTGGAATTGCCAATACGTTGGAAGAGTTCGTGAAAGTTGCGCAAGACGGTCTTGATGCAAGTCCGATTCGTGAAATCCTTATTGAGACGTCCATCGTCGGCTGGAAAGAATACGAACTTGAAGTAATGCGGGATAAGGCAGATAACTGCGTCATCATTTGCAGCATTGAAAACTTCGACCCCATGGGTGTGCATACCGGTGACTCCATCACCGTGGCGCCTGCACAAACATTGTCCGACGTTGAGTACCAAAAAATGCGTGATGCGGCCCTGGCGTG
>CAZRHK010000010.1:0-30059 GCA_964599815.1 uncultured Bifidobacterium sp. | reverse complement strand
CTGGTGATCACTGGCTTGGTGTAGAACCAGGTACCGGTCGCGACATCTTGGCAAGGCTTTTGTACGGCGCGCGTGTTTCTCTTTTGGTTGGATTCGTTGGCACCATTCTCACTACTGCAATTGGTGTCGTCATCGGCGTGTTTGCTGGTTATCGCCGTGGCCGCGTGGATGCCGTCATAGGTCGAATTATGGATCTCACGTTGGCGTTTCCGTCGTTCTTGCTCATCATCGCTCTCACTCGTCCATTCACTCAACGTCTGGAATCTCTAGGCGTGCCAGAAGGAAATCCAGCTCGACTTACTTACATCGTGTTGGTATTGGCGACTTTTGGTTGGGTGTATGTCGCTCGCGTTGTACGCGGACAAACTTTGTCGCTTCGAGAGCGCGAATTCGTCGAGGCTGCTCGAGCCAGTGGGGCTGGAACTGCCCACATCATTTTCAAACAGTTGTTGCCGAACTTGTGGGCTCCGATCATCGTGATTGTGTCTCTTAGCCTCCCGGCATATGTGGCGACCGAAAGTACCCTGTCTTTCTTGGGGCTTGGGATGTTGCCACCGGCGGCGTCTTGGGGTGTCATGTTGGGCGACTCGGTGAAGTACTACCGAGCAGACCCCACGTACCTGTTTATCCCGGGTACGGCGTTGATTATCTTGGTTCTGGCCTTCAATATCTTGGGAGATGCAGTGAGAGATGCGCTGGATCCGAAGGCCGACCGCCAGAGCCTGTCCTAGGCAAGTGCCCAAAATGGGGCTCAGTGAGTGAAAGTTCCTCAGCCAGTTTTTTCCCACTAAGGTGACATTTGTTCATATGGCCCACCGGGGCCTCTATGGGAGGAAACATGACTAAGCGTCGAATTATCGGTGCTGTCAGCTTTGCGCTTGTTGCTTCTGTTCTTGCTGCCGCGTGCGGTGGCGGGTCAGATAGCGGTGACGGAGACGGCACACCAAAGAAGGGCGGAACAATCCGCATCTTGTCGAGCGGTGAACAAATTGCTCACCTCGATCCACAGCGTAACTACACAGGTTCAGACTTGGCTTTCGCTGGGTCCACCATGCATCGTTCGCTTACCAGCTACAAGATGGAAGATGGCGATGCAGGTTCTGAAATAGCAGGCGACCTTGCAACAGATACCGGCACTCCTTCAAATGAAGGAAAGACGTGGTCCTTCACATTGCGTGATGGAATCACATTCGAAGACGGTTCTGCAATTACATGTGCAGATGTTGCTTACGGTGTGTCGCGTTCATTCGCTACAGACGTCATTACAGACGGACCAACATACGCAATCAGCTACATCGATGCTGGTGAATACCCCGGTCCATACAAGGCAACTGCCGAAGAGCAGGCCGCATATGACGAAGCCGTGAAGTGCGATGGAAACACCATCACCTTCAGCTTGAAGAGCCCGGTTGCTGACTTCAACTACACAACAACAATGTTGACGTTCAGCCCAGTTCCAAAGGCGAAGGACAATGGCGAGGGTTACGACATGAACCCAGTGTCATCTGGTCCATACAAGATTGAAAGCTACGAAGTAGGTAAGGCACTTGTCTTGGTTCGCAATGAGAACTGGAACGAAGAGTCCGACGAACTTCGTAAGGCATACGCCGATTCAATCATTTACGAATTTGGTTTGGAAGAAACAGTCATTGACGAGCGCATGATTGCTGACGCTGGCGATGATCAGTTTGCAGTGGCCGAAGGCATTCAGCCAGAGAACTTGCAGACAATCTTTGAAGGTGACGAAGCACTCAAGGCTCGTGCTATTGACTACTACGACCCATTCGTGTCGTACACCAACCTGAACAACGAGACATTGTCTTGCTATGAAGTTCGTAAGGCCATCTACTTGGCACTCGACCGCGATGCGCTTCGTATTGCTGGTGGCGGACCATACACAGGTGACTTTGCTGACGGATTCATTAAGCCTGCACTTGCGTTGGACTATGCGCCAGCAACATTGCCCGAAGGTCTGAAAGAAGACGGAACAGCAAACGTAGAAGCAGCTCAAGCTGCTGCAGATGAAGCTAAGACCAAGTGTCCAGACGTTGCAGCACGCGCTGAAAGCGGATTGAACTTCTACTACCCAGACACCCCAACTTGGCAGAAGGCTTTGGCTATTTGGCAGGACAACCTTGGGGCAATTGGTTACAAGATCAAGCCAGAAGCTGTTGAGTCAAGCCAGTACTGGTCAACAGTGTTGAACCCAGAAACCGAATACGACATTGCTCGCGGTGGCTGGGCTCCAGACTGGGCAAATGCATCGACAGTTATTCCTGAGTTGTTCACAACAGGTGGTGGTTTCAACCTCACTCGCAACTCTAAAGACCCTGACTATGCGGAGTTTGAAGGACTCGTCAATGCAGCCAAGGTAAACCTCGACCGTACGGCTCAAGGCAAGCAGTGGCAGGAATTGAACCAGTACGTGGTTGATCGCTTGTGGGCGCTTCCAGGCACGTTCCTCAAGGCTCAAAGCATTTGGGGTTCAAAGGTTGGAAACACCTTCCAGTGGGGACCATTCGGAGCTTTCTGCTTCGGAAACCTCTACGTCAAGTAAGAGGTCACTAACTTCGGAAGAAGGGGGCATCGTCTACGGCGGTGCCCCCTTTAACCGTTTATTGTTGAGGTTTAAGAGAGGGAGGCCACGAGAATGCTGTTGTTTGTCACGCGACGTTTGATGTTTGCGTTGTTGCTGTTGTTGGCTGTCTCTCTCTTTACATATCTTCTTTTTTCAATGCTCCCGGCTGACCCAGCTGCGTTGACATGTGGCAAGAACTGCAAACCTGAAATCATCGAAGCGAATCGAATTCGTCTTGGGTATGACAAACCAATTTTTGAACAGTATTGGAGTTTCCTGAAAGGGATATTTGTTGGGCGCGATTACGGAACTGGTGCAGCAGCTTTTTCTTGCCCAGCTCCGTCGTTGGGTTATTCGTTCAGCCAGCATGAATGTGTTACAACACTCATCACACGTACTTTTCCGGTGACTGCGTATCTCTCTATCGGTGCTCTTGTCTTGTGGATGTCGTTGGGGGTGGGACTCGGTTCTCTTGCTGCTCTGAAGAAGGGAAAGTGGCAAGATAAGGCCGCCACTACGTTCAGCGCAGTCGGCGTGAGTCTTCCGACGTTCTATATAGGGCTTCTTGTTCTATTCGCATTTTGTATTTGGTTACGCATCTTGCCGTTCCCCAAATACGAATCACCCTTTGTAGATCCATTGGCATTTCTGAAGACAATGATTCTTCCGTGGTCAACTCTTGCCGTGTTGTCTGCGGCTAGTTATACGCGTCTAACGCGCAATGGAATGCTGGAGGCAATGAACGAAGATTTCGTTCGCCTTGGAATTGCAAAAGGTCTTCGACGTCGTGTGATTCTCAAAAAGTATGTCTTGCGTTCGGCTTTGGTCCCAATCGTTACCATCGCAGGACTAGATTTCGCGGCTCTTCTTGGTGGGGCGATAATTACCGAGAGCGTTTTCTCATTGCCCGGAATGGGTCGTATGTCAATTCGAGCTGTTGTTGAATCGGATTTGCCGGTGTTGGTCGGCACCACAATGGTGGCTGCCGTATTCATTGTTCTTGCCAATGTTGTGGTCGACATTTTGTATGGCGTTCTGGACCCGCGAGTGAGGTCGAAGTGAACGAAAAACCGCTTTTAGAGGTTGAGAATCTACGGGTGTCGTTTGAGACACCCGATGGTGTTGTACGTGCGGTTAATGATGTGTCGTTCGACGTGCGTCCGGGAGAGACTGTGGGAATCGTGGGGGAATCCGGTTCAGGCAAATCGGTGACCGCCTCTTCAATTTTGAGATTGAACAGTTCCGTGACGGCAACCACCTCGGGAAGTATTCGTTTTGATGAGCGCGACATCTTGTCTCTAGATGAAGAAGCCATGCGAGGTGTACGTGGCCAAGACATTGCCATGGTCTTCCAAGATCCGCTTTCAGCTCTCAACCCGTTCTATACCGTTGGTGATCAGATTGCAGAGGCGTATTTGGTTCATCACCCCAAGGCTTCGAAAGAAGATGTTCGATCGCGAGTCCTGTCCATGTTGGAAAAGGTGGGTATCCCGAATCCGACAAAACGAATTGACGAATACCCACATGAATTCTCTGGCGGCATGCGTCAGCGAATTGTTATTGCAATTGCTCTCATTAATTCTCCGCGCCTTCTCATTGCAGATGAACCAACCACTGCGCTCGACGTCACAGTCCAAGCACAGATTCTCGATTTGATGAAAGATCTCCAGCAAGAGACCGGTATGGCCATCATCTTGATTACACATGATTTAGGTGTGGTGGCAGAAGTGGCAGATTCTGCGTTGGTGATGTATGGCGGTCGTATCGTCGAACGATCTGATGTGTTATCGATATTCGGCAGGCCAACGCATCCGTACTCATGGGGGCTGCTCGGCGCTGTGGGAAGTTTGGACAACAGTTCGCGAGGACATCTCGCAACCATTCCGGGAACTCCGCCATCGCTCATCTCGTTACCTGATGGTTGCGCATTTAGGCCACGTTGCTCGTTTGAAGAGGGCGCTGCTAGTCGGTGTTCAACGGTTGTTCCAGAGCTTCGTGCGATTGGAAGTACATCTTCGCAATCTGCATGTCACTTATCGGATGAGCAACTCGTCTCCATAGGTCGTAAAGCAGGTCATGCATGAGTGGCATTGCTCTAGATGCACGAAACCTCGTGAAGTATTTCCCAACCGGAGCTTCAGGACTTTTGGGTCGCCCCACAAAAGAAGTGAAGGCCGTTGATGACGTCTCATTTTCTATTCAAGATGGAACAACCCTGGGAATCGTGGGGGAGTCTGGTTGCGGTAAATCCACGCTCGCACGAGTCGTTACGCGTTTAATAGATCCGACATCGGGCAGTGTTGTTCTCGATGGTCAAGACATCACAACGTTGTCCGGACATGACTTGCGTATGGCTCGACGAAAAATGCAAATGATCTTCCAAGATCCATATGCATCGCTGAATCCCCGTCACAGTGTTGGTCAAATTATTTCGGCTCCTCTAGAAGTTCAGAAGATGTCTCCGGCGAACGGCGTGAAATCTCGGGTTCAAGAATTGATGAATTTGGTTGGACTAAATCCAGAGCATTACAACCGATACCCACATGAGTTTTCAGGCGGACAACGGCAACGAATTGGTATCGCGCGAGCACTCATTCTTGAACCGAAGTTGTTGGTTGCGGATGAACCCGTTTCTGCATTGGATGTGAGTATTCAGGCACAGATTCTTAATTTGCTAGAGAATCTGCAGAAGGAACTTGGCCTGACGTACATGTTTATTGCGCACGATTTGTCTGTGGTTCGTCATATTGCCGACAACGTTGCAGTGATGTATTTGGGGAAGATCGTTGAAACTGGCCCCGCAGCGTCGGTGTACGCCATGCCGCGCCACCCGTACACCACGGCACTGTTGTCCGCAGTTCCCGTGGCCGACCCTACGAAGCGAGGTCGCACGGGTCGGATTCGGTTGGTGGGAGATGTGCCGTCGCCTGTAGATCCGCCATCTGGTTGTCGTTTTCGAACGCGCTGCTGGAAGGCCACCGACCTTTGCGCTACGTCAGAACCGGCACTGGTGGAGATTGCCCCAGGACACTCAGTGGCCTGTCATTTCCCCATGGAACCTGTAGCGGCCGTCTCTATCTAGGCAGAGAGGGATAGGCTAGAAAACCGTGCGTACCGTGATTCTGTATCTCTCGCTAGTCATCAACGTTGTGTCTATGTTGGCCCTTATTGTTGGCGTTCTGCTCCACAGTGGGCAAGGCGGTGGACTCTCCGACATGTTTGGTGGCGGTGGTGCAGGCCTCGGTTCTGCGGCTGCTGAGAAGAATCTCAACAAGATCACCACGGTTTTCGCAACAGTGTGGTTGTTCACAGTGATTGCGCTCGCATTCCTCCTTCAGAACTGATCTTTGGGTTCCGTCAGGTTCATAGGTAGCCTGACAGTCCACGTCGAAGTGGCGAAATAGGCAGACGCACCAGCTTGAGGGGCTGGCGCCCGTTAGGGCGTGGGGGTTCAAGTCCCCCCTTCGACACCAAACATTTCCACCCACGCACACGGCGCCAGCGCGCTGTTGCATCTCGTGCGGGCGTGATGGGGTTCAAGTCCCCCCTTCGACACCAAACATCCAGCCTTAGTTGCTAACTCCTGTGACAGTCAGAATGAGTCCCGGGATTTGAGGCGGAGTTGTGCCCGTTGTGTATCCGCTGGGGGTTTCAGAAAGAACCCGCAAGTTTGCCCACAATGCGTCAGGTGAAGACCATCTCAGTTGAAACTGGTCTCCGATGTCTGCTTGCACCAAGAAATTCCAGGCTGCAACCGAATAGTCCGTGTCATTCGGTACAAACACTCTTGTTGCTGTCCACGGTAAATCGGAAAAGACAGATTCATTAACAGATTTTTTCGCCAGCCAAATGTCTGCGGTGATGTAGGTGTTTCCTGCGACTTTGAAGAGTTGCGCCGAGAACTGAATATCAAATCGTCCTGTTGCATTGAACTGAATTGAAGAGCAATAGGGGGAACTAGCACAATCAGAATTTGTCGCGTCAACGAGAACCACGTTGTCTGAGAATTCCGTTTGGGACAACCGCATTGGTTGACCGACGTATCGCTCAACCAATTGGTCGGTGAACGTTGAGTAAAACGAGCCATGTTGTGTT
Organism: uncultured Bifidobacterium sp.; assembly: GCA_964599815.1. Taxonomy (GTDB): domain Bacteria; phylum Actinomycetota; class Acidimicrobiia; order Acidimicrobiales; family Ilumatobacteraceae; genus UBA2093. Next base: position 23,386 of record CAZRHK010000010.1, on the reverse strand, counting down.
GGTGCATTGAGGCCGTTAACTCCTGGGGCACCAGTCACAGTGGTACACAATCCGTTGCTACCGGGTGCTCCTGTTTGTCCAGGGGCTCCAGTTGCTCCTGTGGGCCCCGTTTTCCCTGGCGCACCCGTGGGTCCGGTCTTTCCGGGAGCGCCACTTGAACCAGTTACGCCAGGCGTTCCGGTGGCTCCAGGTTCTCCATTTTCGCCTTGTGGACCTGAGATGGCCGTACAGGTGCGAACGTTGATGTTTGTTGTCTGTTCCCTCAAGACTGAAAGAGCAAGAAGCGACACCAGCACAACTGCAATAACGGTTGATCCAATGACTGCAACGCGAGTCTGAAGAGAGTCAGCCACAAAGCGACCGTACCTATCAGTATGAAATTTTCTTCGTTGTTCCCAGTGATAGGTGAGTTCATACCGAATTGAACGTAAGCAACTACCGAAACAAGTCACTCTCTTTTAGGGGCTGCTGTCACCGTTTGTAGTAGTGCGTGATTTAGTGTGTTCGCAATGCGTTTGACGAAAATCATTGCCACGTTAGGTCCTGCAACATCCACTCCCGATGGTGTTCGGGGTCTTGTAGCGGCGGGAGCTTCTGTCGTTCGACTGAATTGTTCGCACCTGTCAACTGAAGATTTGAAGCGAACCATCACAATGGTGCGCGAAGCCTGCTCTACGGTGGCTGTGTTGGTGGACATTCAAGGTCCAAAACTTCGCTTTGCGCGTGAGGACATGACGCTTGTTGATGGTGAGTCCGTGGAGTTCACGTTGTCGGAACTGGGTATCGAGTCGTCTAGCCGTGGTGGGTCGCGTGGTATCCAAGAGGGGCATCGAATCCTCATGGACGATGGCCGTCTAGAGACGGTGGTGACATCTGTTCATTCCGAGCAAATTGTGGTTCGTGTGGTTCGTGGCGGTTCATTGAAGAAGGGCAAAGGTGTCAATCTTCCGGACACAGAGATCAGTGGTGGCGTACTAGCCGAGAAGGACTTGGCCGACCTGAAAGTGGCGCGGGAATTCGGCGTGGAGATTGTGGCAGTCTCTTTTGTGCAATCACCAAGCGACATCATTACCGTGCGTGAATTGGTCGGTGACAACATTTTGGTGTTTGCAAAGATCGAAAGACCACAGGCTTTAGAACGTATCGACGAGATTTGTGCAGTCAGCGATGGTGTTATGGCCGCTCGCGGAGACCTTGGCGTGGAAACACCATTTGAAAGTGTCCCAGCTGCCCAAAGCCGAATTGCGTTGAGCGCGCTTGAGCGTGGAGTCATCTCCATCTGTGCTACCGAGATGCTGGAGAGCATGATTAGTGCCACTCGCCCTACGCGAGCTGAAGTTGCAGACGTAAGCGGTGCCGTACGAGATGGTTTCGATGCAGTGATGCTGTCAGGAGAGACTGCTGTAGGAGCGAATCCGAATCAAACGGTGCAGGTAATGGCACAGATTTGTGAAGCTGCGGAGAAACGAGTTTCGCTTCCGAACTATTACGCAGATGCCAACCCTCAGGCAGCAGCTGTTACCGCAGCGGCTAGCGCATTGGCGAAGAGAATCTCTGCTGACCTCATTTTGTCGGTGACATTTACGGGCTTCTCTGCTCGTCTTTTGGCATCGTGTAGACCTTCGTGTGCCATTGTGGCTGCTACTCCGGGAGTAGATCGCGCACGCCGCCTGCAAGTCTGTCGCGGTGTGTATCCAATGGAAGTGCCACGTGATGGCAACATCACCACCGCCATCGCCACCGCTATCAAAACGGCACGAGACAATAGTTTGGTGAAATCTGGCGACACCATTGTTGTTTGTGCGTCACGTTTGAATCCTCGCTCAGATGCCGACACTATTTTGTTGCATGTAGAGAACTAAGCCATTGGGCGTAGATGCTTCTTGAACGTCAGGAAGTATCCCACGCTCAGAAGCATGAGGAATCCGCAGCCTGAGAACACGAGCGGGGCAGAGTCGATGCGTCTTGCAACCACACCAACAAGTAGTGCTCCGGCTGGCGCAAGTCCACTCATGAGCAACGAATGGATGGCCATGACTCGGCCCATCACTTCCTGTGGGGTGTTGTTTTGAATGAGGGTTTGATTGAGGTTCATGTAGAACCCGCCGCCTAATCCCCACATGAACAAAAAGATGCTCATCATGGCAATGGAATTGGATTGTCCAAGCAGAATTTGGACACTGGAGCCCCAGACAAGACCACACATAAACCACAATCCTTTGCGAATCATCTTGTGATTGAATCGCATGATTGCCATGGATGTGAGGAATTGGCCCACTCCAAGCAATGCAAACATTGCCGTTGTTTGGCTACCTGTCGCACCAGCTTGCTCTCGTGCTATCTGTGGCCCCAAAACAATCCATGGTGCCATCATGAAAAGTGTCGACGACGAGAGAAGTACATAAAGCGAACGGACGGATTCTGTTCGATTGATGAATTTGACTCCTTCAAATATCTCGTCTTTCATCTTGCGTCGAGGCATGACGGGAACCGCTGGAATCTTCAACGGGAGAAGTACTAGGAAGCCAATCACATACAGAACTGCCTGTAGCCAAAAAGCGCCTTGAATACCCCACACCTTGATGACTGGTCCTGCGGTGGCGGGGCCGATGATGAGGCCAATGTTTGACCCGATAGTGCTGACGGCAATTGCCCCCACAAGTTTGTCCTTGGGAACCACTGTGGGAATCATTGCTGTGCGAACTGGTGAACCGAGTGCAATGAAAATTCCTGCAACAAAAGAACCCGCTATTGCCCATGATGTAGTGATGTGACCAGTGGTCACCATTGTTGCGATAGCGATGGTTATGGCGAGAGCACCTAACTGGCTTCCCATCAAGAGTGTGCGGCGATTCATGCGGTCACTCATGACACCGACAGGAAGTGAGATGAGCAATGCGGGGATGCCCATGACGAAGAGAATCACTCCACTGATATCGGATCTTGCACCGAGGTCTAGTGCTAACCAAACGAAAGCAAACCGTTGGGTGCTCTGTACTAGGACAAACAGAAAGCTGTTAGTCCAGAGGAGACGAAACGCCGGTATGCGAAGCATTTCCAACGGTTTGATGCTTGCAGCGGTATTCACCTACCTATGTTCGCATGAGTTGCAGATGCTCGCACTGTTAGAGACATTCATATAGAGCATCGATGAGGGCACGATTGCGAGGATTCTGCCAGCGTGGCCCCATTTGATTCATCACATACCCAAAGCCAACTTTTGCTACTGGGTCGCAAAATCCAACGGAGCCACCAGCGCCGTAATGCCCAAACGCCTCTGAATGAGGACCAAAGCCACGCTCTGGAAGGGGGATCTGAAAGCCGTGTCCAAATCGTGACACTCGGCCAAGTACTGCATCCTCTCCACACGACACTTCCTGCGTTGCCAGTTGCAATGTCTCGTTCGTCAAAAGTTTGGGGATTGCGCTGGTACCTGACGTGCAGAGAGATGAGTACAAGCGAGCAACTCCACGGCCACTGGCGTGCATGTTTGTAGAAGGAATTTCTGATTCTCGCCATTCAACTGTATTGACGGTCATTGCGCCAGATAATCCGGGCGGGTTGTAGTACGTGTTGTACTGAAGAAGTTGGTCCTCTGTTAAACCCTCGGGTGCGCTTTCTGCTGGCGCACTCCCTGGCCATTCAAATTCAGCCATACGGTGATGCAATGTTGGGTTACAGCCCAAATAGATGTCGGTGCCCAACGGGGTGGCAATGCGTTCTTTAATGAGTTGGCCCACCGACTTCTTCGTAACGCGTCGAAGTACTTCACCAACAATGAATCCAAAAGTGTTCACGTGATAACCGTGGGTCGAGCCAGGTACCCACCAAGGCTTTTCATGTGCGAGTGCTGAGCACATGAGGCTCCAGTCGTACATTCCATGCGAGGGTAGTGGTGCCCGTACTGCTGGGAGTCCCACGCGATGTCCCAATGCGTCGCGAAGGGTCATGAGTTCTTTCCCATAGCCAGCAAATTCAGGCCACACGTCAACAATGCGTGTGTCGTACGAGACCTCGCCCCGATCAACGCATTGCGCAGCCACTACGGCCGTTACGCCTTTCCCGACGGAAAAAGCGTTAACCAACTGGTCCTGTTGCCAGCCTTTTGTCCGGGCGATGTCTGAGAAACCACCCCACAGATCGACCACTCGGTTTCCCTCTATCTCTATGCAGATAGAGGCTCCAATCTCGCCATGCTCAATGAAGTTATTCGTGAACGCATCCTTCACAACCACGAAGGCTGTGTCACAGGTTCCATGAATAGAGGGAGAGTTGGTCAGAGTGCTGACTTCTCCAGAATGTGAACACCACATGCCGAGCCAAGTCCGATGACATGAGCAAGTCCAACTTTTGCGCCTTCAATCTGACGTGGACCAGCTTCACCGCGAAGGTGGTGACACACTTCCCAGATGTTGGCGATTCCCGTTGCAGCAATTGGATGACCCTTTGATTCCAATCCGCCAGACACATTGACTGGTGTGGAACCGTCTCGCCATGTGGCGCCGGAGTTGAAGAAGTCAACAGCGCCGCCTTCTTCACACAACATCAAGTTGTCGTAATGCACCAATTCTGCTGTCGCGAAGCAGTCATGAAGTTCAACAAGGTCGAGATCTTGGGGGGATACTCCGGCCTGTTCGTATGCCTTTTTGGCAGCGATGCGGGTGAGGGTATTGACGTCTGGCAACACCTGACATGCCTCTTGGTATGGGTCACTGGTGAGAACAGATGCAGACACCTTAATTGCGCGGCGTTGCTGTTCAAGCGACATTGTCTTCAGCTTTGCGCCACTGACAACAATTGCAGCTGCAGCTCCGTCACAGTTTGCAGAACACATGGAACGCGTATTCGGGTACGCAATCATGACGTCGTTCATGATTTCTTCAAGAGTCATCTTCTTTTGGTACGCAGCCAATGGGTTCAGCGTTGAATGCGCATGGTTTTTCTCGGCAATCTTTGCAAATACTTCGAATGTTGCGCCGCCGTACTTATGTCCGTATTCCATGCCCACCTGAGCGAATGTGCCAGGCATGTTTGCGGTTCCGATGTATCCGTCAACGTTCTGAACGGCACCGTAACGACCCGATGGCTTCCATTCTTTTCCAGAACCCTTACCGCCGCCTCCAGCACCGAGAAGGCCAACGCCAGCCAACTTTTCAACACCAACTGCAAGACCCATATCGCATTCGCCAGCCTTGATGGCCATGATGGCTGTGCGAAGTGCTGTGGCGCCGGTAGCGCATGCGTTCGACACGTTGTACACCGGAATTCCGGTTTGACCCACTTGCTTCTGAATCATCTGGCCAATGCCACCTTGGCCCATGAGGCAACCAGCCGCCATGACGCCCATGTCGCGCATGGTGACTCCGCCGTCGGCCAGAGCTGCCATTACTGCTTCGCTTGCAAGGTCAACGGTGTCCTTGTCCGGATACTTTCCGAACTTTGTCATGTTGATGCCGAGGATGTAGATGTCGTCTGATGCCATGGTTGTTGTCCTTCTTATGTAGTTCTTCTATTTATGCGATTGGTTCAAATCCGAAGCCGATTGCTTCGACGCCGTTGTCATCATCGCCAAGTGAGTACGTGGCAAGACGAACTTTGAGTCCAAGGTGCACCTTTTCGGGTGTGGGGTCACAGTTGATGATGTTTGCGCGAACACTGGTTCCTCCGCAATCAATGATTGCTGCCACAAAGGGAACGGGGACACCTGGTGATGCGAAGGTCACGATGGTGAACGATCGCACTTCGCCTTCGGTTGGAATGTCAACCGTTTTGAAGTTGGTGGAGAAGCAAGATGCACATGCATTGCGACGGTCGAAGAATCGAGCTCCACAGGATGTGCATTCGTTGGCCACTAGATGAGGTGTAGGGGATAGAACCAGGTATTCAACAAGGGGAACTTGGGTCTTCGTCATATTGGCTCCTTTGATGGGGCAGATGTGTACACCCTATGCGCTACGACTGTCTCTAGGTGAAGATGGAGCAGGCGCAATGGAGCCAGGTCGGCTATGAATAGAGGCATGACCAAGCGTTGGAAGAACTGGGCAGGGAATGTGGTGGCAAACCCGGAGAGCATTGCTGCCCCTGCGCGCGAGGAAGAGGTGACGTCCCTGGTTGCTTCTGCTGCTCATACAAACCACACCGTTCGGGTGGTTGGTTCTGGACACAGTTTTACTCCTGCGGTGGCCACGAAAGGAGTCCTGTTGGATATCCGTCAACTGTCGGGCATCTACTCGGTTGACCGGGCGGCGGGAACGGTGACCGTTGGTGCAGGGACCACGTTGAATGAACTCAATCGACTTCTACACGCAGAGGGATTGGCGCTGCCGAACTTGGGGGATATTGCCTATCAGACAGTTGCTGGAGCCGTTTCAACCTCGACCCATGGCACCGGAGTGTCACTTCCTGGATTAGCTGCACAGGTTGTGGGTATGCGACTTGTTAACGGCTTTGGTGAAGTTGTTGAAGCAACCACATCCAATAATTCTGATGTTCTCGATGTGGGTCGAGTGTCGCTTGGTGCTCTTGGCGTCATAACGCAGTGCACACTGAAAGTAGTTGATGCGTTTGCACTTGAGGCCCATGAGATGCCTATGAAATTGGACGCTGTGTTGGATGATGTCGAGGCTTTAAAGATGTCCAATGATCATTTCGAATTCTTTTGGATTCCTCACACGAAATGGGCGCTTACTAAGCGCAACAATCGAACGACTGAGCCTCTAAATCCGTTGCCTAAGGTCAAGGGCTGGATTGAAAAGACGTTCATGGAGAACTATGCCTTTGGCGCCCTGTGTCATCTCGGGAAATTGCGACCCTCGCTCATTCCACGCCTCGCAACAGCATTGCCATCGTCTGGCTCACGTAAGTACATAGATCAGAGTTTCAAAATTTTCGCAAGTCCTCGACTTGTTCGTTTCTATGAAATGGAACATTCCATTCCTGCCGACGCCTTGCCGAATGCACTGCGAGATATTCGTTCCATGATCGAGCGAAAAGGTTATTTGCTTAACTTTCCTGTTGAAGTTCGCTTCACTGGAAAAGACGATGTTCCGTTGTCAACTTCGTACGGTCGCGAAAGCGCATACATCGCGGTTCACGTATTCAAGGGAATGGAGTATCAACCGTTCTTTCGGGATGTGGAAGACATTCTGCGCGGGTACGACGCTCGGCCTCACTGGGGAAAGATTCACCACCGCAACTCCGAAGAACTTGCTGGTTTGTATCCGCGCTTTTCCGATTTCTTATCGATGAGAGATCGGCTTGACCCAAACAGGGTTTTTCAAAACGATTACACGAAGCAGGTTTTTGGCTGACTTACAAGCAGATGTCTTGTGGTCGTACTGGGCACCGAGGAATATCTCGGCCAACAGCATTACGAATAGCCGCAACAATTGCAGGTGTCACTGAAATACATGGCGGTTCGCCAACACCTTTTGCACCAAGTGGTGCTTGAGGGTCTGGTTCTTCCACAAGGCGAGCAACCACAACCGGCGCATCGAGAGCCGTTGGCAATAGATAATCGGTGAAGCTCGGATTTCTTACTCGACCGTTATCTACGACAATCTCTTCCATGACGGCCAAACCAAGTCCTTGTGCGATGCCGCCTTCAATCTGTCCAAGAACAGAGAGTGGGTTAAGGGCGCGACCGACGTCTTGGGTTGTTGCAATTTGGACCACTTTGACGAGACCTAATTCTGGGTCTACGTCAACAACAGCTCGGTGAGCAACGAAGGCAAAAGCTACGTGACAATTTCCTTGACCATTTTCGTCAAGGTCCTCTGTTGTTCTGTGATGATGCTCGAATTCTTCAGAAAAAGTGACTCCTTGTGTTGCTTCTGCAACAGAGACGCGCAATGTGCCCACGGTGTCAACAATGTCTGTGTCCTCAATGACGAGGCGGATGGGATCAATGCCGTGTTGTTTGCCGACGTGTTCAAATAGTCGCTCTCTCACCAGCCTGCAGGCACCGTCAACTGCGCCGCCACTCATCCATGTTTGACGTGATGCAGATGTTGATCCGGCGGAACCAATGTTCGTATCAATGGTGTCGCAAACAACGTCGTCAACACCAAGAACCGAGCGAGCAATTTGAGGAGCCAGAGTGACAAACCCCTGGCCAACTTCGCTGGTGGCAAATTTCAAAACAACTTTTCCGTCGCGCAATGTGCATCGCGCGGTGGAGTAATCATCGAAGCCTTCGCTGTACATGATGTTCTTGATGCTGACGCCCCAGCCGATTCCACGTCGTATGTGCTTGCGTTCTGCTGTGATTCCTGAACCACCTGGAAGATCAAGTTCGTGGGGAAGGTCGGCAAGATCTGCAGGAAGGGGAATGCTGTCTGTTTCACGAATGAGTCGCTCAACAGGCGCAACGCTTTCTACTGTTTGACCAGTAATGAGCTTGTCGCCAGTCTTCATGGCGTTTCGAAGGCGTACTTCAACGGGGGATAACCCGGCTGCTTCAGCCAATTTGTCCATTTGGCCCTCGTGTGCAAAACAGGCTTGTACTACTCCGAATCCGCGCATTGCGCCACACGGCGGGTTATTGGTGCGTACCGCATAGCCGTCTACAACGGCATTAGGACATACGTAAGGTCCTTGAGTGTGTGTCACGCCGTTAATGAGAACGGCGGATGACGTTGAAGCATACGCTCCGCCATCGAACACAAACCTGGCTTCAATTTTGATGATATGACCGTTGTCGTCTGCGTGATGGCGCATCCAAATCTTTGCTGGATGTCGATGAACGTGACCAAAGAAACTCTCTTCACGCCCGTACTGCATCTTCACTGGGCGACCAGTCCGTAATGCAAGAAGTGCTGTGTGAACCTGAAGGCTGATGTCTTCGCGCGCACCAAATGCACCGCCAACGCCACCGAGCACTAATCGCACGCGGTTTTCTGGAATTCCCAAACATGCAGCCATTTGTTTTTGATCTTCGTGCAACCATTGAGTTGCGACGTGCACTTCTACGCCATGGCCATCGTGATCTGGAAAACCTAGGGCAGCCTCGGTCCCAAGAAATGCTTGGTCTTGCATGCCAATGTCATAGGTTCCTTCAACAACAATTGGACCGGTTGCTGATTCGTCACCATAAACAATGCGCTGATGTCGAATCAGATTCCCATCGGGATGAATGGGATCAAATGATCCAGCAATTGCAATTTCTGGGTCGCTGAGAACTGGCAACTCGTCGTACACCACTTTGATGGCTGCAAGAGCACGACGACACGTCTCGGGATGGTCCGCTGCCACGGCAGCAATTGGTTCTCCCATGTAACGAACAACTTCGCGAGCAAAAACTGGTTGGTCTTGACTGATGAGGCCGTATGTGGGGGAGCCGGGCACGTCCTCGGCCGTAATGATGGTCTCTACGCCAGAAATCTTCCATGCCTCTGTGGTGTCAATGGACACTATTCGGGCGTGCGCATGCGGTGACCGGAGTGTTGCGCCCCAGAGCATGTTTTCCGCATGAAGGTCTGAGGTGAATTCGAAATCTCCTCGAACCTTTGCGGCGCCATCGGGGCGTAGTGCGCTAGTGCCGAGAACATCGCGACGCGTCTTTACTGCACTCATCACTTGTTGTCCTTTCGCATAGCAACTACAGCGTCCACTGCTGCAAAAATTCGGCCATACCCAGTGCAACGGCAGATATTTCCTGACAAGGCTTCTTTTACTTCGTGCTCAGAAGGATCTGGTTTCTCTTCGAGGAGATGGTGTACAGCCATCACTAAGCCAGGAGTACAAAAACCGCATTGCACGGCCCCTTCACCGATGAACGCTTCTTGTACATCGGTGAGCGTTCCGTCGGAATTCAAACCTTCAACTGTTGCAATGTCGCACTCAACTGCGCTGGCGGCAAGAACTAGACAACTACACACAGATTCGCCATTAAGAAACACAGTGCAACTTCCACATTCACCTTGTTCACACGCTCCTTTAGCGCCCGGCAAGCCCAATCTCTCGCGCAAAACATAGAGAAGACTCTCGCCAATCCATGCGTCCTTCACATGGTGTTCAACACCGTTTACTTTCAACGAATAGATTTCATGTGTGCTCATGATTTGTCTCCTCTAAGAACTAGACGTTGTGCAAGTACACCAACTGCGTGACGTCGATATGCCGCAGTGGAGCGATGGTCGTCAATTGGACGAGACTCTTCAGAAACCAAACGTCCAAACTCCACCGCTATGTCATTGCTAATTGGTGCGCCAGATGAAATGGCAGAATTCAAAAACTTTTCGGCATTGGTGCATCGAATAATCACTGGTCCAACGCTTCCAAGCGCAATGCGCGCCACATTGTCTTGAAGCGCAAAACATGCAGAAGCAACAGAAATAACCATTGCATTGCGAACACCAACCTTGGCGTATCCCTGTTTTCCGTTGCAGATGGGCAGAGTGACCCCTGTGATGATTTCATCTGATTGACGCGAGTTCCTCTTTGGACCAATCATGAATTCTGCAAAGGGCACTACGCGTTCGTGTGAAGCCGATTGCAAATGAACCTGTGCTTCTAATGCCGACAACACGGGGAGAGAATCTCCCGCTGGAGAACAGGTACCAAGGTTTCCGCCGATTGATCCTGCTGCGCGAATCTGGGGCGACCCGACAGTTCGTGCGGCCTGTGCGAGAGCAGGTATAGCTTCAGCGAGTTGCCCCGTCTCCATGAACTTGTACGGCACTGAGGCACCAATGAAGACTGTTCCTTCTTTGCGGTTTACCGACCATGCTTGCAATTCGGCAACATGTCGTAGCGCAATAACAGATTCTGGTTTTCTATGGTTGAAGTTAACTTCCACCATTAAATCGGTTCCGCCGGTGAGCAGCGTCGCTTCAGTGTTATCTGCGAGCATTGCCGTTGCCTCATTGAGGCTCTTTGGTAGCAGTACGGACACGGTTACAACCTTTCGTGCAAACGCTGTGCGGCTTCCGCCGCTTTGGCTCGAATTTCATTGAGATCAAAGTTCAGTGGGACACCATTTGAAACTTGAGGAACTCCGTTGATAGCAACATCGACAGCACGAATACCTGGAGTGAAGGCCACATGCCAAGGACTGTCGGAATGATCGTAGGACCACTGAACAACATCTTGTTTGGCCTCAGGGAAGAAGTGGTGACCGTTTTCTAGCCACGACCACGCAGTGTCTGGTGAAGCGGTGAGATCAAATTCGCGATGTCGTGCGTATGCCAAACGGAACTCTTCCATCATGTCGGCGCCGATGCCATCGGTACCTAAAACGATTCGATTCTGCCGTTGCGACGGAGCTGCGTATCCAACAGAGTTATTCATGTTTGATCGAGGATTATGCGCGATTGTGCCGGCAAGTTCACCGGATAAGTGCACTGCATGAACAAGCAGCCAGTCATCCGTGGCCAAATTTTTAAGCCGTTCCCCAGCGTCAATATCGTCGACGCCTTCCGCCACATGAATATGAACGCCAGTGTTGTACTTCTTAGATAAATCTGCAGCAGCTTCGAGAGTTTCATTTCCGCATGTAAATGCGGCATGGACTCCAACCATCGCGCGACGCCCGCTTTTCAGGTAACGCTCATTCTCCAGAAGTCCCCGACGTGCCCCATCTGTTATGGGTGTGGTTGGTGAAACAGATGAAAGCATGGAACCATTGTTCCAGCGGTCGGTGACTCCATAGCTGAGAATGTGGCGTACACCAACTAAGTCGCAACCGCGTGCGATGGCATCTAGCGAACCCTCGATAGATGACGGACTCTCGTGGTGGTCGATGATGGCTGTGGTGCCAGACAAGAGTGCTTCGGCTGCACCAAGAGCAGCCGACCAGTAAATGATGTCCAAATCGAGAGCGGCATCGAGGCGCCACCAGACATTTTCTAAAACTCCAATAAAAGAACGAGGGACCGCCGGGGGAGACGGCATACCTCGCGCTAGCGAGGAATACAAGTGGTGGTGTCCACAAACAAGACCAGGAGTCGTGAATGACATCAGTCTGCAATTACTCCACGTTGCGATGTAATGCGTGTGTAGACCTCTGGTCGTCGGTACTTATCAAAATCAAAGAGTGTTCCTGTGTAGCGCTGACACCAATCAAGGTCACAACGGGCGGAAATGAGTTCGTCATCCGTTGTAAATGTCTGAGCAACAATTTGCCCAGACGGCGCAACAATCATGCTTTGGCCGAGAGAATCAACGCCTTCTTCTACGCCTGCTTTTGCAACTCCGACAACCCATGTGCCGTTTTGGTAGGCGCCTGATTGCATGACCAACGCATTATGGAAACCTTGAAGAATGTCCTGACTCGGATCGGGTACATAATGAATCGGTGTGTTGTAACCACACAAAATCATTTCCACTCCTTGCAGGCCCATCTCTCGATAGGACTCTGGCCAACGTCGATCGTTGCAAATCATCATTCCGACACGTGCGCCGAAAGCACGCCACACACCAAAACCTTCCATTGACGGCTCAAAGTAGTAACGCTCTGCATGCTGGAAAGGTCTGTCTGGTTCGTGGTGCTCGTGCCCGGGAATGTGCACCTTTCGGTACTTAGCAATAATGCTTCCATCTTTTTCAACAAGCACTTGCGTGTTGTAACGATGTCCATCGTTGGTTAATTCCGCGTAGCCGAGGCAAAAGCCAATTCCTAACTTCTTTGCTTCGTCAAACAAAGGCTGGGTGACTGGAGACGGCATTGCGGTTTCATACCAATGGTCGGCTTCGCCGATGTTGTTAATAAACCATCGAGGAAAGAAAGTAGTGAGAGCCAATTCTGGAAACACGACAAGGTCGCAATTGGCTGCGCTGGCCTTGTTCAATAGCGCAATAAGACGCTGCACCACTTCTTCGCGTGTGTGATGTTTCTGGATTGGTCCTAGCTGTGCTGCGCCAACCGTAATGATGCGACTCATTGTGTCTCCATGTTTGATAAGTGAAGCATTGTGTGGAGAAGCAGATTTGCACCGGCTTCAAGATCTTCATCGGATGTGTCCTCAGCAGGATTATGACTGATTCCGGCAATGCTAGGAACGAAGATCATTGCCGAAGGACAGACGCGAGCAAGCATTTGTGCATCGTGGCCGGCGCCACTTGGAAGCCTCATCACCGTATGGCCATGTTCTGTTGCCAACTTCTCAACAAGAGAGACAATGTTCTCGTCGAACACCACTGGCTCAAAACGTGCCAACTGTCGTGCGGTGATTGTGACACCCTCTTCTTGAGCAAGCTGTGTCAGGTAGAGACGAATTTCTTCTTCTGCTTTTTGAAGCAGTTTTTCGTCGGTATTGCGAACATCAAGCGTGAGAGTTGCCGTTGAAGGAACAACGTTAATGAGATTGGGGTGTAGGTCAATTTTTCCAACCGTGCATACTTGGTTTCCGCCGTATCGCTCTGCAAGTTTGCGCAAAAAGACCGCAATTGCGGACGCAACGTAAGCAGGGTCGTGACGCAAATTCATTGGTGTGGTACCCGCATGATTGGACTGCCCAGAAACAACAACTTCTTGCCAACTAATGCCTTGAACACCGGTGACAGCACCGATTGTGAATCCTTTTTGTTCAAGTACAGGTCCCTGCTCAATATGTAGTTCAACGAATGCGTGCGGCGCTTGTGCAGGGCATGGTGTTGCACCGTTGTATCCAATTCGCTCTAGTTCGTCACCAACTCGCGCGCCATCGATACCCACAGTGTTTAGTGCTTCTTCAACACTCCAGCCGCCGACGAATACCAAAGATCCAAACATGTCTGGTGCGAAACGCGCACCTTCTTCATTTGTAAAGAAAGCCACAGCCAATGGTCTTGCTGGGGTGATGCCATTTTCTTGACATGTCTGGATGACCTCAAGTCCAGCGAGTACTCCGAGGTTTCCATCGAATTTGCCGCCGGTTCTCACGGTGTCAATGTGGGAGCCGGTCATTACGGGTTCACCAGAGCCGACATTCCAGATCCCCACAACGTTTCCAACGACATCGATGGTGACGTCCAGGTTGAGATCGTTCATCCACTGCACCACTAGATCGCGGCCAAATCTGTCTTCATCGGTGAGGGCAAGTCGAGCGCATCCGCCGCCAGGAATTTCGCCAATGGATGCCAAGTCCATGAGACGGGTCCTCAGACGTGCGTAATTGACTCGCAAAGAGGGTTCGGCGGACACGGGCATAGTGAAAGTGTACGAAATGTAAAAGGGGAATGCCTGAATCATTGGGCTTCCTTTCCGAATCCATCGAAGGGAGAGCGGTGGAACATAGGGTTGGAAGGGCTTGCAAGGAGGCTTTGTGGATCGTTCACTCTTGAAATCTCGGATGAATTCAGAACTGGATTTGTTTGATTCGCTGCATCCGGTCTCCCAGGGTTTGGCCAGGCAGGCCGACAGTCATCTGTTGTCTGGTGTGCCGATGCCATGGATGGTCCGATGGCCAGGGAGGTTCCCCATTTTCTTTCAGGGCGCTGAGGGGGCTTCTTTTGTGGACGTTGATGGTCATCGGTACGTTGACTTTTGCTTGGGGGATACCGGGGCAATGACGGGCCATGGATTGCCTCAGGTTGCAGAAGCACTACATGTTCGTGCGCTGTCTGGAATCACCACAATGCTGCCAAGTGATGATTCGGTGTGGGTTGCAGAGGAGCTCACTCGTCGTTTTGGTCTTTCCAAGTGGCAATTCGCCATGACAGCCACTGATGCCAACAGATTTGTTTTACGTTTTTCGCGCCACCTCACACGTCGACCGAAGATTGCTGTGATCGACTGGTGCTATCACGGAACAGTTGATGAAACGCTTGCCGTATTGGACAACGATGGAAATGTTGTGCCGAGACCCGGAGCTCTTGGGCCTGCATTTCATCCAAGGGATACAACTGTCGTTGTCCCGTTTAACGATTTGAATGCGCTTGATGCATCCTTGGCTAACGGTGATGTGGCATGTCTACTGATGGAACCAGCACTCACAAACATTGGAATCGTTTTGCCGGACCCTGGTTATTTAGACGGTGTTCGCGAGATCACTCGAAAACACGGAGTGTTGTTGATTATTGACGAGACGCACACAATCTGTGCTGGTCCTGGTGGTTGTACCAAAGAATGGAATCTTAAACCTGACATGTTTGTCATTGGTAAACCAATTGCTGGCGGCATGCCTGCGGCTGTGTATGGAATGAGCAACGAAGTTGCATCGCGTCTAGAAAAAGAAATGACCATGGATGACGTGGACGTTTCTGGCGTTGGCGGAACGCTCACGGGGAATGCATTGGCCATGGCCGCCATTCGAGCGACACTTTCGTCAACGTTGCTAAAAAGCGATTTCGAACGGATGATTCCATTGGCGACCAAGTGGACCGAAGGTGTGCGTGATGCATATACGTCTCGCGGTCTTAATTGGCATGTCCAACAATTGGGCTGTCGCGCAGAATATTGGTTCTGTCCGCCGCCACGTAACGGACGAGATGCCGCCGTGAGTATCGACCACGAACTAGATGCTTACTTGCATTTGTTCTACATAAATCGCGGAATCCTGATGACCCCATTCCACAACATGGCACTGATGTCGCCTGCGCATACGGACGCTGATGTTGATTACCACACCAAAATTTTCAACGAAGCTCTAGATTCGCTTAGTGGTTACTAGTGGACATCATTGAGATCGCGTGGGTCGTCATTGTCGTGACGATTTCGTCACTAGCCCAATCACTTGCAGGATTCGGTTTCGGTTTGCTTGCAGTGCCTCTCATGACTCTTGCTGTCGATCCACATCAAGCAGTCATCGTGGCCACCATGATTGGAACAGTTTCCACCACGTTGCAAGCCGTGATTGATAGAAGATTTTGTGATTGGCCAACGGCAAAGCGACTAGCGCTTGCTGCTTATGTCGGTATGCCATTCGGATTTGTTGTGTTCCTTTTGGTCTCTGAGTCGGCCATGAGATTTTCGCTAGGGGTTGTGGTGTTGGTTGCCACGTTTGTCCTTGCGCGTGGTTTTACTTTCACTAGACATTCAAAGGTGATGGACTGGCTCATGGGTTGGTGCAGTGGAGTTCTGTCCACGTCAACCTCCACAAACGGTCCGCCACTTGTGTTTCTGTTACAAGCACGAGGCATTGAGCCACATGTTTTTCGGGCGACAATTAATGCGGTCTTCGCTTTGTCAAACATTGGTGCCTTGGCATTATTCGGTACATCAGGTGAGGTTGAGGTGAACGGAATTATTGCAGCATCAATTTCGTTGCCATTTTTATTTCTGTCACTGAAAACTGGTTATGCCTTGCGACCAAGGGTAAAAGTTGAGCACTTCAAGAAAATTGTTCTTGGAATGCTTTTGTTATCGGGAATTAGTGTGCTGTCTTCAGCGTTTCTGTAATTAGTCGTGACCGAACATAGTGAGCCAAGCCTCTTTGGACTTTGGCTTAAAGACGTAGTTGAACTGCTTCACTTCGCCGAGTCGCGCGGCTGGAGGCTCTGAATATCGATGTCCTGGCAGCACAATGGTGTCATCTGGGAGAGAAGAGAGTCTGTTCAGGCTGTCGTACATCTGTCCAACGTCCGAACCAGGCAGATCTGTTCGGCCACACCCGTCAAGGAACAATGTGTCTCCAGACACGAGACAACCGTTCACTAAGAAGCATTGGCTTCCCGGTGTGTGGCCAGGCGTATGAACCAAGGTGATGTCAAGTTCGCCAACAGTGACAACGTCCCCAGAAACATGAGACTGAAGGTCTGTCTCAGAGACACCAGTGGTTTTGACAATCCACGGAACTTCGTTTTCGTTTACGTGGATGGGTATCTGGTGGTGTTCCAGCAATCTAGAAATGCCTTCAATGGAATAACCCATCATGGAACCACCAACGTGGTCCGCGTGGTAATGGCTGGCAAGTGCACCAACAATTGTCATGTCGTCGTTCTGGGCAATGGCAACAAGGTCGTCCACCGCATACGCCGGGTCAACAACCACACATTCTCCACTGGCACGATCTCCCAAGAGATAAGCGAAATTGACCATTTGCCGGGCCATTGGGTCTGTTTGAGCAAAGTCCTGTCCACTGAGGAGTTGGCGAAAATAGAAACGATTGCTGACTTCGGTGCTCACAACAAGCAGAATAGAACAATGACTTCAATCGCGCGACTTCATGCTGGCGACAAAGTACTTGTTGGTCAACAAATAGTTGAGGTGAGTGCGGATTTTGCTGGGTCCATTGAAGATGGAGATGTCGTTCTCGGAATTGCGTCGTCGGGTGCTCTGAAGCGAATTCCTGCAGCAACCCATGCATTAGTTGTCGATGGAGTGTCAAAAGCTTCGGAAGCTTTTGCACAATTGTCTTTGTGCGCTGATTCAGCCATCAACTCATTCTTTGGTTCAGCGGCTGACCTTCTCTCTGATGACTCTGTATTTGACTTGATCGCTACCGCCAATGCAGCAGATGTGGCTTCTGCTCGAAGTCGTGGGCGTTCCACAACTCGACTTGTGTTGTCCTCGAAAATGCGGTCAGACATGGTTGCCGCATTTCGAATGTGGCGTGACCTTGAGCTTGCGAGAGAAACGAAGATTTCTGAAGTTGTTCACGATGGCTGGACAGTCGAGCAATGGCGAGCTCCGTTGGGTGTGCTGGGTTTTGTGTTTGAGGGACGCCCAAATGTTTTTGCGGATGCAACTGGCGTTTTGAAGAGTGGCAACGTGGTCGTCTTTCGAATTGGGAGCGATGCTTTGGCAACAGCTCGCGCAATCATGACCAACATCATCACTCCTTCTCTCAAGAAAGCCGGTCTTCCCGAAAATGCAGTAGTACTTCTGGACTCGCCTGAACATGCGGCCGGATGGTCCTTGTTTTCGCAGAAGCAATTGGCTCTGGCGGTGGCACGTGGGTCCGGTTCTGCCGTTGCTGAATTGGGTTCAATCGCTCAGCAGTCCGGGATCTCGGTGAGTTTGCACGGAACCGGCGGCGCTTGGATGATTGTGGGGGAGAAGTGCGATTCTGCTCGATTGGCCTCAGTGGTTGAACACTCGTTAGACAGAAAAGTGTGCAACACACTGAACACCATCTGTGTTCCGCGCTCGAGAGCTGCTGAACTTGTGCCGACAATTCTCGAGGCATCTCATCGCGCTGGACGGACACGCGGACATGCACCAAGAATTCATGCTGTTAACGGCATTGAAGATTATGTGTCGTCACAGGAACAAGTCACTGTTGTGAGAGATGCCAAGGACGTTGTGGAGTGGCAAATCACTTCTGCTCCACTTTCATCTGTGGGCGAGGAATTTGAATGGGAAGAGAATCCTGAATTTGCAATCGTGCTTGTCGATTCCATCTCTCATGCTGTTGAACTGTTCAACAGATACTCACCACAGTTTGTGATTTCATGTGTCTCTGAAGATGTTGAAGAAGTTGATTTCGTATGGCGACATGCAAATGCTCCATTCGTAGGCGATGGTTTCACACGGTGGGTCGATGGCCAGTTTGCGTTATTGCGACCAGAGCTCGGTCTCAGCAATTGGGAGACTGGTCGTCTCTTCGCTCGTAGCGGAATACTTTCGGGGGATTCCGCCTTCACTGTCCGCTTGCGTGTATCGCAAGCCGACAAAGACTTGCATCGTTAGGCAGGCTTCAGTTCCACGTTGTCGATAAGACGAACATCACCAAACCATGCAGCCACACAGATAACAGCACCTGCGGAGGTATCGGCAATAGGGCCGAGGTCTACAGGATTGCATACATCTACGTACTCGATGCTGGTTGCATTATTTTGAGAAATGTGAGAAGAAACCAACTCAGAAAGTTGACGGGAACTGTGTTCGCCCAGCTCGTGTTTTGCTCTGGCAGCAAAGAGCGCTTCGGAGATTGATACCGCCGCGGATCTGTTTTCCGGCGTCAGTCGAACATTTCTGCTGGACATTGCAAGCCCGTCCGACTCGCGCACGGTTTCTATGCCCACAATCTCCACGGGAAAGTCGAGATCTTTGACCATTTGTCGAATGACTGCAAGTTGCTGAAAATCCTTTTTTCCAAAATACGCCCGATGTGGCAGAACGGCATGGAACAACTTGCTCACAATGGTGGTCACGCCAGCGAAATGCCCTGGCCGCTTTTCGCCTTCCATGCGGTCTGCAGCAGTTCCTGGCACTACAACGACTGATGAACCAGATGGATACATGACATCAACAGTGGGCGCGTACACCACATCAATATTGTTTTGTTCTGCGATTTGCAGGTCGTGCTCAAGTGTTCGTGGGTACTTCTCAAAGTCTTCAGCCACATTGAATTGGGTTGGGTTAACGAAGATGGACAGAACAGAAGCACTGTTGCTCTGCACGCAATGTTGAAGAAGAGTTGTGTGTCCAGCATGTAGCGCACCCATTGTGGGAACAAAACCAATGTTGTGCTTGTGGCGTTGAGCGTGACGCGACCATTCCTGCATTTCAGTAGGGGTCGTAAGAATCAACATGGGTTAGTCAAAACTGTGAGCGCTATCTGGCCATGTTTGGTTTCGGACTTCAGACACATAATCAGACACCGCAGAGATAGCAGTTTCACGCAAATTCGCGTACGCCTTAGCGAATGTAAAACTTCGCGCAGACAATCCAAGAAGATCATGCATAACCAATACCTGTCCAGAGCATGACGCTCCGGCTCCGATCCCAATTGTTGGGCACGTCACCTTTTCAGTGATTTCAGCAGCGAGATTTTGTGGAACGCCTTCAATGACCATCGCCACGGCACCGGCCGCATCGACTGCATGTGCGTCTTCTAAGAGCCGTTCTTTGGTGCCAGCAGATTCACCCGACTGACGACCCTGAATTTTGTTTCCGCCCATACGGTGATAGCTCTGAGGAGTTAGGCCAATGTGGCCAATCACGGGAATGTCAGCTTGAGCAATTGCAGCAATTTTGTCCGCAACATGGATACCACCTTCAAGTTTGACGACCTCGGCTCCAGCTTTCACAAGACGAATTGCATTGTTCACGGCCTGCTCAACAGATGCTTGATATGAACCGAAAGGCATGTCTCCCACGATGAGGGCACGTGGCTTGACGGAAGCGACCATTTGAACGTGATACTCCATGTGCTCCATAGAGACACCAAGGGTTGTTTTTTGTCCTTGCATGACAGTTGCCACTGAATCGCCAACCAAAATCATGTCTACGCCAGCTTCATCGACAATGCAGGCAAAGGTGGAGTCATAGGCGGTGACCATGGACATTGGCATCCCTGCGGCCTTGCGCTCGGAAAGCATTGGCACAGTGAATTTTTTCAAAGGGGTTGACGACATGATGCCTCCGACAATCGTGCCTTTTAGGCTACGGGCAGAGAGCGTTCCCGCACTCACATAGCGAGTACTACTTGACGGTAAATAACTGCCTGATGTCTGACTCTGGATCGCTGACCAATGTCACATCAGAATCAATCTGAAGCGTGGGTCTGGCTTCGACGTCATATTGAGACCAAGTGGGGTGGCCATGTGTAGCAAAGTGGGAAATTTCATCCGCGAACCGCGATGCAATCTGTAATCGATCGGGTGACTCGCCCGTAAACATTTCTCCGCCGGGCGCATCGAGGTTGTCAAAGGCAAACGGTATATCCAACGCATGGCAACTCCCGAGAATCCCTCCGAATGCTGGCGTGGCCCATGTAAACCAGTACATCCACGACGGCATGTTCTGTTTCACTCGTTCATCAATAAGACTCCATGCGCGTGCACGAAATGCGGTGTCTGTATTGACAGCCGATATAAGAAAATGTGGGGACTCGTTAGGGCGTAGCGATTCGTATGTTCGAATGGCGACCTCTGCTTGAGAAGAAAACACCCGTTTGGCATGTGCGTGCCACTCTGCTTCAGTCACATTTGCAGCGTTTGGGTCAAATGCAGCCCACAGCTTGTTCTCGTCTTTGTTGGTTCCGATGACAAATGGTTTCGGCGACGTGCTGGCCTCTGCTAACAAGTTCTTGGAAACGGTGTCGGTATTTTCTGTTGGAGCAAACCAGTCATATTCCTTGGACTGTTGTGCAAGAAGAGCATTTTGAATTTCAAGCAGTTGATCGGGTGACATCGCTTGCAAGTGAGAGACATCATCTTCGGAAGCGTGAGTCAGCACCGCATTCTGAATTTCCTCGGCTCTTTCTTTTGTCCGAAGTTGACCGATGGACGGACTCATAGCCCATGCTTTATGAAAGAGTTCCTTGGCACTTGGTGTAGATAGAAGCGAGACCACAGCGGATCCGCCAGCTGACTCTCCAAAGATGGTGACATTCTTTGGATTTCCGCCGAAGTTCGAGATGTTTCGGTGTGTCCAACGCAAAGCGGACACCATGTCTTCTACGCCCAAATTCTTGGTACCAAGGAAACCAAATATTCCAAGCCGATAGTTAATGGTCACCACAATGCATCCACGGCTTGCCAACTTCGACCCGTGGTACCACGCCAGAGAACCAGCACCATTTGTATATGCGCCGCCATGTATCCAAAACAAGACCGGGAGATTTGCATCGCTCTGCGTCTGTGGCGGAACGAAGATATTGAGCGACAGACAATCTTCTGACATGGAAGAAGAGTCGAGTCCGAGCGCCTGCTCTAAAAAACCGGGCGTTTGATAACAGATTGGACCGAATTCACGCGCATCAATCTTTCCGTTAAATGGAACATCCACAGGAAGAGCAAATCTGTCTGCACGCGCGTACGAGATACCGCGAAATTCGCAGCCCCCATCGTTGCGTTGCACGCCGATTATCTCTGCGTCACCAGTACGGACTGTGGAACTAATCGCTGCCATTTCCACACCGTAGTGCTTGTTCCATGAAGCCTCACTAGCGTGTTGGAGATGTTGGGTCGAATCTTGGGAGCGCTGTACGTGAAGTGGAGCAATTGGATTGCTTTGCACGCGTCCATTTCTCCAAGCACCAAAGCAGGTCGGCGCTTTCTCTCCTTTGGTGAAGGAAGCCTCATCATGTGGAAGCCGACAACGATTTTCAATGAGAGGTATATCAGCGTCGGGACAGACACATTAATTGGCCCTGGTGTAGCTCTTTCGGCTGGCATGGTTCCTGGCCAAGAATGCTTGACGAGTCCAGTGGTGTCTATTGGTGATCGATGCCTCATTGGTAAAGGAAGCGGCATCGTTGGCCACTTTTCAATAACTATTGGCGACGATGTATGGACTGGTCACCACGTTTACATCACAGACCAAAATCATGGGTACACAGATTTGACCAGACCAATCTCCCAACAATCCCAGCCCGAACGTCCAGTTGTCATAGGAAATGGCAGTTGGCTAGGACATGGAACCATTGTGTTGCCGGGAGTAACAATTGGGGAGCACGTTGTGATCGGTGCTAACTCCGTTGTTACGCGAGACATTCCATCGTTTTCAGTGGCCGTTGGATCCCCAGCGAAAGTAGTTCGTAAATATGAAGAGGGAGTTGGCTGGGTTGATGTGTCTTAGACAGATAAATCCAGTGGTGGCTGGCAGGTCTTCATATCATTTTCTCTAGCGAATTTGCCGATTCTTTCGCTGATGGGTACGCCTTCAACTTCTGTTTCTGCGAAGAAAGGGCGGCGAGATTCTGTTCGAAGTGCCTTGACGAAGTCTCGTCGATTCTGGATGTAAATGCGGTAGTCATCAAGCCACTGTGGGACAAGTTCTTTGCCTTTTGCGTCCGAAGGGCTGTCTAACGCAATCCTATTAATTGCCCGCTCAAGTGAATCAGTAGCGATTTCAACGATGTCTGCTTTCTTCTGAAGCGCATTGCGATCGTTGGGATCCATTTCAGTGAGGTCTTGTAGAGCAAATCTCTCGTCTTCGGCTTTCTGACAGTGAGCCTCGGAGCGAGCCTTCCAAGCATCGTCTCCTATTTTGTTGAAACTTTCTCGGGGAGCAAAACCGAACGCGTACACCCACATGGCAAAAATGCCAGTGCAGAGAACAGCGAGAATGACACGAGCGATTTTTTGCATACATTCAGATGTTACGGGCGCTAGCGGGCCCGATGCGGGCGGTATGCAATTGCCAGATGGCACACGGCCAAAATGACTCCACACGGAATCGCCCATACGGAATAGTTGGAGGCAACGCCAAAGAAGGCGTCCAATGAGTACGCACCAGGTCCGGTCAGTGATAAAGCAACAGAAACTCCGGCAATGGAGGCGCAATACTCCCAACCGCCGTTAGGGAGAAAAATAAAGAATCCAACTTTTGCGTGAACAGTCACGATCGCAACAATCATCAACGCGATGAAAATCGTTGTACCCGCACCAGTCAGCAGGCCTAAGGCCAATAGTGCTCCGGCAGTCAATTCAGAATAAGCAGCTAAAGGTGCCTGCAATTTCGGCCATCTCATTCCGATGGATGCAAACCAGTTCGACGTTCCATTTAGTCCAGATGAGATTTTGTTCCATCCATGACACATCATTGTGATTCCGAATACAACGCGAAGCACTAGTA
>CAZRHK010000009.1:0-33041 GCA_964599815.1 uncultured Bifidobacterium sp. | reverse complement strand
TGTTTGTCTTGGACGGAGTCCTCGAGGAGTTCCCGCGATTGAAACTTGCATCAGTCGAACTTGGTGCCGGTTGGGTTCCAGAAACACTTGTGAGACTCGATCAGATTCACAAGGCATATTCAAAGGTTGACGATCGTTTGAAGGGTTTCAAGCGCCGACCTTCAGAACAGATTCGTGAACAAATGGCATTTACTCCATTTGTTTTTGAAGACGTGGGTCGCCTTGTTGACCATTCGAATGACGACTTGTATTTGTTCTCCAGCGATTACCCGCACACCGAGGGTGGACGAGACCCAATTGCTCGTTTTGAGTCGTGCATGCAGAACATGAGTCGTGAGTCAATTGACAAGTTCAATTCAGAAAACTTCTTGCGAATCTTTTCTCATGCGCGTGACAATGTAAAGAAGTAGTGGAAGCGACGTCACCACCGACTTCCAAACAATTTCACTCTTTATGGTGAATGCAAAGAAATCACTCAGTGCCGGAATGATGAATGCACTAGCGGCGAGAAGCGTCATTCCTAATAAGAGCAACAATCTCCAGCTACTTAATGGTCGTGATTTGAACGTCAGAATGCCAAAGAATGTCAGCAAGGCTGTCAGAGTTGCGGCGGTTCCTGAGGCGTCGTTCGTCCATGCGTCTGCAACTACAACTGATGCACCAGCGATTGCGCCTGCCGGCCACGAGAAAGACACAATGCGCCGAAGGAATCCGGGCTGATAACGAATGGTGTTTTCCCCCAACGCAAGAGCGAATGCGGGCAGGCCAATAGTGACGGTGGAAAGCAGGGTCATTTGTCTGGGGAGAATGGGAAACGTCACTCCTGCAGCAACTGACGCCAAGATTGCCAGCAAACTCATGGCGTTCTTGGCCAAGAATAGATTTGCAACGCGTTCTACATTGCCAATTACTCGCCGACCTTCTGCGAGCACATGAGGTAAGTGGGAGAACTTCCCATCTAGCAGCACAATTTGTGCCACAGCTTTAGTTGCTGGTGCGCCATTATCCATGGCGATTCCAATGTCTGCGCGTTTTAACGCAAGCGCATCGTTGACCCCATCTCCAGTCATTGCGACAACATGACCTTGTGATTGGAGCACAGTCACCATTGTTCGTTTTTGTTCCGGAGTTACTCGGCCAAAAATTGAATGGTGACTAATTGCTGCATCGGTGAGATCTGCAGAATTACCCAATTGCCGTGCATCAATGGCGTCACCAGCGATGCCGACAGCGTGTGCAATTGATTGCACAGTTTGTGGATTGTCGCCGGAAATAACAATGGTTCGAACTTTCTGTTCTGCAAAGTAACGCAGTGTTGTTGCAGCATCGTCTCTAATCTCTTCCTTCAAAACAACCAGCGCCATAGGAACAAGGTCAATAGGAAGCTGCGGCGTTGTAATTGTTAAAGGGGAGTAACACAACATCATCACTCGACATCCGGCGCTTGCAAGGTTCGTCACTCGTTTTGTGATGTGGTCATCAATGTCCCACAACATTTCGGGAGCACCAAGAAACCATGTGCCGTGCCCGACAAACGCATCAGCTTTCCATTTTCGAGTTGAGTCAAAAGGTATCGATCCATTGTGCGTCCACTCAGGAACTTCCAAGAATCGGCGTTGAATTGCGAGCAAGGTGGTGTTTGCTGCCTGATCGTTTGCAAGTGCAGCTAGTGCAAAAGGAATCTCTGTGTCGTGTAATGGTTGACCGATGACTTCTATGCCTTCGCACACCATGTTCCCTGATGTCAATGTTCCCGTTTTGTCTAGGCAGACCACATCTACTCGCGCCAATGTCTCGACTGCGGGTAATTCTTGAACGAGCACGTTTTGACGAGACAGTGACAGTGCCGCACTGAGAAAAGCCAACGTTGTGAGAAGTACCAATCCTTCTGGAACAAGACCCACTAAGCCAGCGCTGATTCGAACAACGTGGTCTTGCCAACCATCCTCGGACACTTTTCGAAAATGCGACCAAATTTGCAGTGGAGTCACCGCTACCAGTAGCCAGGTCACCCATGTGAGAACTCGGGTGATACTGCTCTGGATTTCTGAACTCACTCGAGTGAACACGCGGGCTTCTGATGCAAGCCTGTGCGCATATGCGGTGGCTCCAACAGAGGTTGCAACGATGACTCCGTGGCCCGCAGTCACCACTGTTCCAGAAAGAACGTTGTTATCTATGGACTTGTGGATGGCATCGCTTTCGCCTGTGAGATTGGATTCGTTGATTTCCAAGTTCTGACTTGCCACTACATAACCATCTGCAGGAACTTGATCCCCCGCCCTTAAAACGATGAATTCATCTATGACAATGTCGCGCGTGGGAATGCGTGTCTCTTCTCCGTTTCGAATCACGCATGAAGTTTGTGAGTGAAGCAGTGCAAGCGCGTCCAGTTTTCGTTTTGCAGACCACTCTTGAAGAACACCAATTGTGGAGTTTGTTAGCAATACGAACCCGAAGAGACCATCTCCGGGGGAGTTGGCCACAAGTACAACAAGTAACAAGATGCCGAGTACTGCATTGAATCGGGTGAAGACGTGCGCACGAAA
This sequence comes from uncultured Bifidobacterium sp., assembly GCA_964599815.1. Lineage (GTDB taxonomy): Bacteria > Actinomycetota > Acidimicrobiia > Acidimicrobiales > Ilumatobacteraceae > UBA2093. Next base: position 30,492 of record CAZRHK010000009.1, on the reverse strand, counting down.
AATTTCACCTAACGTACGAGAGGTAGTGGTGTGCACCTCATTTGTTGCACCGATTGCAATTCGGTGATTGACGTCTGCATTTGTTAGTCCAACAAACTCCGTCACAATGTCACGGTACTTGCATGTTTCTTCAATTTGCAGAACTGGCTGTTCTTACAAAAGTACTGAAATTATTGAATGACACCTTGCGCGCGAAGTCTTGACGAGATATCGCTGCATTCAACACAAACACTTTCTGGAATAACGCCAATCTTCATAAGACCAGCAAACATTTTGCATCCAACGCAAAATCCGAAAGCTGCTTCAAGAAATGCAGGACCAGCGAGAGCTGCAGATACCCAGCGTGATGCGGTGCCGAGGTCTACGAGATAGAGAACCGATGCCGAGATGCTGAACAATGCACCGATGCCTTGTGCGAATCGCTTTGGTGGACCGGGAACAATTCTGTGCGGACCCTTCAAGCGAGGGGTGATGACTTGAGTCGCCAGGCGAGCCAATGGGCTAAAGGTGGGGCCAGACAGCACTCGAGCAGTGAAACCATATGTAAGAGGAATAAGTATCCAGGCCCAGCCAGTGACGGCATAGCCAGCCGCCATGAGAACGGCACCGCTTGCCACAATGCGTGCAGAGGTGTCGTTTACCTCTGACGGAAAGTTGAGTAGTTTGGTCACCTTTTCAGCCTAGGCATCGGGCACAGGATTCCCACTCGGTTAAATGGCTAAAGGGGCTCATCACATAGGGTGACGGCATGGATTTTGTTTACCCACCAGAGGCCGATACCTACCGCGCAAAAGTTCGCTCCTTCTTGGACGCAAATCTTCCAAAGAATTGGAAGGGCATTGGCGCGATGAATCATGCTGACGCTGCTGAGTTCACAGAAGAATGGCGAACCAAACTGCGCGACAATGATTTTCTTGCAGTGACATGGCCAAAGGAATACGGCGGTGCCGGTCTTGGACACATTGAGCAATTGGTGATTGCTGAAGAGTTTGCGAAAGCTGGTGTTCCAGGTGGTGGTCCAAACGATGGCTTCGGCATCGGCATGTTGGGTAACACCATCATCGCAGTGGGTACAGAAGAGCAGAAGAAGCATTTCTTGCCACGAGTTCTCTCTGGTGAAGATCGTTGGTGTCAGGGCTACTCAGAGCCAGCAGCTGGTTCGGACCTTGGAAACCTTGGTTGCCGCGCAGTTCTCGACGGTGACGAATGGATCATTAACGGTCAAAAGATTTGGACATCTGCCGGACATCTCGCCAATCACATTTTTGTTCTTGCTCGTACTGCTCCAGATGAAGTGAAGCACCGCGGTATCACTTTCTTGCTTGTCGATATGCGCCAACCAGGTGTTGAAGTGCGTCCCATCAAGATGATGTCGGGAGACTCGGAATTCAACGAGGTGTTCTTTACCGATGCACGTTGTCCAAAGGAGAACGTTGTCGGTGAAGTGAATGGTGGCTGGATGGTCGCTATGACACTTCTCGGCAACGAGCGTGGTGCTGGTGCGGCAGTCAACAGCATTTCGTTCCGCGGTGAATTAGACAAGCTCACAACATTGGCAAAGGAAAAGGGTCTCACAGCAGATCCTCATATTCGTCAACGCCTTGCCAAGGCTCACACCAAAGTTGAAATCATGCGCTTCCTTGGTTATCGCGTTTTAACCGCGTTTATGAATGGCGCCCAGCCAGGCGCAGATGCATCTATTGGCAAGTTGTGGTGGTCTGAATATCACAAGGAAGTCACTGAGTTGGCAGTTGACATTTTGGGTGCAGATGCGCTTGTTCCTGTTGGTCAAACACCGCACACCGCATTCACCACCGACTCACCAGGTTCACCGAATGATTCAGCAAACTGGGTTGGTGTGTTCCTTAACGCACGTGCTGGCACTATTTATGCAGGTACAAGCCAAGTTCAACGCGGAATTGTTGGCGAACAGGTTCTTGGATTGCCAAAAGAACCTCGCGCAGACGGTGGTCCGTGGAAGTCAATTCCAGGACACGGCTGATCTACAAATCAATTTCGCGGGTAACAACCGCATTCGCCATGTCAACAATGTCTGTGTCACGTTGATTGCTGGCGTCTCGTAGTTTCCAAAACGCTTCCATCATGGAAATGCCGTGACGTTCACTCAGCACGCCTTTGGCTTGCTCAATAACATTGCGACCTTCTACTGCTAGTCGTAGTTTGCGGGCAATGAGTAATCGATCTTGCTGCATGTCTGCTTGAAGAAAAGCCAATGTTGCGGCATCTGCAAGCGAGCGTGCTGTTGCAAGTTGATCGTTGGATAGTGGCGCCTCAGAGAACAGGTTCAACGCTCCCACCACCACGTCTTGCGCTTGAAGTGGCAGTGCGTAAACGGCAACAAAGTTTTCCTTTGTAGCTAATTCTGAGAAATTGGGCCATCTGCCATCGGTAGTCAGATTTTCACTGGCAACCAACTCGTGAGTGGCACAACATTCACGACACGGACCTTCATTGTTTTGAACCTGAAAAAGATCTAGCAACGTTACGGCATGGCTGGAAGATCCGATGACGTGAAGAGAATTGTCATTATCAACAAGAAGAATTCCAGCTGCAGAAACCGGCAGAAGTTGAACGCATTGGTTGGAGAGAACAGAAAAGACATTCACGATGCTGGCGCCATGCGTTGCCATTTGACTGACGTCAACTAATGTGGTGGCAAGGTCTGTTGCCACTTGTTGCTCTTCAGGAATGTGATCTTTAGGTGTAGCCATGACTTTCCTATTTCTCCAGTGTCTCTTGTCGCGCGATGATTGCGTTAGCGACATCAATTAATTGTCTGTGCGATGAATACGCAGCACTTCGAATTCGAACCATTGCTTCCAGAATGGGAACAGATAGTTGTTCAGACACCATTCCCACGGCTTGTTGAATCAGCATGTGATGTTGTACATCTTGCCCTAATTCCGAGAGGGCAGTGTCAAGTGATACGCCAGCCAGGTCATTCAGAATTGCCTCAAGCGCAACATCGGCAAGAAGGCTTCCATCTGAATACTCGCTAGGCGTTGGTGAATGTGGGGTAGTCCAATATGCGGTCACCGCCCCTAGTCGTATTGCACCCGTAAAGATGGGAAAACTGAGAACTCCGCGTACTCCCGCTGTGGCAGCTTCATCACAGAAAAGGGGCCATCGTTCCCGCTCTGTCACTCCATCGGTATCGGCCAAAATCATTGGTGTTGAGAGTCTGATTGCAGAGACGGTGGGGCCATCGCCCAACACCATTTGTCGCTCATCCATCACCGAGGTGAGAGATGAGCCTCCGGTGATGGTGGTGATGTCGTAACCCATGCTGAGAACCAATGAACAGTGGTTCGCCTTCAGTAGCTCAGTTGCCAAGGTGGTAATTCGTTGCCCAAGGCTGTGGACAGCGGCATTCTCGTAGAGGGCAATGCCAATCTCTGTGCGCCTATCACTGGGCATGTGCACGGGTTTCCACGCATGCAACCTACTTGTTGCGCGGTGTTGGCCCATGACTGCATGTGTGAATAGGTACAAGAATTACGATGACGTGGGAATACCAGGGGGGCATCATGGGAAAGTATGAGGACATTCGTCCCGGAGCAACAATGGCCGAGAACACTCCGGTGTATCCGCCATTACCAACCGCACCAGAAGGAACGCCGAACATTGTCTTCTGTGTTTTTGATGACGTAGGTTTCTCAGACTTTGGTTGCTACGGAAGCGAGATTCGCACACCAAATATTGATCGTCTAGCCAATGCTGGACTTCGTTACACCAACTTCCATACAACTTCGTTGTGCTCGCCAACTCGTGCGTCGTTGTTGAGTGGAATGAATCATCACGCTGTGGGTATGGGTTCGCTTGCTAACTACGACTATGGATTCGAGGGTTATCGCGGACACATTCGTAAAGACGCTGCGCTATTGCCAGAGGTGTTGCGGCCTCTGGGGTTTAACTCGTGGGCTGTTGGGAAATGGCACCTCACTCCAATGCATCACATTGGGCCGGCTGGTCCGTTCGATTTGTGGCCAACCCAACGGGGCTTCGACCGTTACTACGGGTTCATGGATGGTGCAATGAATCAGTGGGATCCATTTCTCACTGAAGACAACCATCACATTCCAAAGCCAGACATAGAGGGCTACCACCTCACCGATGACTTAGTGGATAAGTCGGTTTCTTTGATTCTGAATCAGAAGAGCCTTGCCCCGACAAAGCCATTCTTTTTGTATTTGGCATTTGGCGCAGGACACTCGCCACACCACGTGCGCAAAGAATTAATTGATGCATATGTTCCCATCTTTGAAAAGGGCTGGGATGTAACGCGTGATGAACGAATTGCTCGTCAGAAAGCAATGGGAATTATTCCGCAAGACACGGTATTGCCGCCACGTAACCCTGGTGTTCAAGCTTGGGATGATTTGAGCGCAGATGAAAAGCGCCTCTATGTTCGTTTCCAAGCTGCGTATGCAGCCATGTTGACGCATACCGATGAACAAATTGGTCGTCTTATTGAGTCTCTTGAAATGACTGGTCAACTCGAAAACACCATCTTCATGGTGATGAGTGACAATGGTGCTTCACAAGAAGGAACAGTGAACGGCACGTTGAACCAAGGTCGCTACTTTGAGCGCACCAAATTCGATTTAGCTGAAACGTTGAAATACATCGATGAAATCGGTGAAACACAATGGTTCAACAACTATCCACTTGGCTGGGCAATGGCCGGCAATACACCGTGCAAGTTCTACAAGCAGAACACCCACGGAGGTGGTGTTCGTGATCCTTTAGTTCTCCATTGGCCAAAAGGTTTTGGAAAAGATGCCGCGGGTACTTTGCGACATCAGTTTCATCATGTCTCAGACCTTGCGCCAACAATGTTGGAAGTAATTGGTACGTCGAAGCCCGATGTAATGGGTGGAGTTGAGCAAATGAAGATGCATGGCACATCCATGAAGTATTCGTTCGACAATCCAACTGAACCAACACGTAAGAAGGTGCAACATTTTGAAATGTTGGGCCACCGCGGAATTGTGATGGATGGTTGGAAAGCTGTTGCGATGCACAAATATCGCACCCCGCTCGATGAAGACGTGTGGGAGTTGTACAACCTCAATGAGGACTTCTCTGAAGCAAACAATCTTGCAGATCAGCATCCTGAGAAGTTGCGTGAACTGATTTCTGTGTGGTGGGAAGAGGCAGAAAAGTACAAGGTGCTTCCCATTGAAGATGGAATGAAAGCAGCCAATAAGCGACCTGCTGTGCGGTTCTTCAGGTTGTGGCCCGGAACCGAACGGATTCCGTCAGACAATGCACCACAGTTGATGAACACCAGCCATCGAATCACCGCTCATTTTGAAGTCCCACAAGGTGGTTGCGAAGGCGTCCTCATTAAAGATGGTGATCAATGGGGTGGTTACTCCATGTTCATCCAGAACGGCCAAGCTTGCTATCGCTACCACTTCCCGCAGGAACCGCACGACATTCGCACAACGGTGTCTTTAACTCCTGGAGAACACACGCTGACATGGGAGTTCACTAAGACAACTCGCATTGGTGGCGTGGGAACTCTGAGTTTTGATGGACAGAAGATTGGTGAAGTTGAGATCCCGCAGATGATCCGCGGATGGATGCCATTTAACGGAATGGATGTGGGATGTGACAACGGTTCTCGCGTATCGCCTGATTATGTTTCGCCCTTTAGATTCACCGGAAAAATCAAGTTCGTAGACGTTGAATTACTCAGCAATACACCTGGGCCTGATGCCAAGGTGCATCATGACGCCGAGATGGGCAAGCAGTAACAGTTTGTACTTCATGTGGTTAGAGTCGTTTTCATGAAACGACGCATCGCCCTTGTTTTTGGACTTCTAGCTTCGCTCTTCGTGTTGCCAATGGCGCCTGCTTCGACGCCCGTATCCGCAATTCAAGGTGGCGTGTACATCTACAACACACCGTTGACTTCTAATAAAGGTCTTGGCTTCTGCACTCCTGAAACTGTGAAGGGATGTATTGAGTCGGTCTCAGTAGGTGGTGTGCAACTCACGCAAGTGCAAAGCCAGGTCCAAGCTCAATATCAAATTGGTGGCGGCCTCTACAGTTTGCCTTGTCGTTTCGAGGACACCACTGTTTCGCAGTGTGAGGTGCCATTCATGGTGCTTGTGGCACTTGGTGGCAATCCAAACATTCCTCTGCAGAACGCAACCATTAATTTCCGTCGTCAAACACTTGACCATCCCACGTCCTCCATCGGAGCCGTGGTTGTCAACGGTTCATTGCAATCATTTACACCTACGTTGCCTGGCGTTCGAGATGTTGCATCAATCACCGCAAATGCTGTTGAGATTCATACAGCCTCAGACGGATACTGCGTGGGCTGGGCCGTGGAGATTGACAACTGCACCGTAGGCGATGTTGGTCGGTACAAGACATTGAATCGACTGTCAATGTTGTTGTTGCCAGCAATGCGTAGTTCGGTTGTCCCACCAGATTCGGTCGATCAGACTTGCAAAGCAAATGACCCGAACAGCAAATGCTTCGTCACGATTTTTGATGAGTTGAGCCGAGGCGGTTGGACAGATACCGATGCTTCGGTTTTTGGTCTCGCATCAACAGACCGTTTCACTGGTGCTGCTCAATTGAAGATTGCCGGTCCGCACTACAAGACACCCGTCAACGGTGTGAGTGATCTGAATCTCTCCTATTTCCGCATGTTTTTACCATCGGCACATCTTGACAATGCATTTGGATTAACGCCGGCGACGGCGAACGCCCAAACGCTTCCGGTACGACGAACAACCGGCACTGGCTCAACTGTCCCAGTCACGGAATACATTCCATCGGCCAATGGTCTTCTCATCTCGTCAACTGGAATTGGTTTCTCTATTCCAACAATGAATGTTCAGCGGAATTTCATCGTCAAGCGAAATGCAAAAGTTACCGCTACATCGTTATTGAAGGCCGCAGGTGTACATCAGACCTTGAAGTTCGGCAAAGCGACTATTTCAATTAACAAGAAGAACGGAATGTCTTATGCCTCGAAGCGTTATCGATTCAGCAAAGTAAAGACATTGACAGTCACCATCAAGTATCGATCTACAAAGTTGGCCATATCCGAGCGAAAGCTCACGGTAATCGTGACAAAATAGACGACTATGTCGTCACTTACTTACGGGTCGTATCTCAAAGTTCCAGAACTACTTGAATTACAACAACCTTTGTCAGATGGTCCAGAGCACGATGAAATGTTGTTCATTGTCATCCATCAAACATATGAATTGTGGTTTAAACAAATTCTTCATGAGTTGATGGAAACTCAGTCGGCAATGCAAGCAAATGATTTGTACCGTTCGCTGGCTTTGGTGGGCCGTGTGCGAACAATTTTGAAAACTCTCGTTTCGCAAGTGGACATTCTTGAGACTATGACTCCGCTTCAGTTCAATTCTTTTAGGTCACGGCTGGAATCTTCAAGCGGTTTCCAATCAGGACAATTTCGCGAATTTGAAGCCGTACTTGGTCGTCGAGACGGTTTTTCCATTGACGCGCTAGATGAATTCCAACGTTCTCGTGTCTTGGCGGCCACTAATCGAAGATCATTGTGGGGAAGTTTGTTGGTCCTGTTGTCGCACCGTGGTCATGCAGTTTCCACCCATCGATTAGAAGATGTGTCATCGCAAATCACAGCGCCAGATGAAGAATTGCAACAGGTGTTGGCCGATGTCTATCGAAACGACTCCGAAACGGCCTTGTTACTAGAACGTTTGGTTGACTTGGATGAAGGGGTCCAAGAATGGCGATATCGCCATGTAAAAATGGTGGAACGCACAATTGGGAACAAAACGGGGACTGGAGGGTCAAGCGGTGTCAACTATTTGGCATCAACATTGTTTCAGCCAGTTTTCCCGGACTTATGGGCCGTGAGAAATAGTTTCTAGTTCGTCAGGAACTCTGAGAGGGCGGAGTTGAATTCCAACGTGTCGCCATTGAACTTTTCAAGATCATTCTGAGACATCACACATTCAAGTCCGTGTGAATATCTCGCCAGAACTATTGGGAATCGTCCTTGGGCGACATTCAAGACATCTTTTGGCGCATCGTTTCGGTGAAACGTGAGAAATGGAACCGGCAGACGTGATTCGCAAGATTTCCATTCAGTCTTTTTGGTGAACACTCCGTGAGTGAGTTCACACAAAGAGCAATGGGTTCTACCTAGCCTTGCGTTCACCCAATAGGAAATCTCGCCAAGCAAAGTTGAGTCAGCGTCGTAGACACCAATGAATTCGAGAGGGGACGTGTGTTCTGTGTTCATGACATTGAAAAGCCGACTGAAGATTAACTCCAGTCGGCTTCCCAGATTTCGTTTTGTCTAGAGGGCTGAAAGGTCCACTGATGGTGGAACAATAACGGCGTCAATTACATGAATCACACCGTTTGATGCCTCGATGTCTGTTGCGGTGACATTCGAAGAATTGTTGATCTTCACTCCACCTTCAGTTGTGATGGCAAAGATTGATCCTTCAAGCGATGTGACATCGCCGGCCATGACATCTGCCGCCATTACTTTGGCTGCCACTACGTGATAGGTGAGAATCTTGGTGAGGATTTCTTTGTTTTCTGGCAAGAGAAGCTTCTCAAGTAAGCCTTCAGGCAACGCTTCAAATGCTGCGTTGGTGGGAGCGAAAACAGTCAATGGACCCTCTCCCGAAAGAGCTTCACCTAGACCTGCGGCGGTGATTGCAGCTACAAGAGTTGAGAAATCTGTATTCGATTGCGCAACTTCAACAATTGTTCCTGGTTCGGCCATTACCGCGGTGGTGTCTGATGCAGGAAGTGTGGTGTCGGCTGTTGAACCATCTGCGCCGCACGCGGACAGGGCAATAAGTGAGGTGACGGCTAATGCCAAAAATTTCTTTTTCATGGAGTACTCCTGAATTTGGGGGCTAACCGATTTGGCGCTACGAGGTGGAACATCGCAAGATTGAGAACTATTCCTTGCCAGCGCCGTACTTTTGTCACTATTGCTAACTTGATGTCATGACTCGTTTGGCTTATCAGATTCCCAATTTCACATATCCCGCAGGGACAAACATTTTTCAGCGAGTTGTAGATCAGGCAAAGGCTGCAGAAGCATCGGGTTTTGATCGAGTCATGGTGATGGACCACTTTTATCAGTTGCCAGGAATTGGTGCGCACACTGAACCAATGATGGAGTGCTACACGCTCTTGTCGGCGCTTGCGCAACACACATCAACAGTGCGCCTATCGGCTTTGGTCACTGGCAATACGTACAGAAACCCCACGTTGTTGGCGAAGACTGTCACGGCATTGGACCATGTCTCCAATGGTCGTGCCACATTGGGAATTGGCGCTGGCTGGTTTGAACTTGAGCACAACTCGCTTGGTTATGACTTTGGCACCTTCACAGATCGATTTGAAAAACTTGAAGAAGCATTACAAGTCATCATTCCAATGCTTCGCGGAGAAACCGTCACGTTTGCCGGAAAGCACTATTCAGTGACAGATGCAGTGAATTTCCCTGCACCCATTTCGAGAATTCCCATCATGATTGGTGGTAATGGCGAGAAGAAGACTCTTCGTATGGTTGCGCAGTATGCCGACGAATCAAATCTGTCGCGTGGAACCGTGGAAGAAGTAGTTCGCAAATTAGAAGTACTTGATGAACACTGTGCACGACTTGGCCGCAACAGAAATGACATCAAGGTCACAAAAATGGCCATGGTGTGTGCCGCACCAACTATGGAGCAAGCAGTTGCAGACGTGAAGACAATTGCAGCCGAAAAGGGTTGGACCGACGAAGTTATTGAGATGTTGAAGGGAATGATTATTTTCGGAGACCCAGACACCGTTGGAGAACAACTTCAAGCTTTTGTTGACACAGGAATTGATGGCTTGGCCATCAATATGCCGGCAAATGGCCATGTTGTCGAGCGCATTGGCCTTGTTGGTGAGATAGCCAACAAAATTCTGAAATAGAGTTTCTGCGTGTCTGACGTCAGCACAAAGCAAAAACTTCTTGATGCTGCAATTCGTACGATTAATGACAAGGGTGAAGCTGGTCTTCGAATTGACGATCTTCTGAACGAAGTAGATGTGAAAGCGCCGACGCTTTACCATCATTTTGGAAGTCGTGAAGGATTAATCGTCGAGGCACAGGCCGAGCGATTCTTGAGGTCCATCAGAGTCGGTACTGCTGAGATCATTGACGCCTTTAACAGCAGCACGACAATTGAAGATTTGAAGAAGGCTGTTCGATTGGCCGTTTCTTATCGCGGAGACGAATCACGAATTCAATACCGACTTCAACGGCTCAATGCGTTGGGTGCTGCGTATGCTCGCCCGGATCTCGCAGTTCGTATTGTTGAAGCTCATGAAGCTCAAGTGAGAGAAGTGGCAGACGCAATGCGACCCTTCCAAGCAAAAGGCTTAATCAGGTCAGATATTGATATCGAGATGGTGATTGCTTGGTACAACGGGGCACTTATTGGCGGGCTTTTGGTAGAACTCGAGCCATCAACGTTGGATGCCAACCATTGGTCCGTGGTCATGATTGATGCAATTGACCATCTGTTATTCGGTCAATAGGGGCAGAAATTTGGCTTGAGAAGTTCTATAGACATTCGCTCCGTCTATAGATATTCTATATAAATGCTTCTACATCGCCAGTCCAACCGGCATGCTCTCGCCCTCATTTCGTCAACACTCGTTGCAGTTCTGATGTGTTCTCTATTCGCACTGAGTCTTGACATAAAGAAGGTTTCGGCGGCCTGTGTGCCGTCTGTGTATGTGGCATACAGCGCAATCAGCGCATATGACACCACAACGCAGAATGTCATTGATTTAAATGGGGCAACAGCCGGAACAAGTGTTGGGATTGGTGGACACACCAACTACGACATGGTTGCCACACCAGATGGATCAAAAATTTACGGTGGTTCGTTTGCAGGGATCTATGTTCTCAACACATCAACAAATGTGGTCACGAGAATCTCGACGTCAGGAACCATCTGGGCTATTGCAATCAATTCGACAGGTACTACGGCGTACGCCACGAATAACACCAACAATCGAATTGATGTAATCGATACAGCAACCGACACAATTACAGGCTCAATAGCTCTTGGGGCACCACCGTCTGCAATGGCAATCAAGCCAGATGACAGTCAGTTGTGGGTGCGATTCAACTACAACAATGGAATTGGAATAGTTGATCTCGCATCACAAACATTGTTGGATGCAGATACAAATACCGCAGGCACACAGTTCTTCTTCGCAGGAGCCACAAATTCTTTTGTCAACACCGGGCAAGGAATTGACTTTAACCCGAGTGGAACACGCGCCGTGGCGTCCAACTTTGCCTCTGGAACTATTTCTTTCATCAACACCGTGACCATGCAGTTAGTTGATGTCAACGGCGCCACAGCAGGTCTCAACACACCAACTGTTGGAAGCTCAACAATTCGTCGCGTGAAATATTCGCCAGACGGATTGCGAATTTTTGCACTGCAGACATCTCCTGTCAGCAATGTTCGTGCGTATACAGCAGACTTCTCGAGTTATGCAGAAACGTCAGCAATTCAGTACCCGCAAGACATTGCTTTTCTCCCTAACGGAAAATTTGCTGTTGCAAATTACGGTGGATCATTACATTTCTTTGATTCATCCGGTTCAGACTCTGCGTGGGGTGGAAGCTACACCCAAACCGCAGATGTACCTTTTTCATCCGCACATTCCATTGAATACGGTTGTGCCACATCACTGATCTCAAATACGACTTCAACTACTAGCTCTTCAACCACTTCACCAACAACAAGTTCTACGACCAGCTCTTCAACTACTTCGTCAACTACCAGCTCTACAACTAGTTCAACAACGACGGCCGCGCCTCAGTCGACTACTTCCACCATCGCAACGGCCGCAACTGTTCCATTGAGCACTACCACCACCCTGAGAAGTTCTACTTCAAGCACCAGCACGTCAACTTCAACATCTACGTCACTTCCAGCAACAACTTCTTCAATGCAGAGCACAACTACTTCTCAGGCGCCGACAACGACTGTCAGTGCAACTCAAGCTGTTGAAGATTTCGTTGGTGTCTCAACAAATGAGGTGGAAGAGATTGCTGGAGAAGCCGACACAGAAAAAGGCGGTGCGCTATTCATTGGTGGACGTGCTGTTGAAGTTAAAACTGAAACCACGCTCTCTTCGTTCACGCTTTCCTACTTAAATGCAGCCGTCAAATTGCAGTGTTACGACAAGGACGGTAAGGAAATTAATTTGTCGGCTGATAGTCGCTTTGAAGTTCGGCGTGGCGACACAGTACGGGTAACCATTGTTGGATTTAAGCCTGGTTCTGAAGTACGAGTTGCCGTGTTTTCAACACCAACAGCTTTGGGTGCCATTACTGCAGATATCAATGGAGACGGAATTCAGCAATGGAAAGTCCCCGATTCGTTGTCGGCGGGCAAACACACACTCATCACCACGGGAGATTTGGCAGAAGTTAAAGATGCGGTTTTTGGACTTCGCGTCATTATCGATGATCCGTCTTTCGTAGCGCGAGTCGCATCCAGCACTGCGACGCGTGTGATTCTTGCATTGGGAGTCCTGTTTGGACTTCTGATTCCTGCTACTCGCCGTCGTCGTCGAGATACAGAACTTGCATAATTAGCTATTGCGCAGGTGCTTCGGTGCCTTCAATTGCAGCACGACACATGTTGCGTTGCGCCGGCCAGTAGTCATGCACCGCGTAATGCTGTGTGCTTCTGTTATCCCACATTGCAATAGTTCCAGGTCGCCAACGGAGTCGAACTTGGTATTCCGGAATCTCTACTTGATGCAAGAGATAATTCATCAGGTTGTTTGATTCAAAGGTGTAGTCCGCGCCAACACGAATTCGATCGAATCGTGCGAAGTTCACGAAGTTTGTAGCAAAACCTTGATTGACGTAGAGAACTTTTTCGCCAGTCTCCGGATGAGTACAAACAACTGGATGTCGTGCAGGCGGATATTGCTCTACAAGTTCGGCACGCGCCTCGGGCGTCATGTTTCCACCGAAGGATTGTTCAATGGAGTGGATTGCCCACAGGTCTCCGATTCTTTCTTTGATGCGGTCTGGCAGTCTGTCGTAGGCCATTGCCATATTTGCCCACATGGTGTCGCCACCAACTTCTGGAACTACTTCGCAGCGAAGAATTGCACCTTTGGGTGGAATGTGTCGCCACGTGGCATCGGCGTGCCACACATTTTCGTACGTTGACCGTTCTTTTTGTCGTTGGATGAGGACGAGTCCAGGAAAGTCTGGGTGAGATGGGGCAACGGGATGATCTTCGAGGGTTCCAAAAAGCTGAGCGAAGTCATGATGCTGTTGGAGAGACATGTTCTGTTCGCGGAAGAACAACACTTTGTGCTTTAGCCATAACTGTTTGATCTCGTTGAACAAGTCATTGTTTGTGACCGCTTCCGCAATTTGAATACCGCTGATCTCTGCACCAATAGCAGTTGTGCAGGGCTCTACTTTCATAATGCTTGTACTTGTTGTCGTTGTCATCTTTCCCCCTAGTAGAACGATTACATCTCAAAAATGCTTGAGCCAGTGGTACTGCCGGCTTCCAGAGATTCGTGTGCTTCAACTGCTTGGTCTAGCGACCATCGTTGGTTAATGAGAACTTTCACGGTGCCATTCAGCAGATGTGAGAAATAGAAATTAATGAGTTCTTGCTTTTCTGCTGGATCTGCGATGTAGTCAGCCATTGCTGGACGAGTGACGTAAATAGAGCCTTTGCGCATTAACAGAGGTGGATCAAATGGCGCAACTGGTCCTGACGCTGTGCCCAAACACACCATCAGTCCGCGTCGCCGAACACAAGCAAGTGACAGATCGAATGTGTCTTTTCCAACACCATCTACCACCATGTGTGCGCCACGCCCGTTGGTGAGTTCCTTCACGCCGGCAACTACATCATCAGTTTTGCTGTTGTAGACGGCAATGCAACCAGCATTCTTCGCAAATTCTTTCTTTTCATCTCGCCCCACAACGCCGATGACATTGAGGCCAATTGCAGAAGCCATCTGACAGAAGAGAAGACCGACTCCGCCTGCTGCAGCTTGAATAACAACGGTGTCGCCTTGTTGAAGATCCCAAATACTTTTCAACAGATAACTCGCAGTGAGTCCACGCATTGTGGATGCCGCAGCAGTATCAAAAGCAATTTCCTGAGGGAGTGGAATGAGAGAGTCAATTGGCATGTTGCGCGCGGTGCAGTAAGCACCAAGTGGGCTGCTGGTGTATGTGACTCGGTCGCCAACAGAAAACTTGTCTATTTCTGCACCAACTGCAGAAACGATTCCGGCACCTTCAACTCCTAGACCAATGGGAGTCTTACCAGGGTAGAGACCCGATCGAAAGTAGGTGTCGGCAAGATTGATGCCGACTGCGCGATGCTCCACTTGAACTTCCGTTGCGCTAGGTGCTGACAGTTCATCGTTGATGAGTTCCATCACCCCGGGTGCGCCATGGTGCCGGACAACAATTCGTTGAATTTTCATTTCTTCACTCGCTCGGTGATGAATGAAAAGAGCATTGACGCGATGGTCTGAATAGATTCGCTCTCCTTTGCCTTGTAATCGTTGTACAACGACTGAACTGCAAATGAAGAAATACTCAAAGCAAATGACAACTCAACGTCTCGCGGGGTGTCTCCAGTTCCGCCTGCGCGATGCCACGCTTCGGCTGCAATTGCAACAGTTAATTCTTTTCGTGATGAACGACGTTGTTTGTTCACTTTTGCAATGGGTGGAGGAAGGTGGCTGTCGTCCGTTGCGGCGAGTTCCCACATACCGCGGCCAGCTCGTAACTGAGATTGATGGAGAGATTCAACAACCGAAGTGAGCCATGTTTTGAAATTGGTTTCTGCTGCAATTGAACTCATCACCTGCTGGTTGAAGTGTTGTAGCGATTCACTAAATGCTCGCGCAATGAGGTCATCACGGGTAGGGAAGTAGCGAAAAACTGTGCGCCTCCCTAGGTCGGCTTCGGTTGCGATGTCATCCATGGACACATCTAGACCCTTCGACACCAGTAACCGGCGAGTGGCACGAACGATTCTGTACTCAACGGTGGCCTTTGGATCTTTGAGAAGCGAATCAAGGTCGTCGGAGGAGAGTTCGCTATCAGTTCTGGTAATTCCCACGTTTGGCACTTTACTCTGTCTTATTGGCACTGTATAGTGCCAATAAGAAATACTTCGTGAATCTCTAGGGGGAGCAATGAATTCGGTAGTAGCAACAAAAAAATTAGATCTCACGCGACACGTGGGCACCGAGCTTGCTGGCTTCAGCCTTCTTGATCTCAGCGATGCTGGTGTTCAAGAGATTTTGCAGTTAGTGGCCGAACGCGGCGTAGTTGTGGTTCGTGATCAACCAATGACTATCCCAGAACAAATTTCGTTTGGTCGGCGAATGGGTGAATTACATGTTCACCCCGCTTATGCACAGAGTCAGTATCCCGAGGCACTCCATATATATGGAGATGAAAATTCAAAGATGGTTCCTGGTGAGGGATGGCATTCCGATGTCAGTTGTGATGAACGCCCACCCGGGGTTTCTATGTTGCGAATTGAAACAACGCCATCAGTCGGCGGCGATACAGCTTTTGCACATCAGGGTGCATTGTTCGAATCATTCTCAGACACCATGAAGAACTTCTTGGTTACTTTGAAAGCTCGTCATTCCGGCGACCTGCCGTGGCGCAACCAATACAAGAGCGTCGATCCAAAGGCGTATCCACGCAACCTTCATCCAGTTGTGCGAACACATCCACTCACGGGAAAGAATGCGCTGTACGTCAACAGTGGATTCACCGATCGCATTTGGGACATGGAGGAATGGGAAAGCGACATGCTGTTGAAGAGCATCTTTGACAAGATTGCCTATTCAGTTGAATTCCAGT
Organism: uncultured Bifidobacterium sp.; assembly: GCA_964599815.1. Taxonomy (GTDB): domain Bacteria; phylum Actinomycetota; class Acidimicrobiia; order Acidimicrobiales; family Ilumatobacteraceae; genus UBA2093. The sequence continues at coordinate 14,546 of CAZRHK010000009.1, read as the reverse complement.
GCAGAGTTCGATGGGAACCAAACTCAGTGACGTTCTGGGATAACCGCGTTGTGCAACATCACGCGTGTTGGGACTACTTCCCAGAGAAGCGTGAAGGTTGGCGCGTTACAACAACAGGCGAACGGCCGTACTTGGCGTTGTAAATCGACGACGCGAACAGTCGAAACTATTTCTTTGACTGTTCGCAAAAACAAAAATTAAACACGGCACAAACTTTTTCGCGGCTCTAGTTAGCACTGCAGTTTTTGCGTGGTTATTCTCAGACCATGCCTAGCAGTCGCCGTCTATTCAGTCTTGTTGCCTCAAGTGCGTTGGTCATACCGTCTGTGGTGGGCGTCAGCGGAGCTAACGCTCAACAAATTTCAACACCATCGCAACGAGTTGTTGAAGCAAGACGGGGCGCCGTTGAACAGCTGGTTGTTGAAGTAGCAATTCCTAAAGGCGCAATGGTTCACCCTGGCCGCAACCGAGCCGTGATTGTTGAAGTACATAACGCGGGAATGATTCCAGCTGCTAACGCCGGCGTAAAGGTGCATGTACCAACTGGAATTCGCGTCACCACGCGGTCCAAACGTTGGGAATGTGATGATTCTGTTGTTAAAGGAACTGTGTCATGTCGGCACGACGGGACGATTGCCGGAAATACATCTGAAGAACTTGACTTGGTGCTTCGAACAACAAAGCGTACGCCCGCGTCCAATTCAGAATTGCGATTCACCCCTTTCACAACGTCTGAAAAGAAGATTGTGACAAAGTCATCTCCATTCACCGTTCTTGACTCAGGTGACCCGGTGATGGTTCCTCATATCCAACATCGAGAAGGTGCAAAAAAGAAATGGGTGGAGTGGACAGACGGCGACATTGAAGAGGCGTATGTCAACGAGGACTACACCTATCGCGTTCGCATTCGCAATGAGGGTTTTGTTGCGTTTCCAGAAGGCGAAGATGTGCGGCTGTACCAAAAAGTTGGGAAAGGTGTTGAGTTTGAATCAGCAAAAGTCGTGGGCACAAAGGGATCATGCAATGTTCAACAGAAAGTTCTTCGTTGCACGTTGACTGCCGATGCAGACGTTGCTCCCTCCGACATTTTTGGTGCAGTAGACGTCACGATTCAAACGCACAAAGCACAAGAACGTCTTGCGCTTGGTCCCATCAAGTTGTACGAACCTTTTGATAACGGCCGGCGTCAGGCTGGCATCGCAATGTCTGGCGTGCATCGACCCGACTCATTGACTATCGAGACGCACCCACGTATTGACGCGGATGCAGGTGGAACTGGCACATTCGATTTGCGCCTCGATAATGGTGACAACGGTCTGGTTCATTCGTCGTACACGGTCCGAGCCAAATTGCCTAGCAAGATTCGATTCGTCCGGGCATCCGGAAAATTTTGGTCGTGCGAAGTAAAAGACGGCTATCTCTTCTGCAATTATGAAAACGAAATCAAGCCAGGAAAACGGTCGGCACTGGCAACCATTACGTATCGTGCTCTCACCACGGCTCGTGTTGGTGAACCTGCATACAGCCTTGAATTTAGGTCTGCCCATGCAGTGGCCTATTTGCATATTTTGGTGCGCCCAGCTTTGACGGTGACTGCTGAAACAAGCCATGAAGCAGTACGCACATCTGCAAACAAGAAACGCAATCATGTTCTTCTTATTGGCGAAGTGACCTCAGATGGCGGATCTCGAGTTAGTCATAAATGGTTGCAACGTTGCACCACATTGCTTGATTCAAGAACATACGAAGACTGCACACCAGGAGTAGTTACGCCCAAGGCGAAAATTGTTCATGCGGGGCATTCACGTACCCAAGCAATTCTTCCTCACGTCACCAAGAAGACCGAATTTGTCTTTGAATACTTAGCAATCAATGAGTCAACAGAGGCACATCGAACCGTGAAGGTAATTGCAGTTGATGCCAGTTCTTCAACCGCAAGTGCGTCGGTTACTCAAGCAGGCGACAAGGCCTCTAAGAGTCCCGCCACTACTAATCCGTTCGATCAATACACCACAACAACTAAAGCCAAGAAGAAGACAACAACAAGTACAGTCCCCCCAACACCTGCTGTGGAGACCTATTCAAATGTGGTGCCCGAGTGGGTCTACACCGCATTCCGCAATGGTCACTTGGATTCCAGCAAATTGGTGAATACCAACAACGTGGTGTCTTTCTCTCAGGAAATGAAGGCAGTTGACGTTCTCACTGCAGCAATGAGAACACGATTGGACATTAAAGATTCCACCCCCGTGTTCTTTACAGCGCTTGCAGATGATCCGTCAAAGTGTGCAGTCTTAAGCATTGGCAGCACAACTGCAGTGTCTTCAATTGGCGAGTTGGTTGCCATCGGTATGTACACCATTCACTTTGATTACGTGTTGCCAACTCAAAGCTGTACCTATCATGACACCACTTATTCACAGAATCATTTGTTAACAACTGGAGTGGTCTTCGGTGACTTGAAGCAGTATTCAGGTCCAGTGACGTGGAATCCATCATTCCGTTATGAAGGTTCAATTTCAGTATCTAGTTGGACAATCGGTAAGGGCGATGGGGCAGTCACATTGCGCGATGTTGGAATGATTCTGACAATTGACGATGCATCGGGCTCTACGACTCTTGGATTCAATACTGGATTTGCAGCATTCGGAACAACCTTGAATCTCACTGGTGCCATCACTGTCCCGGCTACTGCTGGTGGTGGTTATTCAACAGGAATGATGGTGTCTGCATCGCTGTCGTCGCCTGCTGCCTTTACAAGCGGCGCCCTCACTGTTCGAAATTTGGCACTCACTTTGGCAATTCGCTGGACTCCAGCCTTGAGTTCAAATCGTGCGTGGAACGACAGTGCACTCTCTGACATGTGGTTCTCCGTCATTGGGTCTGGCGACGCTGAATTCATGGGGACAACTCTGCGCTTTGACAAGATTGAGGCCGACTTTTTGTCGGGAGTATTAAGTCGAGTTCAGTTCACCATCAAGGCGAACATGAATATTCCTGGAATGCGCGTTGCACGTGGCGACGTCACCATTGTGTGGATGGCCGGATTCCCTGGTAATCCAACAAACACCGACCTGTTGGGGCGTCTTGATCCAGTAGCCGCACAGCCACCGCGATGGGCCGTTTCGGCATCAATGATCTTTGAGTCTGAACACGGTTTTTCCATTGGTACAGAGAAGAACCCTGCCACGCTCATGTATTCCGGAACTTGTATTTCAATCTCTGGTCAAGTGATTGTGAAGGGTGTTCTCGACGCCACGGTTAGTGGCTTCCTTGTGACCGGATTCCCATGTGGTGCGGCATATATCAACATCGGTTCTGCGTTGATGAAAACAGAAGGTCATATCCCTTCAATCCTTGACACGTTGCCAATGCCGATTGCGCAAGGAGATTGGCGCTTTGATGCCACCAATGTGAAGATCAATATTGCGGGCACCACGGTAACCGGAAACTTCTCCATTGGCCGTGTGTTGCAGGCACCTTTTGGTGCGATTGATGCAACATTGCAGTTGGGTAAGTCAGCAACAAACAATGTCATCAAGGTCAAGGGCTCTCTCAACCCTATGACGGGGTTTGAACTGAAGGGCAGTGGAAATCTTGAAGTTGCGGGGATGGTGCTCAATTTCAATGTTGATGCGGCTATGACTGTGACAGAACAGCACATTCACGCCACTGCAGATTTGGCAATTGGTGGAACAAAAGTTCTTCTTTCTGGAGATTTCCAATATCAAAAAGCTGGTGGTGTGCCCATTCCAACAGCAAGCTTCTCGGCCGATGTTCAAGGACTCACCATCGATGGTTATGGCTTGGGACACGCCTCATTTAGTTTGACGCAAGGCGTTGGAACTGGCGGAGTTAGTGCAAGCCTGGACATCAATCTTGGGTATCTCAAAGCGTCCGGTTCCGCATCGTTCCACACAGTGAAGAACGGCATTGTGATGTCAATTGATGCTGTTGGGTCATTAGGCGTTCCGAATGTCTTCACTGCTGATGTTTCAGTGCATGTCACTAACTGTGCAACTGCTGCATGTGACTCGCTGGGAATCCTGTCAGTGAAGGCAACAGGAAGCGTCACTCTTCAAAAGAAGAATTTCAACCTTGCATCAATCTCATTTGATTCAGCTGGCAATTTCCGAGTTTCTACAAAATATTCGGGAGAATCTTGCGATCAATCAGGAAATATTCTTAATGTCGAGTATCGAGGCTGTTTTGACTACGGTATTTCTGCGACCGTCACCAACACATCGCCCTATCTCAAGTTCAGTGCAGACGTAGATCTGGACATTGATGCAAGAACTCGCGACACCACCAAGCACAAGTGGAATAAATGGGAAAACTTTTTGACTATCAAATCTGACATTGACGTTCAGTTTGATCCGTTCAAAATGTCCTTCCGTGTTGGTTCTATCAAGTTCACCTTTAGCGCAAGCTAAGTGACATCAGCCGGGAACGCGGAAGAGGCGAAGTTGCAGCGCAACAAGTGAGTAGTAACCAATCACGGTGGACAACTCAACGGTTCCTGCTTCGCCAAGCAACTTGACGGTGTCCGCGTAGTGGGCATCGTCAAGATCGCCATTTTCGAGCAATGCACGTGATGCAGAAAGAACACATGCCTCAATGGGATCTGCCAATGTCAACGGTGCCCGTGCTGCAATTGCTGCCATTTCTGCATCGGTGAGGCCAGCAGCGCGACCGATTGCTTCATGTGCAGAACGCTCAAACTCACTTTGTTGATGTGCGGCAACGCACAAAATTGCAATCTCTCGCGCGCGTTCGGAAAGCGAACCGCGGAACAAGATGACTCCGCCCAACTTCTGCAAAGCTGCACCCAAACGAGGTTCATGCACCATCAAATTGAAAGGACCTACTAATGATCCGTCGGGATTGGTCATCTCAACATCTGGACCTTGATTGGTGGTGAGAGTTTCGTAGAGAGCAAGTTGGTACTTGTTCATCTTGTCGGGCGTGAGCATGGTGAGTCGTGACATAGAGCGATAGTACCCAACTCAGAGGGCGTGGAAATCGGGCTCAGAAAACTGTGAGAAGATTCCCTTGATGAAGTACACACCAGAACTCGTTCAAGAAGGTTTTCTTTTCCCAGAGACACCGCGGTGGCACGCACCGTCTACCTCTTTTTATTTTGTCGACATCGACCGAGGTCAGATTCACAAATGGACACCAGGATCTCCTGCAATGTTGGCCTTTCAGCATTCCGACTGGATCTCTGGTTATGGATTTGGCCCGGGGGACAAATGGACCGTTACATCAGCACGTCGTCGAGTGTTGATGCATGTTCAACTAGGCGATCGTCCTGACAACGCAGTTGTTACTGACATTGCAGATTTATCCGAAGTTGCCACGTACGGAATCAATGACCTCTTAGTTGCTCCCGACGGAACCACGTATCTAGACACTCTGTGTTACAACTTTCTTGCAGGTGACAGCGCTAAGCCGTCGCCAAGTCCGGTGTTGGCAGTGAAGCCTGATGGAACCTTTACCGAGGCAACGCGAGTCACGTCATTTCCCAATGGAATGGCTCTTGCGCCAAATAGCAAAACACTTCTCATCGGTGATTCGCTTGCTCAATGCATATACGCATGCGATATCAATAGTGACGGTTCACTTTCTAACGAAAGAGTGTGGGCGGAATTACCGCGTGAAATGCCAGACGGTATCTCGTTAGATGCAGAAGGTGGCGTGTGGGTTGCGTCGCATCATCGAGTCATTCGTGTTATTGAGGGCGGCGCCATCACAGATGAAGTTGACATGGGGCCAACACGAGCAACGGCCTGCATGCTTGGTGGCGCAGACGGAAAGACATTGTTGATTACCGCATCAGATAGTCACGACCGCTCGATCATCACAGATAATCCATCTGGTCGAATTTTCTCTGTAAATGTGGCGGTACCAGGCAATTCATTGCCGTCTGTTTACTGACATTCTGAGATTGGGGTATGAGGACCCCGTGGTCACTCATTAGGCTGACTAAATGGGGTTGCCATGACGAACGCTGTCTTTACTGCGCGGAATGCGTCATTGTTGGCTCTAGGAACTGTTGAAGCCCCATTAGAGGTCACTTCGGCCTGGATCGATGAGCAATTAGTCGACACCTACGAGGCGTGCGGAGTGCGGCCAGGTCTCCTGGAGAAAGTTGCTGGAATCAAGGCTAGGCGCTGGTGGCCAGAGGGAACCACATTCGATCAGGTTGCTGCAGAAGCTGGCCGTGTCGCTCTTGAAAATGCAGGTGTGCTGCCACAAGACATTGACGTTCTCATTAGTACATCTGTTTGCAAACATCACCTTGAACCATCGTTGGCGTCGTCCGTTCATCATCAGCTGGGCTTGTCTCCCGCTGCAATGAACTTCGATCTTGCCAACGCATGTCTCGGATTCATCAATGCAATGTGGTTGGCTTCACAACTTATTGACTCAGGACAAGTTCGTTATGTCTTAATTGTTGACGGTGAAGGAAGTCGTCACACACAAGAAGAGACAATTCGTCGTTTGCGGCAACCTGGTACTACGGCGGAAGATATTTTTGCCGAATTTGCCTCGCTCACTCTCGGATCGGGAGCAGTAGCAGCAGTCATCGGACCAGCAACTGAAGGCGGACATCGAATTGTTGGCGGTGTCTCACAAGCAGCAACACAACATAACGACTTGTGTGTTGGCACGTTGGACAGAATGACAACTGATACTCGCGGACTTCTAGAAAATGGAATTGAATTAGCTGTCGATTGCTTCACGAACGCCGAGCAACATAATCGCTGGTTGAACAACATTGACTGGTATGTATTGCACCAAGTGAGCAAAGTGCACACAGACAAGGTCTGTCAGCAGCTTGGTATTGATCCCACGAAAGTGCCCGTCTCTTATCCAACGCTGGGCAACGTTGGTCCTGCAGCCATTCCCATCACCATGGCCAATAATCAGCACTTGTTCTCTGCTGGTGATCATGTCTTGTGCATGGGAATTGGGTCAGGTTTGAATGTCAGCTTTGTTGAATTGCAATGGTGACAGACGCGTCACAATTGCCAGGTATTGATCCTTCGTGGGTACGCACCTATCACGTTGAACGCAATGGTGTCTCTGAGACATTTGCAGTTCTTGAGAATGCACCAGTGCATCCGGTTGGAACAATTTTGTGTGTCCACGGCAACCCCACATGGTCGTATCTGTGGAGAAATTTTGTCCGTGAACTAGGGGCATCATGGCGGATTATTGCCATTGATCAATTAGGAATGGGTTTTTCTTCACGGTCTCTAGAGCCGCGAACTTTGTCAACGCGAATTGCAGATCTTGATTCATTACTCACTGCAGCCAATGTTCACGGACCAGTCACATTGATTGCCCACGACTGGGGCGGACCAGTTTCGTTGGGTTGGGCAAGTCAGCACCCAGAACTCGTTGAAAACCTTGTTCTTTTCAATACCGGAACAACAATTCCCACCACTGGCGTACCAGGGCTAATTCAAGTGTCTCGTACACCATTGTTGAGGCGCATCATTTGTTCGCAAACAAAGGCGTTTATTACGGGTGCAGTATTGCCAACAGGCGGAATCACACGAGACATCCGTCGTGCATACTCCGCCCCATATGAATCGGTTGCCCGGCGAAAAGCCATCGCTGATTTTGTTGCAGATATTCCCACTGAGATTTCTCATGTCTCATATCAAGCGTTACAAGACGCGGCAGAAGGTGTGAAAAACGTTCGTGTTCCAACTCTTTTGGTGTGGGGAGTCAGTGATTTCGTCTTTCATACGGGCGTTCTCGCAGATATGCAGACGACTTTCCCTCATGCAGACACCATCACATTAGAAACAGGGCATCTTTCGCCGGAACACCCCGATGCTCCCCATCTTGTTCGTGAATGGCTGGAGAACAAAGGCGATGTACGCAGTGTTTTCGCAACTAATACTGGCGTCTTCGAACACATCCCAGACCTGAACGCTGCGGTGCGTCGACGTGCGCTCAGCACACCATCTGACGTTGCGGTGTTTTCTGCCAAAGGAAACGTGCGGACCACGTGGAAAGAACTCAATACATATATTCAGAATGCTCGGGCAGGTTTACGAGCCAAGAATGCTCAGGCGGGTGATCGGGTGGCGATTTTGGCGCCGTTTGATGAGAGAACAATTGCGTTCATCTATGCGTGCTGGGCAGAAGGCGTAGTTCCAGTTGTTGCTGATCCAGGTTTGGGAATAAAGAACATGCGTCGCGCATTGCGCGAGAGTCATCCACAGTTTGTTCTCACCCAACGTGCGACACGTGTTGTGGCGCGATTGTTACATCTTGCGTATAGAGCTACACGTCTCGACGTTATTGAGATGACGTCATTCACCACGCAAGTAGATAGTGGTGTACCAGACGTGTCACCGGAATCGGTAGCAGCTGTGCTGTACACCTCTGGCGCAACTGGTCCAGCTAAAGGTGTGGTGTACACACATGGTCAATTGTGCGCTCTAGCGCATGCTATTCAGAAGCAATTTTCAATAACCGACAAAGATGGAATTGCTGCTGCGTATATTCCCTTCGCCTTGTACGGGCCTGCATGGGGAGTGGGAGTTGGTCTTCCAAAAGTAAATGTGCTTGCACCAGGAAAGTTGTCGGCAGAGAATCTTCGTGTTGCGCTCAATGGTGTGAATGGAACAATCTTGTTTGCTGCTCCTGCACCGTTGAAGAATGTGGTCAAGGGAAGAGAGACATTCCAATCTGTGCGATGTGTGATGTCTGCTGGTGCTCCGGTGGGAGACACACTTCTTCAGGAAGCCAAAAAGTCTTTTGTTAATGCTGATTTCTTTAGCCCGTACGGCATGACGGAAATGTTGATTGTGTCCGATGGCGTTCGTGGAGAATCAACATCAGCACGTGGTGTTCCAGTTGGGAAACCATTACCCAATGTCAACATCATGATCTTGCCCTTTGGTTGGAACCATGGCGACGATGTCGCACCACTTCCACACGGAGAGACGGGCGAAGTCTTTGTGACAGGACCATGGTTGTCGCGTGGATACGACCAGCATTGGCGCCGTCATCGAGATGCTCGTGTAGTACACGAGGATCGTGAGTGGCACCGAACGGGCGACGTGGGTCACGTTGATAATGGTCTCTTCATAGAGGGTCGAATCGCACATGTGATTCATTTGCAGGATTCCGTTGTTACTCCCGTGCCCATTGAGCAAGCAGTGGAGAAAAGCTTCCCTCACGTCATGGCAGCCGCAGTGGGGGTCATGCATAAAGTCGAGAAAAAACTAGTTGTCATTTTGTGTGATGGCTCAACAAGTGGATATGCAGATTCCTCGACAACGACGAAGATTAAGGCAATGTTCCCACTTGTAGATGCTGTGCTGTACAAAAAAGAGCTGCCCGTTGATCGTCGACACAATTCAAAGATTGACCGCACTCAGCTTTCTACGTGGGCCACAGAACAATTGGCTAAACAATGAGAGTCTTGGTCACGGGCGCAACATCAATGATTGGGCGCAACGCAGTGGAAGAACTGTTGCGACGTGGCCATGCAGTAAATGTGTTGCAGCGAGGCAATACCGATTTGCCTGTCACCGTCTTTCGGGGGGACATTCGAGATGCTGCGATAGTTCGCTCGGCGGTGGAGGGCTGCGATGTTGTTGTCCATGCGGCCGCTCGCGTGGGACTCGTTGGTTCGTATGACGATTTCTATGAGACCAATGTTGTCGGGACCGCCAATGTTGTCAATGCCGCCGTCGATGCAGGTTGTCGTGGCGTGGTTTATCTCTCATCGCCATCGGTGTCGTACAGCACCACGCCAGTGGAAGGCGCGGCATCACCGCCAGCACGAGACGATGTATTGGGTTTCTATTCGCAAACAAAATCAGTTGCCGAGCGAAATGTCATTAATGACTCTCGCATAGCAACTGTGGCATTACGACCCCATTTGGTGTGGGGCCCTGGCGACACGCAACTAGTTGGTCGCATCGTTGAACGAGCTAGAGCTGGACGTCTTGTGTTGGTGAATAAAGGCAAGGCGGTTGTTGACAGCACATATGTTGACAACGTTGGCGAGGCCATTGCATGTGCAGTGGAACGCATTGGTGTTGTCGAATCACTGAATGGTCGCGCATTAGTAGTGAGTAATGGAGAACCACGAACAGTGGCGCAGTTGGTGGAATCAATTTGCGATGCGTACAACATTTCGTGCGAGCCAAAATCTGTGGGGTTACGGGCAGCAGTAATTCTTGGGTCAATCATTGAGACCCTGTTCAAGTTGAGGCCAAACAGTGAACCACCACTCACTCGCTTCACTGCGTACCAACTGGGAATCTCGCATTGGTTTGATATCTCCGAGACCAAAGCATTGTTGGGCTGGTCTCCGCGCGTAAGCCTGGATGAGGGTTTCCGGCGACTTCAGGAGAAATAGGTCAGCAGAACTGCACCGTATTGACCTGTGGCAGAATTCCTTGAGGGGGTTCATATGCCACGTTTACGTCAAGTTCCGCGAGCCGAGGCTCACGAGAGTGTGTTGCCAACGTACGACCTATTGTTCGGTGATCGAGATCCAGTGTCGCAACCAGGAACAGCAACCGGGACTCCGGGTGATTGGTGGACAGTATTTGCGCTAGTTCCCGAAATTTTCGACCACGCTATGCGCGGGTTTGTGTTGTATCGCAGTCGTGAGCGAACGCTTGATCCACAACTTCGTGAGTTGGGTCAAACTCGTGTTGGTTGGGCGCGCGCTAGCCAGTTTGTTTTCTCCCAACATTGCAAGTCTGCGCGTGCAGTTGGAGTGAGTGAAGAAAAAATTGAGGCCATTCCGCATTGGCAAGCGGCATCATGTTTTTCAGAGATTGAACGCGCTGTTCTCGCATATACCGACGCACTTGTCTACGACGGTGGGCGAGTGGCCGACGGAGTGTTTGATGTTCTGAAGAAGCATCTCAGCGATGAAGAGATACTTGAGTTCACCTACATCACGGCGATGTATGACATGCATGCAGTGATGACAAAGGCACTGCGTCTTGAGTTTGATAATCGTGAAGAAACGATGACAGAAGTAGATGGGCCTGATGGTCCCCGAATGAAGCTGAGAGTCCGATGAGCGAATCGAAACAACGTCCAGTGGGTCTTCATCATGTTGCTTATGCGTGTAAAGACCCTGAAGCAACGCGACATTTCTATGAAGATTTGTGTGGATTCCCCCTAGTGCACACAGAAGTCACTCGAATTCCAGACACAGAGTCCTTCTTCCGACATTTGTTCTTTGATTTAGGAGATGGTTCGTGCATTGCGTTCTTCGATATGCATGGAATGGGGGAGAAGCCAGATTGGAAATCGGATTTGTCTGATTCGGTTGGATTACCTATCTGGGTCAACCACATTGCGTTCAACGCAGATAAAGAACGGCAAGAGCAAGCACGTGCTTCATTATCTGCAGGTGGGTTTGAGCCAATCATGGATGTTGATCACGGTTGGTGTCATTCTCTGTATTACGTGGACCCCAATGGCATCATGGTGGAGTTCTGTCGCGACACTCCCGGCTACACACCAGACCCAGTTGAAGCTCGTAAGGCATTGTCATGTTGATGGAAGTACGTGGGAAGAATCTCTTCTTCGAAGTACTTGGAAGTCATCTCACAATCGATGGGGCGGAGATAAAAGAAAAGCCAACATTGATTCTGCTGCACGGTGGTCCCGGCGGGTCAGATCACACCGTGTATCGACCCATCTTTGATCACTTATCAGACATTGCACAGATCATCTTTCTGGATATGGCTGGATGTGGGCGTAGCGAACCTCCCGTCAACAACGAATACTCCATTGAAAGTTGGGCAGACGATGTTGCCGAACTATGTCGTCTCCTAGGAATAGTGAAACCAATAGTTCTTGGAAACTCTGCTGGTGGAATGGTGGCAGGAGTTTTGGCAACTCGTCATCCAGATGTTCCGGGAAAAGTTGTGTTGGCGAGCACGCAAGCTCGCATTACACACGAACGTTCATTGGAAATGTTTCGAAAGCTTGGTGGAGATAACGCAGTTGAATGTGCCAAACGGGCACTCATCGATGTCTGCACTTTTGAATCAATAGTTGAATTCTCAGAAGTGTGCATGACGCTGTACAACACCACGCCCCAAACACATCCACGAACCAGCATTCTTCGGCCAGAAGCCGTGGTGGGCTTCCATGAAAAAGGCGGCGCATGGCATCGCATGGATTTCTTAGATGAACTTCCAAACGTGAGGTGCCCTGTCATGGTGATGGTGGGCGACCATGACCCCATCACACCAGTTGCAGATAGCGAAGACATGGTGAAAGCACTCCCACCTCACCTCGTGCGTTACGAGCGTTTCACCAATTCGGGTCATTCAGTGTGGCGGGACGAGCCCGAAAAGGCATTCCGCGTGATTCGCGAGTTCATATTGGCTCCTTGATCGGAGACCAACAAACGACCCATTGATCGTTCAAAATCAGGTGAATCCAACTAGCCTGAAAGGCGCAATAGGCGCCTTTAGCTCAGTCGGTAGAGCAACGGACTTTTAATCCGCAGGTCCTGGGTTCGAGCCCCAGAGGGCGCACAACATCATCGTTCGTCCTGGAGGTATGAGATGACCGGTGCAGTTCGAGTAGACCGCCATGGCGATTTCTCCACGATCATGTTGTGCAACCCGGCTAAACGCAATGCCTTATCGCTTGATGTGTTGCACCAATTGATTGATGCCTTCACCACAGCTGGCCAGTCCGACGCACGCGGAATCATCCTTGCAGCCGAAGGGCCCGTATTTTCCGCTGGTCACAACTTTGGCGACATGTTCCAAGCATCACAGGCTGATGCGCAACAACTCTTCACCGTGTGCTCGTATCTCATGAAATTGATGCACAACCTTCCTCAACCAATCATTGCGAAGGTTCATGCACTGGCTACCGCCGCTGGTTGTCAGTTGGTTGCCACTTGTGACCTCGCCGTGGCGGGTCGCTCTGCCGGTTTTGCATTGCCAGGCGGCAAGGGTGGACTGTTTTGTCATACGCCGCTTGTTGCGGTGTCGCGTTCACTGCCTCCGAAGCGTGCAATGGAGATGGCGTTGACGGGGGATGTCATCCCCGCAGAAGTTGCAGAACAGTGGGGCCTCATTAACTCTGTAGTTGACGATGACAAACTTGACGAAGCAGTTCTGGATTTGCTGAATCGTGCAACACGTGGTTCGGTGGAATCTAAAGCAATCGGCAAGAAGACGTATTACGAGCAAGTTGGTATGAATGTCTCGGATGCATATGACTTTGCAAGTGCTGTGATGGCGGATGCTGCGGTGTCAGATGTGGCACAAATGGGAATTCAAGCCTTTCTTGAAAAGCGACATCCAGACTTTGGTGGTAGGTAAATAGGTAATGAGTGTCACGATCCCCCCGAATCAGATCATTGAAATTGAACTTGCTGTTCAGGGAATGACATGCGCTGCGTGTGCTGCGCGTATTGAAAAGACACTCAACGAGATTGACGGCGTAGAAGCCGCTGTCAACTACGCCACCGAGACCGCCATGGTTGCTTTCGATGGCGAGTCACAATCTAAAGAAGTAGTCCTTCAAGCAATTTCGAACATCGGATACTCAGCACATGCTGTAGATGATGAATCTTTTGATGAAGATCTCAGCAAGTCATTACGAGTAGCACAATTACGACTTCTCGTCTCCCTTGTGTTCTCTGTGCCCGTTGTTCTTCTCAGCATGGTGTCGTCTTTTCAATTTGACGGTTGGCAGTGGTGGGCTATGGCATTGGCAGCCCCAGTTGTCACGTGGTGTGCATGGCCGTTTCACCGCACGGCATTCAAGAATGCACTGCAAGGTGCAAGCAGTATGGACACCCTCATTAGCGTTGGCGTGATTGCAGCAACTGCATGGAGTGTGTGGGCCATGGTGTTTGGCGACGCACTAGACACCATGCATTCCATGGGTGGTCTCACCATGGAGATGCCTGGTCAGTCTCATGTGTACTTCGAAGTGGGAGCCACCGTTACTGCATTCATTTTGTTGGGTCGTTTTCTGGAGATGCGTGCAAAGAACTCCGCAGGAGATGCCTTGCGATCCTTGTTGGCAATGGGTGCAAAGTACGCCACGGTGTTACGCGATGGACAAGAGGTTTCCATTCCCGCATCGGTAGTGCGCATTGACGACATTTTGGTCGTTCGGCCTGGAGAGAAAATTGCTGCAGATGGTGTGGTAGCCGAGGGAACTAGCAGCATTGACATGAGCATGATCACGGGTGAAAGCGTGCCAGTAGATGTAGAGCCTGGTGACCCCGTTACGTCAGCAACCGTTAACCAAAACGGCCGATTGTTAGTACGCGCAACTCGAGTTGGTTCAGAGACAACATTTGCGCGCATGGCCAAACTTGTGCGAGATGCACAGGCCACGAAAGCACCGGTGCAACGCGTTGCAGACAAGGTCTCCAGCATTTTCGTGCCAACCGTTTTCGGAATCAGTCTGGCCACGTTGGCCGCATGGATGTTCTTTGACGGAGATTCCACCAAAGCTTTTACTGCTGCTGTCAGCGTTCTCATCATTGCGTGTCCTTGTGCACT
>CAZRHK010000008.1:0-35004 GCA_964599815.1 uncultured Bifidobacterium sp. | reverse complement strand
AATGTTGAACCACACAGGGCTGTTGAATGCTGCACGCTGTGTGACGAGGATGAACTTGAGTTCTGCGCGGAATGCTTCTGCTTCTTCGTTGTCCACGAAGTAGCCACCTTCGATGCCCCATGTGGTGATGGTGTCGGCAACGCGGTCGATGACCTGGCGCATGCTGCTCTCACGCTCTGGGGTGCCTGGGGTACCGCGGAAGTACTTCTGAGCCACGATGTTGGTGGAGTTCAATGACCAAGAGACAGGGAACTCCACGTCGAGCTGTTCGAACGCCACGGAGCCATCACGCCAGTTGGTGATGCGCGAGTCACGCTTTTCCCATGCCACCTCGTCGTACGGGTGAACACCCGGGGTGGTAAAGAATCGGCCGATGCCGATGGACAAGCGATCTGGTGCGAGTGACATGATTTCTCCTACTTGGCGTGATTTTGGTGGTCGAGAGACCGATATGTGTTGGGAGAGACGCTCCCACCACAAGATGTAGTGGGTGACCCTCCCCCTTTTGCGAGTAACCCACAAGAGGTTGTGAGATTACAGCACTGTAGTTACACCTTTGTCAACGACCCTCGCAAAATTCTTTTTTGTAGCGCGGCGGCGGCGCGTACCACCAGGTCCGAGACCGCCCGGTCCCAGGTTCGAAATGAACTTCTCCCCCCACATCCGATGGCTCGCGGCCGCTACCGACTACCCCGTGAACCTACGGCCACACCCCTGTGGATTGGAAGTGGACATCCATGTGAATTGAAGTTTTTTTCTGGGGAAACCCCATGTTTTTCAGTGGATTGCGTTGTGGGCTACATGTGGAGAAGTACGCCCGTCCTGGGGACAACAGAGCCCTCTCAGACCGCGTGGAGGGTCACAGGGATGGCGTTCAACACCGCGTTGCCCGACAAGGGGTCAATTTCCTTGTCATCGGTGAGGATGTTCGAGTTCACACCGGCCTTGGCTGCCGCCACGGCCATCTGGGTACCCGGGACTCCGTGACCCCAGCCGTGAGGCACGCTGACCACACCTTGGCGTACCGCATCGGTGACTTCGGCAGGAATCTCAATTTCACCAACACGACTCTTGATGCGAATCGTTGCGCCATCTGTGATTCCAAAACGTTGCGCATCTTCTGGATGAACATGCGCGGTGCACGACAACGATCCTTTGGTCAACACGTTGATGTTGTGCATCCATGAGTTGTTTGACTTCAACTCGCGTCGACCAACGAGAACCATGTCGTGTCGCGTTGGTGTTGTCAACGATGCATGTAAACGCTGCATGTCGTCCAACAATTGTGTTGGTGCAATTTCAATTTTTCCAGATGCTGTGCGCAACGCTTCAGGGAAACGCGGCTCAAGCGGCCCCATGTCAACACCATGTGGGTTTGCCAACATCACATCAAGCGACAATCCATTTGGATTTGCACCAAAAGCTGCGCCATATGGTCCTGTGTGCAACATGAAATCAAGAATGCGCGCAGTGCCGCGACGACCATCTTTGGAAAGTTCCGCAATGATTTCATCCGCATCGCGTCCCGAAATGGGAGACGAAGAATTCGCAACGGCCGACGTCACCATTGCAGAAATCATGTTGTCGTCAAGCGCAGATACATCGCACGACGCGCCAAGACCTTGAAGAATTCCACCCAACTTCAAAATGATTTCCCATTCATCTGGTTGTAATGCATCTTTCTGCAACACTGGCTCGCTGTAGTTACCAACATTGCGCACCGCATACGTGTACAAACCAACGTCGTAATGATTCTTCTCAAGAGCAGATGGCGACGGAAGAATGACATCTGCATGTCGAGTTGTTTCGTTGAGATAAATATCTACAGACACCATGAACTCGAGGCTTGCGAATGCTTCATCAAGCTGCACAGAGTGCGGTGTTGACATGACTGGGTTTCCGCCAATGGTGATAGCCCCACGAATTTGGTTATCGCCCGGTGTCATGATCTCTTCGGCCATCACAGCTACGGGATATTCACCAAGAACTTCAGGCTTTTTGCTCACACGACTATGTCCGCGACCAGTCGCAAATCCCTTGCCTTTTCCAGCTGTTCCGCGAGTGGTGGCACTTCCCGCAAGTGGCGTGGTGATCATTGCACCGCCACGCTTGTCGAAGTTGCCAGTGACAATGTTCAACACGTTCACCAACCACGCATTCAGTGTTCCGAACGACACGGTGTTAACACCAATTCGTCCGTACACCGCAGCTGTTGGTGCCGCGCACATCTCGCGAGCAATACGAGTGATGACATCTGCCGGAACACCAGTGATTCCAGTGACTGCTTCGGGCGAGAACGGGGCAACAACTGCACGAAGTTCTTCAAGACCATTAGAGATAGCCGCAATGCGTGGCTCTACTTTTGCAATGTTCTCTGCAAACATCACATGAAGCAATGCAGACATGAAGAGCCCATCTGTTCCTGGGCGAATGGACACCCATTCATCAGACTCTTCTGCAGTTTTCGTACGGCGTGGGTCAACCACCACAACTTTTCCACCACGTGCACGAATGGCTTGTATGCGACCGGGGTAATCCGGTGCAGTACACAAACTTCCGTTAGACGCATACGGATTAGCACCCAACATCAATAAGTAATCAGTGTGGTCAAGATCTGGCACAGGAATGCTTTGTGCTGTTCCAAACATGAATCCACCAGCCACATGCATGGGCATCTGATCAACAGATGACGCGGAAAAAATGTTGCGTGATCCCATCGACTTCAACATTGCGCTGGTGTATAGCTGTGGACCCAAGTTGTGAGCGTTGGGGTTTCCTAAATAGGCAGACAACGCGCCACGTCCGTGACGTTCAATGACCCCCATGAAACCGCGTTCCACTTCTTCCCACGCTTCTTCCCACGACACCTCAACATGAACGCCATTGCGCTTCACAAGTGGAGTGCGCAAGCGATCGGGGTCTTCATGTAGTTGCTTCAACGTGCTGCCCTTCGGGCAAATAAAGCCATGACTGAAAACATCTTTTTGGTCGCCGCGAATTCGCACCACCTGCTCTTGCGGATTCACAGTGATCTCAAGACCGCATGTGGCTTCACATAACGGGCAGGTCCGGAAAACGGTGCGATTGGCTGATTCAGTCATATCCACACTTTGCCACGCCACCGGACTCTTGCCATCAGTGTTCGTACACTGACACCATGAGTCGCAGTGTTGAGGTGTGCATGATTTCCACGCCAGACGGCGCGATTGATGTCAATGGTCGGTCTCGACCCCTTGGCGGCCCAGCAGACCAAGCGCATCTTCTCGGGCTTCGCCAACAGGCAGCCATAGTTCTCGTTGGTGCGGGAACGGCTCGTCACGAAAAGTACGGACCTCCTTCTAAAGAAGGCCTCCGCATCGGCGTTGTTACCCATTCGTGCGACCTGGACTTTTCATCTCCACTCTTCACATTGGGTGCAGGTTTCATAGTGACCACCACGACCGCACCAGATGTTCCCGTGGACAGCATCCGAGCTGGCACAACCACTATTGATTTTGCTGCAGTTGTTGAACAACTACCCGAAGGAATCATTCACGTGGAAGGTGGACCACAACTCAATGGCGCACTGCTTGACGCAGACGTGGTGGACGTCATCAATCTGACCTTCTCACCGAAGCTCACTGGATCTCGCGGGCCGTCGCTGTCATTGGCACCACACGCATTGCGGCGCTTCACACTCTCCAACACAGTGGTTCGCGACAATTTTGTGTTTGCGCGATACGAAAAAATTACGACTGCTTCAGCAATGCAAGTTCACGACTGAAGTCAGACGTGTCGTCAAAGTTTTTGTAGACGCTTGCGAATCGCACGTAGGCAACTTTGTCCAGCTCGCGAAGATGTTCGAGAACTGCGTGACCCACAGTGGACGAGGTGACCTCTGTTCCTGCCATCTGAGCAAGACGCATGTCTTCTTCCACCATTTCTGCGAGTGCATCAATTTGCACATCGTCGACTGGTCGACCCTTGCATGCAGAACGAACACCAAACACCACTTTTGCCCGGTCGAATGGTTCGCGACCACCGGAACGTTTTGCCACCATGAGAGGCGCACTCTCTAAACGTTCGTATGTGGTGAACCTGTATGCACACTCTGGACAGGAGCGGCGACGGCGGATTGCTGACCCGTCCTCGGTGGATCGTGAATCGATCACCTTGGTGTCGTCGTGTCGGCAAACGGGGCAATGCACGAAAAGTGACTATAAATGACCCGCCGTTAACTTTCTGTCTGTTTCTGACAAAAAGTTTGAATTAATTACGGAATGCGAATGATTTGGCCGGGCTCAATGCGAGCACCGTTGAGGCGCACCATTTCACTGACCAAATCGGCAACGCTGCCCTGTGGAACGAGGGTGCGAGCGATATCCCACAACGTGTCTCCACTCTTGGCGACGACGGTGCGTGGCACAGCCTGATCTTCAGGCGTGGGGTTTGATGCAAAGGCACCGGACGTAATGACGACCGATGCGATAGCGAATACCAAGGTGGCGCCCACCACGCGACGGCGACGACGGAACGTGGCCTCGCTGGGGCGAACCGCTGAACGGGTACCACGAGCTGAATGTGCTGTGGCGGTGAAGAGAAGAGGATCAATGGTGGCTGCCATGACTGTGTCCTTTCAATAGTGGGGTTATGGGACCGGGCGGTCTATGTGGTTGTCACCGTAGCGAACGGGTGTTCGTAAGTTTGCCCGAACAAGTGTTCGGTGTCAACCCCCTAGCCGAACATTTGTTCCACGAACAGGTGTTTGACCTGACCGGCGAACACCTGTACGCTCATCCCCATGTCTGAAGCCCTCACCGAACGCCAGCGCCAAATCCTCCACGTCATCGAAAAGAGCATGCAAGACCGGGGCTACCCGCCCAGCGTGCGCGAGATTGGCGAAGCAGTAGGGCTCAACTCCCCCTCCACAGTGCATAACCACCTTGCCACCCTGCAGAAAATGGGCTTCCTGCGCCGCGACCCAACCAAGCCACGCGCCATCGAGGTTCGCTTCGACACCAACTCAGAAGTTGCCATGGAGCGTCGCCCTTCGCGTCACGTTCCGCTCATTGGTGATGTCGCTGCTGGAACCAATGTGTTGGCTCAGCAAAATGTTGAAGACCTCATTCCGCTGCCCACCGACTTCACGGGCGAAGGCGACCTGTTTATGTTGCGGGTTCGTGGAGACTCCATGATCGACGCCGGCATTTTGGATGGCGACTTCGTTGTTGCTCGTCAGCAACAAGTGGCAGACAATGGCGACATTGTTGTTGCAGGAATTCCTGGAGACGAAGCAACAGTGAAGACCTTCAAGAAGTCTGGCAACAGCATCACATTGGTGCCAGCTAACTCCTCTATGAAGCCAATGGTGTTCTCATCAGATGAAGTCACGGTGTTCGGCAAAGTTGTCACCGTGATGCGTTCACTCAAATAAATTCACTTAGGCAATAGGCAATCCGGCGTCTTTCCACGCCAGCATTCCGCCCGTCATGTTCACGGCGCGATAGCCGTTGTTCAACAGCCACGCAGCAACTTTCCCAGATCTGTTGCCGCTTCTGCACACACAAATGATTTCTTTCGTTGTGTCAATTTCGCTCAGTCGTTCTGGTAGTTGAATCATTGGAACATGAATCGCACCAGCGATATGCGATTCTTCCCATTCATCTTGTTCACGACAATCCAATAACACCGATTCAGTTCTAGATGGAACTTCGGTGACATCGATTCGTGGAAGATACGTGGGGATATTGCTGGTGGCCCAGGCGTTGTATCCACCGATGAGATCAGACACATCAACGAAGCCGTGAGACTTCAACAAGCTTGATGCAATGGCAGAGCGATAGCCGCCCGCACAATTCACCACCACAGGAACATTCGGGTCCAGTTCTGGAAGTGAGTTCAACAGTGCAGGCAAGGGAATATTGCGCGCGCCAGGCAACATGCCAAGGGCTGTTTCGCCTCCATTGCGCACGTCAATCACCACAAGATCTCGCACCGACGCCATGCGCTCAGCCAACGCCTCTACCGACAAGCGAGACAGCTTTCCCACGTGGTCTGGGTTTTGCATCATGGTGGCAATGGGATCGCGAAGTGCGCCAAGCACATTGTCGAACCCAATGCGAGCGAGTCGAGTGCGCGACTCTTGTTCTTTTCCTGGTTCGGTGACAAGAACGATTGATGTTCCGGGTGTCATGACTTCGCCCACGTATTCAGCGAATCGACCACCTAGGCCAACATTCACAGAACCGCGAATGTGACCCGCAGCAAATGCCAAGTCGTCGCGCGAATCGATGATGACGGTTCCATTCTTTTGAAGTCGCATCACTTCTGGCAACGACAACTCAATGACAGGAGTGTCGTCGTGATGCAATGGACGGTCTTGGCGATTGCGGTTAGCTGCAAAAGGGAAATACAACGGCGCAACGTTCTGACCTTCCGTGACGATTTCAACGAAGTCATCAATCACCATTGGCGCGAGCGCATAGTTGGTACGACGTTGTTCACCAATAGTGGAGACGGTCTCAGTAGATAATTGCTTTCCACACGATGAGCCCGCACCATGCGCCGGATACACCAATGTGGAATCTGGCAGTTTCAACAGTTTGTCGTGAAGCGATGCAAACAAATCGTGTGCCAGATCATCTGCAGTCACTCCCACTGAGACCAGCAAGTCAGGACGACCCACGTCTCCGATGAACAATGTGTCGCCGGTGAGCACAGCATGCGGTGTGTCGTTCGGTCCATTTTCACGGATCACAACACTGATGCTCTCTGGAGTATGACCGGGCGTTGCGAGTATCTCTACATCTACTGCACCCAACGAAATGTGGTCGTTGTGATCAAGGAACGTTGCATCAAACTCAACACGACCCTCGGCAGCGCGACCATAAACAATTGCAGCGCCAGTAGCGGCTGCAAGCTCAAGATGACCAGACAAGAAGTCGGCATGAAAGTGAGTTTCAATTACATGCGTAATGGTGAGACCATTCGCCTTTGCATCTTCGAGATACTGCTGAATGTCGCGTTGTGGATCCACCACAACCGCTCTTCCGGTAACCGTGTCTCCCACCATGTAACTGGCGTGGGACAAACACTCGAGGTAGTACTGCTGAAAGAACATTGTCGACTTCGTCATGAATTTGATGATACCCTATGGGGTATGTGCAGACAAGTGACATGCAAGAAGTGTGGCCGCCCGTCATGGGCCGGATGCGGAGCCCACGTTGAACAAGTGTTGGGCCATGTGGCCAAGTCCGACCGTTGTACGTGTCGCGACAATACACCTGCTAGCAATGCAGGGAAACGCGGATTCTTCGGACGCCGAAAGGGCTGATCATGAAAATTGACGACACAGTAAAAGCAGACCTTCGCACACGTTTGCGACGCATTGAGGGCCAGGTCCGCGGCATTCAGAACATGCTGGAAGAAGATCGCGAATGTCGCGACATTGTGACGCAAATAGCTGCGGTCACAAAAGCTATGGAGCAAGTTGGTTTCAAAATGTTGGCATCGGGACTCACCCACTGCTTACAAAATCCTGAAGAATCAGCAGCAACTGGCTACTCAATTGAAGAAGTGGAAAAGATGTTTTTGAAACTCTCGTAGAGAGTTCTTAACGCAAGCGTTGTGCAACAAGGTTCAGTTTTGCATCTGGTTGCACCACGGCCACACGAACAAAGCGTGATGCATCTGGTCCGTAGAAATCGCCAGGACTCACCAATGCCCCACCCTCGCGTGCCAACTTTTCTGTGAACGCCCACGCGTCATCAACGGGGAACCACAAATAGAAACCACCGTCGGGCATCGAGATGTCAATGCCCGACCATTTAGACAACGTGGTGGCCATCATCTCCAAACGCGACTTGTATCTATCGCGCTGTACGGCCACATGTGCATCGTCGTCCAATGCCGCTACCGCAGCTGCTTGCGCTGGCCCAGGCACCATGAAGCCCGCATGCTTACGAACTTCCTTCAAGTAATCGACAATCTCTGCGTCACCGGCATAAAAACCAACACGCACGCCCGCAAGGTTTGAGCGTTTCGACAACGAATGCACGGCAATCACGCCATCGAGACCATGTTGCAAGATTGATTGCGCGCCAGTTGCCCATGTGAATTCGGTGTAACACTCGTCGCTGAAGATAGGAACGTTGTTCTTGCGACCCCAATTAGCGGCGTACTTCAAGTCGTCCAGCCCACCAGTGGGGTTACTGGGACTATTCACCCACACCATGAGTGCGCGATCAATGTCGTCTTGCGACAACGACGCAAAGTCCATGTGTCCTTCTGCATTCATAGGAACTGGTAATGCACGAAGTCCAGCCAATTGAGCACCCATCTCATATGTGGGGTATGCGATAGCGGGATAAATAACTGTGTCTCGATTAGGTCGACGCAACTTCATGTACTGCGGAGTTGTTGCAACGAATTCTTTCGTACCAATACACGCTGCGATACGCGACACGGGAACATCGATACCGAAACGTCGACCCATCCAACGTGCAATAGAGCGACGCAACGCTTCTGTTCCAATCGATGCGGGATAACCGCGCTCTGAACCCGACTGACTAAGTGCAGCAACAACGGCATCTGGCGGCGGGTCACATGGAGTTCCAATAGACAAATCGACAATTCCGCCATCGTGATCGGATGCAATCTTCTGAAATGCATCTAAGCGATCGAATGGGTACGGCGGTGGAACAAATCCCACCTGATCTCTATTGGTGTCAGCCATGGTTCTCTAAGTTTCCACCATCGACCACACTCACAACGAACTCGCGAAGGCGACCCACCGATGCTTCGGACAATCGGGCACGAATTCGCAGACCAGACTCTGCCTCTTCAATGGACACCACTTCACCTTCACGATGAACCGACGCCACAATGTCGCCGCGGTCAAACGGCACCACTAGTTCTGTAATGCGGCTAATGGCACGCATGCGATCGGCCAAGCGGCGCAACAACACGTCGATTCCCTGATGAGTGAGAGCCGAAACAGCCACAGAGCCCTGATACTCCTCTACCAACGCTGCCCCGTGGTCGTCGAGCATGTCTGCTTTGTTGAACACGATGAACTCTGGAACTGAATCGGCCCCAATCTCGGCCAACACCTCGCGTACTGCAGTGATTTGATGTTCCGGATATGTGGAACTTCCATCAACAACATGCACCAACATGTCAGCTTCAGATGCCACTTCCAATGTGCTTTTAAACGACTCAATGAGACCGTGAGGTAGTTGGCGAATAAAACCGACAGTGTCTGTCAGCAGCACTGGTTCACCACCCGGGAGAGAGAGGCGTCTCGTGGTGGGATCTAGGGTTGCGAAGAGACGATCTTCTGCAAGAACTCCGGCGCGCGTGAGTGCATTCAGCAATGTTGATTTGCCTGCGTTGGTGTATCCCACAATGACAACCGAAGCAAGTCCACTTCGACTACGACCCTTGCGTTGCGTGAGTCGCGTGCGCTGCAGATCTTTCAGGTCGCGTTCAAGTTTTTCAATTCGACGCATGATGCGACGACGATCTACTTCTAACCGTGTTTCACCAGGACCGCGTGTACCAATTCCACCACCCTGTTGCGACAATCCGGCCTTTGCACCACGACGTAATCGCGGAAGTCGATACCGCAACATGGCCAGCTCCACTTGCGCCTTACCTTCTTGAGTGTGCGCGTTCTGAGCAAAGATGTCGAGAATGACAGCGGTACGGTCTAGCGCTGTACGACCCAATGCACGTTCAAGGTTGTACTGCTGACCAGGTGTTAACTCGTTGTCGAACACCACCGTGTCGGCATCAATGGCCAAACAGACTTCGCGCAACTCATCAACTTTTCCCTTACCGATATAAAACGCAGGATCAGGAGTATCCCTGCGTTGTGTTACTCGCGCAGCTTCATCTGCACCAGCGGTATCAATAAGTAAGGACAGTTCGTCGAGACCCTCTTCGGTTTCGTCATCTGTATGTCCGGCAAGAGTGACACCCACCAGCACGATGCGTTCGCGAAACGAACGCTCGATGAGGGTCTGGCCAAGGGCCTCCTGGTACGGATTACTCACACGCTGACCGACACCGTTCCAATGTGAACTGCAGGTCCTGTCAATGTTGCAACAGAATCGGTGGACACGTGCACACGAGCAATACCGCCATCCATGTGCACAATCACTTCTCGCACAGATGCAGGCACAAGCCCCCATCGCAACGCAGCATCTGCGGCTGCACATGCACCAGTTCCGCATGCGCGAGTAATTCCTGCACCACGTTCGTGTACACGCATGGTGATGGCATTGGTGCCAGGACCTGGTTCAACTATTTCTAAGTTCACATGCGGGACTAGTTCACCGAGACGCTTCAAATCCACCATGGACACATCTTCAACACCCACCACTGAATGTGGATTGCCGAGAGACACGTGGCTCACTGGCCGCATGGGGTCACATTCCAATGCAGCCCAGTTGGCAGGTTCCGGCAGAGGCGAGACCACGCCCATGTCCACACTTAATAGCAATGTGTTGGCATCTTCTTGCGCCACCACCGTGACGTCTCGCATGCCAGCGTCAGTACGAACGTGATACGTGGCACCAGTTTCGTTCTTCAACGCAATATGTGCAGCCTGAACGAGACAACGAATTCCGTTACCGCTCATTTCAGCAACGCTTCCATCTGCGTTGTACAAACGCATGGTGAGTGCATTGCCATCGGCAATTGACAGCAACAGCAATCCGTCTGCGCCAATACCCGTGCTGCGATGGCAAAGACGTTGCGCAATGTTTGGCCACGCTTCTTCCGGTTCACCTTGGGCAAGGTTGTACACCAAGAAATCATTTTCTAACCCGTGGTGTTTAGTGAGCACGACTTCCATCAACACAGAGACTATGCCAGGAGTGAGTGCAACACAGGGGTGACTTCTGAAATTGGGTCCTTCTGTACTTGTACCCAATGAATTCGTGGGTCGCGTCGGTACCAGCGTTCTTGACGCACAGCGAATTGCTGCGTTCGCAATGTGATGGTGGCCACCATTTTTTCGACCGACTCCCCCGCTGCAAGACCTTCAATAACTTCTTTGTACCCCAATGCCTGATACGCAGTTTTAGAGAGAGGGCGCGGACGCGTCAGCAAACTTCGTACTTCGTCAACAAGTCCATGTTCCATCATCTTCCAGACGCGTTGTTCAATTCGTTGCCTCAGCACGTCACGATCCCACTGAATCCCCACCAGCACCGTTGACGTCTCGGGAAATTGAGTGATTCCTGAACCGAAAGAACTGAATGTTGTGCCGCTACCTCGACACACCTCGAGTGCGCGAATGATGCGACGGCGATTATTGGATTCCATTCGAGATGCTGCCACAGGGTCCTTCTGTTGCAGTTCGGCAAACAGCGCCTCGGTGTCATCGTTGTTCTCGAGTTCTTCACGAATCTCTGGCCATTGCCCTGGCATGTTCAAACCATCCACCAAAGCCGTGACATATAAACCAGTGCCACCCACAATTAATTCACGGGTTCCACGTTCTCTCATTGATAAACGAGCTACTTCAACGTGTTGCAGAAACTGTGCCACCGAAAAATCATCGGATGGGTCAGCAATATCAATTCCGTGATGAGGCACGCGTTGCTGATCGTCCACGGTTGGTTTCGCTGTACCGATGTTCATGTGGCGATACACCTGCATGGAGTCGGCGGCCACAATTTCGAAACCACCACGCGACGTAGCCAAATCCATGGCAACATCACTTTTTCCACTTGCAGTGGGACCAAGCACCACTACCGATGGCGAAGACGTCACACGTTCACCGATGCAACGGGAATACGAATCTTGTGCGTTGGCTCTGCCAACACCTCAACAAATCGGCCCTCGAGGAAATGTGGCGCGCCACGAGTGATTTCTGCTGTGGCATATGTTCCGGGGCGCAACGGAATGGGTGACGAGAAATGAACCAGTTTGTTCTGACGTGTACGACCCGTAGTGATGCTGGGGTTACGACGGCTCGGCCCTTCCACCACAATCTCTTCAATACGACCTTCACGCGCTTGATGCTTCAACCATGCCGAACGCTCGACAACTGCCCGCAAACGCTCGAAACGTTCTGCAACTACTGCGGGGTCAACGAAATGATCCACCATGTTTGCGGCTTCGGTTCCTTCTCGTGGCGAGAAAATGAATGTAAAGGTGGAATCGAAATCTGCTTCGGCTGCGACTTCTAATGTGCGAACAAAATCATCTTCTGTTTCGCCTGGGAATCCAACAATGATGTCTGTGGTGACCGCAAGGTCGGGTATGAGACGACGTGCTTCAGCGAGGCGCTCTAAGTAACGCTCTCCCGTGTATCCGCGATGCATTAAGGACAACACGCGATCTGAACCGGCCTGCAATGGGTAATGCAAGTGCTCACACACAGAAGAGGTTTCTGACATGGCCTGCAACACATCGATACGCATGTCTTTGGGGTGCGGGCTGGTGTAGCGAACTCGACGAATACCGTCAACCGCACCAACGCTTCGCAACAGTTCTGCAAACTGTGGTCGTGCTGCAACGTTCTCACCGTCTCGGCGTGCAGCCAACGACAAGTCACGTCCGTAACTGTTGACGTTTTGCCCCAGCAAAGTCACTTCAGTGACGCCTTGAGATGCAAGATGCTGAACCTCGGCGACAATGTCGGCAAACGGACGACTGATTTCTTTGCCACGAACCGCAGGAACGATGCAATACGCGCACGTGTTGTCACAACCAATTTGAATGGTGACCCATGCGTTGAATGTCGTTTCGCGTCGTGCAGGAAGGGCGCTTGGGAACAGCGCATGATCATCAAGAACTGCTTCTTCGAGAATTTCCGTAATGGGACCGTTCTCAATGGAGTGAGCCAGCAACTCAGTGGTGCGATGCACGTTATGTGTTCCCATGACCACGTCTACCCATGGTGCGCGAGTCTGGACGATGTCTTTGTCTTTTTGTGACAGGCAACCGCCCACCACGATCCGACGACCGTCCTTGGCGTCTTTCCATGTCTTGAGGTGACCAAGAGTTCCGTACAGCTTGTTGTCGGCGTTCTCACGAATACAGCAGGTGTTCAGAACAACGACATCTGCATCGTCGTCAGACTCCGCCCGGCGAAGGCCATCGGTTTCCAGAAGACCAGAGATTCGCTCTGAGTCGTGTTCGTTCATCTGGCACCCAAAGGTGCGCACGATGTATGACTCTGGCGTCTTTCCACTCACGCCCTTCAGGCTACCGACACCCGCTTGCCCTCTGGATGGAAACCGAACCCGAGAATGCCAGAAGGCCAGTTCCCTGGGAGAGGAACTGGCCTTCACTCGAGTGGCAACCCGATTGGCTGTGTCGCCACAGCAACGTCTATTTAGTCGAGCTCGATTGGCTCTTCGTCTTTGTCGGAGAATTCTGCTTCGACTTCACCATTCAAACCGGCGAGAGTGCGGATCTTCTGCTCCATATCGACCATGAGTTCTGGATGCTCGCGCAAGAAGTTCTTTGCGTTCTCACGGCCCTGGCCCAACTGCTCACCTTCGTAGGTGAACCATGCGCCAGATTTCTTAGCGATAGCCATTTCCACTGCAAGGTCTAGCAATGCGCCTTCGCGGCTAATGCCTTGGCCGTACATGATGTCGAATTCAGCCTGGCGGAATGGTGGTGCAACTTTGTTCTTCACCACTTTGACGCGGGTACGTGAACCGGTGACTTCAGCGCCATCCTTAATTGCTTCGATACGACGAATGTCGAGGCGAACAGATGAATAGAACTTCAACGCACGACCACCAGGAGTTGTTTCTGGCGAACCGAACATAACGCCGATCTTCTCGCGCAGCTGGTTAATGAAGATACAGATGGTGTTCGACTTGTTGAGGTTTGCAGTGAGTTTGCGCAATGCCTGGCTCATAAGGCGAGCCTGCAAACCAACATGACTATCGCCCATGTCGCCTTCAATTTCTGCACGTGGTGTCAGTGCGGCAACTGAGTCGATAACAACAACATCGAGTGCGCCGGAGCGAATAAGCATGTCTGCAATTTCAAGTGCTTGTTCGCCAGTGTCTGGCTGCGAGATCAGCAATTGGTCGATGTCGACGCCAATGGCCTTTGCATAGACAGGATCCATTGCATGTTCTGCGTCGACGTATGCACAGATGCCGCCGTTGCGCTGAGCTTCTGCAACAACGTGCATTGCCAGTGTGGACTTACCAGATGATTCTGGACCGTAGATCTCCACCACACGGCCACGTGGCAGACCGCCAACTCCGAGTGCGAGGTCGAGTGGCAATGCACCCGTGGGGATGGCTTCGATAGCCATGGAACCCTTCTCGCCCATCCGCATGATGGAGCCTTTTCCGTATTGCTTGTCGATCTGGGCGAGGGCCGCGTCTAGTGCCTTGTCGCGTTCTGGGCTTGGTGTTGTCATGGTGTGTGCCTTTCGGTTTTCCCGCTCTTGGTTTCCCAGACGTTCTGGGAAGAGCGGACTGTACGCAATGGGTGTGTTCGAACAACAACACTGTAACTACGAACACCTGTTCGGTCAAGCATTGTTTCGTGGCCCAATGTGCGCCAGGCACAGCTAGGGGTGGAAATACCCCGCGACCTTGAAAAGAATGGGTTCTAACGACCCTTGGCTGCCAGCCAAGCCTTGGCTGAAGCAATGTCGTCATCCGACGGAGCCCGGATGAAAAGGTCCACCCCTTGCCACACCGTGTACGTGAGCGGATAGGTGACGATGGGGACACACACCGCGAGAACGCCAGCCACGATGAGCAATGGCACGAGATCAATACCGATAATCACCGACAACACGAGCCAGAAAATGATGGATCCGAAAGTGATGAAGACGCCCATTGTTGCCGCGCCTAATTCATAGCCTTCGTACCCACGCTCCCAATTCATGCCGCATGTTTGGCATTGATCTGCTTTTTTGTACCACGACGTAAAGAACGAACCTTTTCCGCCACACCATGCACACCGTCGGAATAATCCGCGGAACAACATTTTGATTAGTGCGGGACGTGGATGATCATGCAATGAGCTCATGAACAAATTCTCCAAAAACAGATGCGTATCGAAGTGCCTCTTCCTCCGAATGCATTACTGAGATTAGCCATTGTTCGTCGAGTCCTGGTGGAAGCAAGATGCCACGATTGACTCCGTGAATCCATTGCGCGAACGCAACATCGAAGTCTGTTGACTTGTAATCGCGATAGTTGCGAATGGGTTCTTCGGCCCAAGTAATGCAACCTTTTGCGCCAAATTGCACTGTATGCGCAGGGATTCCTGCACTTGCGATGATGTCGTCACACGCAGCAATGAGTTGTGCGTTACGAGCAACTGTTGCGTTTGTCACTTCTTTGGTGCATACCTGTGACAGCACTGCAACAGCGGCGGCCATGACTAATGGATTTCCGTTGTATGTGCCCATATGAACAACTCGTCCGTTGCTGATATGCGACATGCATTCTTCAGTTCCACCAAATGCACCAAGTGGAAGTCCGCCACCGATGCTCTTAGCAAGACACACCAAGTCTGGGACAACACCAAGTACTCCTGTTGCTCCACCCCATCCTGCAGTAATGCCCGTTTTTACTTCGTCGAAAATCAACATGGTTCCGTGTTCGCGAGTAATGCGACGCACGTCTTCGAGGTATCCCATTTGTGGCATACAGATACCAATGTTTTCCATCACTGGTTCGACAATGAACGCTGCAACATCGTTTCCTGCAAGCGCTTCTTCTAGTGCTTGCGCATCGTTGTATGGGATAACGATGGTGTCTGCAATTGCGGACCGCGCAACTCCTGCAGTTGATGGGACAGAGAACGGATGATCAGCCGGTCCGGCAGCATCGATTGGTGGCTTCATTGAAACCATGACGGTGTCGTGATGGCCGTGATAGCCACCTTCTACTTTCACGATCTTGTCGCGACCAGTTGCGCCGCGTGCAACACGAATGGCATCCATTGTCGCTTCAGTTCCCGAGTTGGTGAAACGCCACAATGGAAGTCCGAATCGTGCAGCCAATAATTCACCAACATCTGCGGTGATTTCAGCAGGCGTGACATACAGCGTTCCGTCGTTTAACTGACGTTCAATCGCTTGACGCACCATGGGATTGACATGGCCAGCAAACAATGCACCAAAGCCCATGTTGTAGTCGACGTACTCGTTTCCGTCGACATCAATCATGCGCGCACCGGCTGCATGTTTCACTACAACCGGATGCGGGTCGTAGTACTGAAGACTGGATGGAACACCGAGAGGGAGCACCTGTTTCGCCCTCGCAGTTGCCGCTTGAGATCCAGTTGTTCTCTCGGCATATTTTTGCAGCTCACGCCGCGTGATTTCTTTGGCTCTGTCTGCCAAATTTTGGTGCAACGTACGATTCGTTGCTGACATGGATAACACCCCGCTTAACGGCTTACGACCATGCTACCCGAGTTCTTATGTGCCCCGCCGAAGCAGAACTGAACAGTACGGATGGTTGGGAGAATCGGCGTTGCGTGGCAGACTGAATGCCCACATGGTGGTCGTAGCTCAGCCCGGTTAGAGCGCTAGGTTGTGGCCCTAGAGGTCGGGGGTTCAAGTCCCCTCGATCACCCCATTCGTGAGCCGGCACCGAGAAATCGGTGCCGGTAACACGATTGTTCTCAATGCTTTGGTGTTACACCATGCCTATCGCATAGAGTGACACAGCACATATTGCGCCTTTAGCTCAGTTGGTAGAGCAACGGACTTTTAATCCGCAGGTCCTGGGTTCGAGCCCCAGAGGGCGCACCAGTTCATCGGAGCACTATGGCCGTTCTTGAAGTTGAAACGTTTTCGCTTATTGCTGGCACCGACACCCTCACCTTTCGTGCGTTAGACGAAGCCATGCAGGAATGGTGTTACCTCAACAGGCCAGGACTCGCACGGCGCACAACAGCCCACCAAGACAACGGCAATTACGTGGTGGTCACGTTGTTTGCCGATGCCTCGAATTCGGATGCCTCGTACTACAAGAGCAGTGACGCTGTTGTCGCAGCGTGGAGTGCAGCCATCAATGAATCAACACGTTCACTCAACGTGTACACCTTGTTGTAGCTACTGCTGAACAAGCGTGATCGAGTTGCCCTCTGGGTCTTCTATTCCAATAATTGACGCACCACCAGGAATGTCGAAACGGTCAGATATGACCTTTCCACCTAGATCAATTGTGCGCTGTTGCGACTCTTCCAAATTCTTTACCTGAATGAACAGTGTGACGCCCGGTTTGTTGCCAGTGCGCATATGGCCACCAATTCCATTTTCCGGACCACCGATACCGGCAGGAATCTGTTTGATGAAACCGTCGCCAATATTCCAATTAAAGAGCTCTTTGTAGAACTCAGACAACGTTTCTGCGTCACGAGCTTGAATCTCAAAATAAACAACGGGTCGTGCCCAATCATTTTTCATTGCGCATCTCTCCTATCGACTAAACGCAGCCACGACTTCCACGTGATGCGTTTCGGGGAAGATATCTAGTACTTCAACTTCGCCAATTTCATATCCGGCGTTAACAAGCAAACGAGCATCGCGAGCGCCAGCCACGGGATCGCAGCTCACCAGAATCACAGTTGGAGCACCCGTATCAATTACTGCTGCCGCACCGTGCTTTCCTAAGCCGTGTCGTGATGGATCCGCGATAACAACGTCGGCCTCGGCTGATTCCCAATTGTCCATGTTTGCCTGCTCGATCACGGCAGCACAATCGGCCAAGTTACGAACTGCATCGCGACACGCAGACTCTGAGGACTCCACCAACAACAACTCATCAAATCGATCTGCAAATGCCAAGCTAAACAAACCAACGCCGCCGTACGCATCGCACAACAAGCCGCCTTCAATTCCAAGCGTGTCGAGACGCCGTGACACTGAATCGATAATCAACTCTGCGGCCTCTGGAGATGATTGAAAGAACGAACCCATCGAGACTTTGTACGTGTGCTCGCCGACGCGTTCTGTAATGGTGCTTCGCTCGCCCGTCTTCAAACCTGCTGGCAACGTGCGCGCCAATTTCCCGTCATGTGCCCACACACCAATGTCGCCCGTGCGAGCACCAACGCGAATGGTGACTTCACCCGCGCCTTCCAACACTGGAGATGCAATGAACTCGTTAATCAATGAGTGGGCCACACCGCACGTTGACACCGGAATGATGTCGTGTGATTCGTGCGCGCGAAAGCCGAGGGTTCCTGCGTCTGTGCCCACCATTCGTACCGTGGTGCGACGTGCGTCTTCTGTGAGGCGCCGCAGCTGTGGGTCTACATCTAGTTTTGCTGTGCGAGCGTACGCCTCTTTCACAATGGCGAGCTTTGCTTGGCCTTGAATACGTCGTTCAATGTGTTGCCAGTTGCAGCCGCCACAACCTTCGCTCACATGTGAGCACGGCGGAACACGTCGATGCGAAGAAGGCTGAAGGATGGACAACAAGGTTCCGCGACCAAAATCTGAGCGCGATTCCGACAGCGAGATTTCCACCGTCTCGTCGGCGAGCACTCCGGGCACAAACACCACACGGCCATCGTCCATGCGAGCAAGGCCATCGCCACCGGCGACGAGTTTTTCAATCTGAACGTTATGGCGAGAAGTCACTATGTCAGCGTAGGTCAGTTCTTTCCATACGCTCGGGACTCACAGTGGTGTCGTTGAGTAGGGTGAAGGGCGTGACACTGCCCATTCAGATTGCTCCATCCGTTCTTCCTGCAGACTTCTCAAAATTTGGAGAGGAAATCGCCGCTCTAGACGAAGCAGGCGTTGACATCATTCAATTCGATGTCATGGACGGTCAATTTGTTCCGAATCTCACGTTTGGACCAGATGTCATTGCGTCGGTTCGTCCGTACACAAAAAAGCCATTTGAAGCTCACCTCATGGTGCACACACCAGATGTGATGGCTCAGCGTTATGTGGAAGCCGGCTGTCAACGCCTCATTGTTCACGCAGAAGCTTGCACACACTTGCACAGAACACTTGAAAACATTCGCTCAATGGGTGCCACTGCCGCCGTTGCATTGAACCCACACACGCCTGCCAACACCGTGGAGCATGTTCTCGATTTAGTGGACATGATTCTGGTGATGACTGTGAACCCGGGCTTTGGTGGACAGAGTTACATCTCAACAATGGAGCCAAAGATTCGTGAAGTCCGCAACATGATTTCTGCACGCGGACTAGGCGACACAGTGCATCTGGAAGTAGACGGCGGAATTTCTCCCACCACCATCGCTGGTGCCGCACGTGCAGGCGCAAACGTCTTAATTGCAGGTAGCGCTTTGTATCGCGATCCACTTGGTTTGGCTCACGCAGTCACCGAACTACGTGCATTAGCGACCGCTGCCTTTACCGCTTAAGACCGCGGCGAAACCACACCAGCGCAAACAACGCACACAACACAAGCGCCGGCGGCAGTAAGACTGCAGCCGCAAGTCTCCATGGTTGTTCGAACAACTTGTCCAGCATGCCAGTGGGAATTGATGTTCCATCAACATTCAACGTGCGTGCGGCGGCTTCAAACTCTGGGCATTTATTTTGCGTTCCAGCAACTTCTGCCCCACCAAACAGTTCTGCCTGATCGCGAAGAGTTGAGGTGAGACGAAGCGTGACACTGTCTTGCGCAACACCCACAAGGTAAGTCTCACCTTTCTCTAAATACTTCGCATCACTGCCGTAACGAACGTTGACCTCATTGTTTGTGGCGTATCCGTCTAGTGAGCCCGCACGTAGTTGATCAACAACAAATACGGCACTCACCGTGTCGAGAGACTTCACTGTTCCTTTGAACACCGCTTGAGCAACAGGTGGCAACGCACACCCCTCAGGAACGGTGGTGGCTGCTACGGGAAGAGTGGTTGTGGTTGTCGTTGTAGTGGTGGTTGTGACAAGGGAGTCGACACAACCGACAATCGGAATTGTGGTGACCGATGGATCAACCGATGGCGGACACAGCACTGGCACCGTGGTGGTGGGCGTGGTGGTTGTGGTTGCTCCCGTGACGACTGCTGGCGACGTGAGAAACAACGCCACCGTGGCCACAAACAAGATTCCACTGACACGGCGCATTTTCTCCACGCTAGTCATCTTCTATGCGTCGCTTTCGTCGCAATCACAGCAATACTGAACAACATGGGATTTAACCCGACTCGAAAGCGAGTGGCGCGAAGCACCGATATTTGGTTTGTCGCAGCCGCCATCACCGTTGCCTTCGCGCTTGTGGCGTGGGCATTCTTCGGCTGACATGCCCGGACGTTTATGGGACGGAGAACTTCACGGACCAATTGATGTGCGTCGTGTTCAACCATATGAAGCACGCAAGGACTACATCTGCCCTGGCTGTCATCAGACCATTCCATCTGGCATGGGTCACTGCGTTGCAGTACCACGTGATGCACCCGACCTGCGTCGACATTGGCACAATGCATGCTGGACTCGTCGAACACCCAAGAAGCGATAGCTAGAAGAAGTTTTCAAACACTTCTAACTGGGTTCCCAACACTGTTGCTACGTCGAAGCGCAGTTGCACAAGTTGGCCTGGATACTGTTGTAAATATTCGCGAAAAAATGCGTGCCCCGCACGTTGCACACGCGCAACTTTTTGAGGAGTGATTGCTTCAATCGGCGCACCGAATTGCGACGTTGCTCGCGCTTTCACTTCGCACACAACAACAACGTTGCCTCTTTGCGCAACCACATCTAGTTCTCCGCCACGCATTGTCCAGTTGCGCGCAAGGATGAAGTAACCGTGCGAGACGTACCACTGCGCAACAAGATCTTCTGCCCAACGGGCACGTGCTAACCGCGCGGCGGCTACAGAGCTTCTGGGGGAAGAATGTCTTCCGACGGAAGTTCTTCGACGTTCACGTCTTTGAAACTGAGAACTTTCACCGACGGGATGAATCGGGTCTTCCGGTACATGTCCCATACCCATGCGTCTGTCATCTCCACTTCAATGAGTGGCCGCGCGCTATCGCCCGTGACAGTAACGGACACAGCATTAGCCAAGTAGAACCGGCGTTCCGTTTCGACGGCGTACTTAAACATGCCGACAACGTCTTGGTATTCCTGGGCGAGTTTGAACTCTCGCTCTGCCTCGAAGTCTTCGAGATCGTCGGTGTTCACCGGTACACCCAGTGCCCGAACCGATGCGGCCTAGGACTCGCGCTTTTCGCGAATCTTGGCAGCCTTACCAACGCGATCACGGAGGTAGTACAACTTCGCACGACGAACATCACCGTGCTTGATGACCTCAAGCTTTGCAACAGATGGGCTGTGCTTAGGGAAGGTGCGCTCTACGCCCACGCCGTAGCTGAGCTTGCGAACGGTGTAGGTCTCTGCAATTCCTGAACCTTGGATAGCAATGACGTTGCCCTGGAACACCTGGATGCGCTCTTTGCCAGATTCAACAACGCGCACGTGCACCTTTACTTCGTCACCTGGAAGAAGAGCAGGAATGTCATCGCGCTTGTTCTGATTGTCAACGATGTCTGTGGTCTTCATGGTGGTTCCTTGGGCGACTGAAAGAAATGATTTCGGAATGTGCAACGAATATGTGGGAGCCGTTAGGGCTGCCCGGGCACATCCGAAGCGAACAATGAAGGATACGAGGAGAAGTCCACCCCTTCCAACAGTGCTTTCTCGGCATCTGTGAGCCCGCCACGGGCCTCGATGAGGTCTGGGCGTTGCTGCAGGGTGCGCCACAGGGCCTGAGCGTGACGCCAGCGGGTGATTTTGGCATGGTCTCCCCCACGCAAAATCTCTGGAACCCCCCAGCCTCGAAACTCAGCTGGTCGCGTCCATTGGGGCTCTTCAAGAAGCCCAGAGTCCCCAAAACTCTCGGTAATTGGCGATTCCGAATTACCCATGACGCCAGGAATGAGCCGGGTGACCGCTTCAATCACCAGGCAGGCC
Organism: uncultured Bifidobacterium sp.; assembly: GCA_964599815.1. GTDB lineage: Bacteria > Actinomycetota > Acidimicrobiia > Acidimicrobiales > Ilumatobacteraceae > UBA2093. The sequence continues at coordinate 13,115 of CAZRHK010000008.1, read as the reverse complement.
GCCACTTCGCCGCCGGCCAACACCACATCGCCAACGGAGATCTCGTGGTCGACCAAGTGTTCCCGAACGCGTTGGTCGACACCTTCATAGCGACCGCACAACAGACTGAACCCGTTTCCGCTGGCCAGCGAATGAGCCATGGCTTGATTGAACGGTTGTCCGCCAGGACCCAACAGCAGCAACGGACGCGGTGGCTCCACTGCTTCCACTGCAGCGAAAATTGGCTCTGGTCGCATCAACATGCCTGCGCCGCCACCGAACGGCGTGTCGTCAACACTGCGGTGAATATCTGTGGTGTAGTCACGAATGTTGTGAGTTCGTAGGTCTACCGCAGAACTTGCACGCGCGCGTCCCAAGAGACTGTGCGAGCAGAACTCGTCCACCATCTCGGGGAAAATTGAGAAGACATCAATGCGCATAGAACAAACGCTATTCCCCTACAAGCGCCTCGCGAAGACCCTCTGGTGGACGAATAACGGTGGTAACACCGTCGCACGACTCAACAAATGGAACCGGTACCAAGAGCCCACCTTCAATTTCAAGAATCTCGTGGGCTGGATTATTCAGAACGCCGGTGCATGTGCCCCACACGGTTCCGTCTACGTCGACGACTGTTGATCCGATGAGTTGATGCACCCACAAAGCATCGTCATCGTTAATTGGTTCTGCATAGAGAAATTTATTGGTGAGTTTCTCTGCATCGTTGCGATCGTTCAGACCTGCGAAATGAACAACGAATCGATCTTGTTGTGGTCGAACGGTTTCAATGACCAAGCGTTTTTCAACACCGGAAGTGATGACCACAAATTCTGCACCCACGGCATGGCGCTGTTCCACATCTGAAGTCAGGGAAATAAAGACATCGCCCTTCACACCGTGAGGTTTTCCAATTCGCCCTACTTCAAGCAGGCCATCAGGAGGCTGCTGAGTATTCAAGAGTGTTTACGCGTCGATGAAATCGACGTCGACATCGACATCGTCGTTTGTTGCTGCTGCGCGCACCACGGTGCGAATGCTTTGAGCTGTGCGTCCGCGACGACCGATAACACGTCCGAGATCACCAGGACCTACACGAACTTCAAGAAGAATCTTGTCTCCCTTGCCGGGACCAGAAGAGACATGCACTGCATCGGCGTCGTCGACAATGCTGCGCACGATGTGTGTGAGCACTGCAATGGCGATTGGTGCCTCGAGTGTGTTGCCGTCGAAATCTGACACGGGACTACTTTGACTTAGCAGCAGTGAATTGTTCCCATGCACCGCTGATTTCAAGAAGCTTGCGAACGCGCTCTGTTGGCTGCGCACCTTGCATGAGCCACTTCACAGCCTTGTCGTTGTCGATGGTGATGGTGGATGGCTCTGTACGAGGGTTGTACTGACCAAGGATCTCGATGAAACGACCGTCGCGTGCACGACGTGAGTCGGCTGCGATAACGCGGTACTGAGGTTGCTTGGTTTTACCGACTCGTGTGAGGCGCAATTTGACTGCCATGTTGCGATTTCTCCTGATGGACCCTTTTCGGGACTAGGTAAGGCTATCGGTGAGAGGACCGAACCCCAAACGGCCTCACTTGAAGAATGGAGGCAATCCGGGACTGCCGTCGGCGCCTGGCAACCCTGGAATTCCGCCCTGGCCGCCCAGCAAGTCGCCCACTTCGCGCATCATCTGGCGCTTGTTCATCTTGTTCTTACCCTTGCCAGCCTTGCCCTGGGGCTTGGCCATGACACCCATGCGCTTCATCATTTTCTGCATTTCGAGGAACTGCTTGATGAGACGGTTCACGTCTGCCACCTCGGTGCCACTGCCCTTGGCGATTCTTGTGCGGCGGCTGCCATTGATGATGTCGGGGTTAGCTCGCTCTTGAGGAGTCATGGAACGGATAATTGCCTCGGTGACCTTTACTTGGTCGTCGCCCACTTGTGCGTTCTTCAACTCTTTTGGAACTCCAGGCAACATGCCCATGATTCCGGATAGTGGACCCATCTTTTTCAACTGCTGCAACTGTTCAAGGAAGTCATCCAGCGTGAACTGGCCCTCCAGCATTCGCTGAGCTGCTTCTTCGGCCTTGTCTTGTTCAAAAACTTTTTCGGCTTGCTCGATGAGCGTGAGCATGTCGCCCATGCCGAGAATTCGTCCGGCCATGCGATCTGGATGGAACTGTTCGAACGCATCGATTTTTTCACCGGTAGCAGCAAATGCAATTGGGCGACCAATGACCGTCTTGACCGACAGCGCTGCACCACCGCGCGCATCGCCATCCAATTTGCTGAGAATGACGCCGTCAATAGATAGTCGCTGATGGAATGCTTCAGCAACACTCACTGCGTCTTGACCTGTCATTGCGTCGACGACAAGGAATGTGTAGTTGGGCGACACGGTTGACGAGATGTCTGCAACTTGCTGCATCATCTCTTCGTCAATTGCTAATCGGCCTGCAGTGTCAACAATGACAACGTCTTTTCCTAAACGCTTTGCTTCTGCCAATCCACGACGAGCGGTGTCTACTGGATTGCCTGGTTCGGAAAACACAGGAACAGAAATTTGTGAACCAAGCGTCTTCAACTGTTCCACTGCAGCAGGGCGCTGCAAGTCTGCACCGACCAACAACGGTTGACGGCCTTGCGACTTAAACCAACGCGCCAACTTGGCGGCACTGGTTGTTTTACCGGAACCTTGGAGGCCCGCCATCAACACAACTGTTGGCGGCTGGCTTGCATAGGTGATCTTGAGCGTCTCTCCACCCAACATTGCAATGAGTTCTTCATTGACAATCTTGATGATCTGCTGACTTGGGTCTAATGCTTGCGACACCGTGGCACCAATTGATGCTTCACGGATTCGCGCGACAACATCGCGAACAACTCCGATGTTGACGTCGGCTTCAAGGAGTGCTGTGCGAATCTCGCCCATGACCTCGTCGACATCTGCCTCGGTGAGTCGGCCCTTGCCCTTTATGCGTTTGAAAACGCCTTGTAAGCGATCGCTGAGTGAATCAAACATGATGTTGAAAGGTTACCTAGCAAGCGCTAGTGACTACCCAATGGCAACAGAGGTCACCAATGTCTTTTCCACAGTGAAATTGACTCGATTCGTCACGTAATCGCTGGTGAGCATGAAATATTCACCATCTCGTGCGGCAATTCGAACAACCCAGCCATTGGACATTGCGGTTTTGGTTGCCTCTTCTTCAGTGAGACCGATGAGACTGTCAGCCTCTGATTGGGTGATGGCGGGACCTTCACCAGGTTCTGGAAGAGGAACAACGTCTGTGGCCGGCGGAGCAACACTGGTATCGCTGACAGATTTTCTGAATGCAAGAAGATCGTCTTCAATTGCAATCACTGTTCCCACGTCGCCTTCTGCGTTAAAGAACGTATATGCCGGCAACAACATATGGGTTCCGTTTGATAGCCGGGCTTCCATTAACAGCAAGCGCACATCGGAAATAACGATGTCAACTGGGGATGCAGAAGATTCATTTGAACTAGATGTTGATGACACCGCAATATCTGCAGCCATGCGCGTTGCACCGCCAATTGCGCCGTACAACGGATTAGACAAACGCTTCACAGCTTCCATGGGCGACACAATGGGATAGCGACCTGCCATTGCGATGGTAATCATGGGTCCAGAGGCAGACACCAATTCCCCGCCATCGCCATAGGTGAATGACACTCCGATGTTTGTTTCAACTCCACCCAATGTGAGTGCGCCGAATACCTCAGTGGAGTAATCCGTTTTACGAGCCTTCAACGGATAGTTCAGTGGAACCATGTCTGCGCGAGACAAGTATTGATTCGTGCGGCGTAATGCATCGCCTGGCTCGATGAGATCTTTGGGCAATGCAGGCTCAATTGGTTCAACTTCGCATTTGGTATCTGGGGCACATGACGGAGAAGATGCACCGCCACTTGATTGTGCAAAGTTTTGATACGACCACCAGCCACCAGCATCGTCCACCCACAAGTTGACAGACTGTTGTTTCGAGTCGTTCGTGGCGAGATACATGTTGTCGTCAACTTTTTCAACGACGCCTTTAATGCCAAACGAAAATGCGAGTTTCTCTAATTCACCAGATGGCTTTGTGCGCCGGCCGATTGACCAGGCCAATAACTTGTCGCCAAGATACGGCAACGTCCCCTTGACGGAATATTTGACTTCCACTGGCAATGCGTCTGGTTCTTGAAATTCAGAATCAGCATTCATTCGTACTTCGCCAGAGCGACTTTGAGACGATGCAAGAGACAACGTGACGGGTCCAGACTTTGCACACGATGCCAGACCAACGATTGCCGTTGCCGCAGTGACGATGTGGAGGGCGCGCTTCATGCAATGAGAAGCGTACGCCTACTCGAAGAGTGCTGCCACGTACTCTTCAGGGTTAAATGCCACCAGATCTCGTGCGCCTTCACCAAGGCCAACAAGTTTCACGGGTATTCCCAGTTCTGTTTCAATTGCAAAAACGATGCCGCCTTTGGCAGAACCATCGAGTTTTGTGAGAACGACACCGGTGACATCGGTGGCTGCAGCAAACTCACGTGCTTGAGAAAGACCGTTTTGTCCCGTTGTGGCATCGATAACAAGAAGTACTTCGTTGACGGTACCTTCAGCCTTTTCGGCGACTCGACGAACCTTCTTCAGCTCTTCCATCAAGTTTGATTTGTTCTGCAGACGTCCTGCGGTATCTCCCAGAACCAATTCAATATTTCGCGCGTGGGCACTTTGAATTCCGTCGAAAATGACTGACGCTGGATCGCCACCTTCTGATCCGCGCACAAAAGCAGCGCCCGACCGTTCTGCCCATACCTGCAGTTGCTCGGCGGCAGCTGCGCGGAACGTGTCGCCAGCGGCCAACAACACAGATGTGCCATGACCAACTTCTGCAGTTGCAATTTTTCCGATTGTGGTGGTCTTACCTACGCCGTTCACACCGACGAACAACCACACATTGGGCTTCACATCTGCATCCATTCGCAAAGAACGATTATTGGACGACAGCTGCTGAGTCATTCCTGATCGCAATGCGGCAATTGCATCGTCTGCATTCTTAATGTCGCCAGCCTTTGCTGCCGTGCGAAGCGGATCGAGAAGTTTGGTAGTGAGACCAATACCTATGTCTGCGCGCAGAAGCGTTTCTTCTAATTCATCCCACGTTGAGTCGTCGATGCGGCCCTTACCGCGAATAGATGCAAAGGCATTCGAGAACAAGGAACGAGTGCGGCCCGTGCGTTCTCGCACCGTCGCAACTTCCTCTTCCCCCTTAAGCGCATCGTCGATTGTCGCTTCGGCCTCGGCTTCGTCGCCGCTTGCCGATTCGTCACTTTTCGCACGCTCTAACGTTCCGAATTCGGCAACGGCGCCCGCCGAGGTGTCACTGTGCGCGGCGTGCGGAGCGGACGACTCCGGAACTTTCGAGCTTGCGAGACGTGACGGAGCGTCCGACTCCGCAACAGCCGCGCCAGCCGCAACACCGCGCCGGCGAATGCGGTAAGCGACGACGCCGAAGATGAGAACAAGGACGATGGCGGCGGGAATGCCGTAGTTGACAATCGACGATGCGAGCATGTCTTAGCTCTCTGCGGTGACGCTGGCGCGCTCGGTGACAACCTTCGACGAACCACCAGGCTGCATAGACACACCCAACAAGCAGTCGGCCGCTTCCATGGTGCGCTTTTGGTGACTGACGATAATCAGCTGAGCGTCGCGACGGAATTCGTTCACCAAACCGAGGAAGCGATGCAGGTTCACGTCGTCCAAAGCGGCCTCAACTTCGTCCATCACATAGAACGGAGATGGGCGACTACGGAACACTGCGAACAAATACGCAAGCGCCGTTAATGAGCGTTCTCCACCAGACAACAATGACAGCTTCTTGAATGTCTTTCCTGGCGGTGTTGCCTCTACCTCGATACCAGTATTCAACATGTCGTGCGGATTAGTGAGGACAAGCTTGCCCTTACCACCGGGGAACAACAGCTGGAACAAATCTGTGAAGTTCTTGCTGACATCTTCAAAAGCAGTTGCAAAGACTGTTTGAATTTCTTCGTCAATTGCAGAGATGACTTGAGCCAATTCGCGTCGTGAATTACGAACGTCGTTCAATTGTTCTTCCAAGAATGTGTGGCGCTCTTGAAGTTCGGTGAACTCTTGAAGTGCCAATGGGTTAATTGGTCCCATGAGACGAATATCGCGTTCAAGCGCACGCGCACGATCGTCGTGTGATGTTCCATCGGCAACAACAGGCACCGGCGATGATTCAGCAACTTCGGGTTCCACTTCCAAATCGCGACGAATCATTTCGCTTGCCGACTCCAAGCGCATGCGTGTCTCTGCTTCTTCAACATCAACACGACGACTGCGCTCACGAAGCGCTTCCAGTTCTTGCTCGGACTCTTGACGACCGCGACGTGCTGCATCTAGTCGTGCATTGATGTCACGAACTTCGTCGCTTTGACGACGACGAGCCTCATACAGAACCGCAAGACGTTCTTCCGCTGCGAGACGATGCTTTTCCACCAATGCCGACAAACGATCAATAGCCAGAAGCGACTGTTCAATTCGTTGGCGACGAACACCAGCTTCTTGACGCGCAGCAGTATCTACTTCGAGACGGCGTTCAGTTTCGTCGAGACGCTGCTTCAGGAATTGATCACGTTCGCGTAGACCAGCAATTCGGATGTCGAGGTCTTTGCGGCGCATGCCGAGGTGAGCCGCCTTTGAATCGATGGCCGCCCGTGCTTCACCCTGCGCCTTTGCAGCTGCAATTTCTGCAGCTTCAGATTCTTCAAGCGCCGGAAGAATTGCTTCCAACTCAAGAACTCGCTTCTGGTACGAATCAATGCGAACACGAATGTCGTCAAGAGACTTGAGAGTCATCTCACGCTCTGCCCCATTGGCCCGACGATCGTTGATGGCATTCGTCAATCTGTCTGATGCTGCATCTACTGCACGTGTTTGCTGGTCGAACTTCTTTTGCAGGTCGGACAACAGCGAACGCGTTTCAACAAGAATGCGACGTTGCTTGTCTGCTTCTTCGTCGAGTCGCTTCACTTCGGCGTCAGCTGCTTCGACTTCCTTGCGTGTTGCTTCAATGACTTCTATAGATCCGACCTCGTCGGCTGCGCCAAGTCGCCACCCCGCTGCAGACAATTTGTCTCCGCGACGCGTGACAACGACAGCCTGAGGATTCGACTCAATAACTGCCATGGCGGCATTGATGTCTGCAGCGCATCCAATTCCATTCAACAGTGCATCGAGTAGTTCGGTGCTGCCAGCAGGCGCGCCGGATGCGGGCGAGACATGAGAGCGGACAGATTCAACACCAGTTGGCAAGGATGCAGACGTTGGTGCCGACAACCCAAGAGACAAAATGGCGCCGTTGTGCTCGTTTTGCTGCAATTGCTGAACAGCGCGTCGAGCCGATGCAGGGTTTGCAACTACCACTGCCGCAACAGAGTCACCCAACGCAGCCTTGACAGCGGCATCCCATCCGGACTCAATGTTGAGTAGATCAATAAGAGCCCCAACAACACCGTCAATATTTGCCAGATGTTCAGCACCAGCGCGTGCGCGGGTAGACGCCATTGCAGCCTCTAGGGCTTCAAGGCGGGCCGACACGCGCGCGCTCTTGCGCTCGGCAACTGCACGCGCTTCTTGTGCGCGGTCTCCGGCTTCTTCAGCTTCGTCTCGAACACGTTCTGCTGTAGCAATTTCTGCACGCAAAGAGCCAACCGCATTCTCTGCAGCTGTTAACTCAGTTTGTAGACCATCGATAGTGGAGACGAACGAGACATCGCGTCGCTCTACATCTTCAATTCGCGACTGCAATTTCTGCAGCTCGCCCGCACCCTGTTCCACAGTGTTTCGAAGTGTGCGCAATTCGCCTCGCACTTCTGCGGCGGCAGTGGATGCTTCATTGCCCTGCACTGTATGGAACAAGCCTTGCTCTTCACGCTCGCGCTCGAATGCTTCTTCTTCCACTTGCAACGAATCGCTTTCGCCAAGCGCAATGGTGAGACCTCGTTCAACTTCTGCGAGGTCGGAACGCATTTCAGATGCATCGGCCTCAAGTGCGGCGATGACATCTTCAGCAATCAACTGACCCTGGTCACGCTCCATAGACCGGCGACGTTCGCCGATGAGTGCAACAAGGCCGCGTGCACGTTCGCGCAATTGCTCGACGCGCATCAACTCGTCGTTCAAACCACTCTCGCCACGCGCCGACAATTCAGATTCCGCTGCACGAATGTCTGCCTCAAGTTGAACGATGCGTTCACGCAACTCTCGTTCTTTCGAATCTCCCGTGGACTTCTCGGCCTCAAGTGCTGCAAGCTGATCCCGCAGGGCGGCTACTTCTCGGCCAGACAAATACAAGCGAAGCGCACGAAGTTCTGTGATGACCTCTTCGTAACGGCGAGCAGCATCTGCTTGGCGCTCGAGCGGGCGCAATTGGCGACGAACTTCACGAATAAGGTCTTGAACACGAAGAAGGTTTGCTTCAGTTGCTTCTAGACGACGTTCAGCCTTTTCTTTTCTCTTGCGATACTTGAGAACACCGGCAGCTTCTTCAATGATGGCTCGACGATCTTCTGCGCGCGCAGTAAGAACAGCATCGATTTGTCCCTGGCTGATGATGACGTGTTGCTGACGTCCGACACCGGCGTCTGACAACAACTCTTGAACATCAAGCAAGCGACACTCAACGCCGTTGATGGCGTATTCGCTGTCGCCGTTGCGGAACAAGGTTCGCGACACCGTGATTTCAGAGAAGTCGAGTGGCAATAGACCGGCGGAATTGTCAAGCGTCAACATGACTTCGGCGCGACCCAATGCAGCGCGCTTTGATGTGCCATTAAAGATGACATCTTCCATCTTCTGGCTTCGTACAGAACTTGGTGCTTGAGCTCCGAGAACCCACGCGACTGCATCGACAACGTTTGATTTTCCAGACCCGTTCGGGCCGACGACAACAGTGACCCCTGGTTCCATTTCCATAACGGTGGAATCAGCGAAGGACTTGAAGCCTTTGAGAGTAAGAGATTTCAGGAACACGGCGCCTGTAACAGTAATAGACACGGGGCGTGTGCGCCCCATACGCCACTACTTTTGACAGCGCGGACAGTACGACGTGGATCTCCCTGCCACCATCTCACGACGGATGGAACTTTTTCCACAGGTCAGACATCCTTGACCCTCTCGTCCGTAGACGCGATGCAATTCCTGAAAACTGCCGACATTTCCCTCAATGTCGACGTATTGAGTGTCTTCAAGGGTGGAACCACCCAATTCAATGGCTTCACTCAGCACACTGGAGATGCAGTCTGCGAGTGCATAAATGGTGCGCTTCGACAAAGTATCCACAGGGCGATTCCATCGCATTTTCATCCGATGCAAGATTTCATCTGCGTAGATGTTTCCAATGCCAGCCACAACATGTTGGTTCAGCAGCAGTGGCTTGATGAGTCCGCGTCGGCCATGAAACTGCGCCGCGAGAACCTCGCCATTAAAGACGTCGCTAATGGGGTCTGGCCCCAGACGAGCAAGTTCAGGCAGGACGTCCTTTTCATGTTGCGGGTCGTACACCACCACTTCACCAAATGTTCGTGGGTCAACGAACCACATTTCGTCTTGATGACCATCACGCATGGCCAACGTACACACCACGTGAGTGTGCGGCGGCCGCGGTGTTCCCACTGGTTCCACCAACACTCGCCCACTCATGCGCAAGTGAATCATCATGGCGTCACCAGATTGAAGATCGCACAACAAGTATTTTCCGCGTCGGCGAGCTTGCGTCACGGTGTTTCCGTGCAAACCGTGAATAACGGCTTCTTTCCCTACGCGGCGAACTGATCGTTCTCGCCCAACTTCAACATTCAGAATTTTCCTGCCAACGACACGCTCTGCGATTCCTCGCCGCACAGTTTCGACCTCAGGCAATTCAGGCATCGTGCGAATCTGCAAGCGTGCTGCACGCTTCAACAGCAGCAACTTGTTCAGCAGCTTTCTTTGTACGACCGCTTCCGCGCCCGACAACCGACCCATTCACATACACCGCAGACGAGAACACGCGATCATGATCGGGACCCTCTCCTTCGGTGACGTATTTCGGAATTGTCAAACCTTGACGTGCACACAATTCCTGCAGACGTGACTTTGCATCGAACATGTCCATTGTTGGAATGGCGCGTTCAAGCGCATCGCTAAAGATTCGTTGAATGAGGTCGTATGCAGCGGTTGCGCCACCATCTAAATACACAGCACCAATTAATGCTTCTAGTGCATCGGACAAAATGGACGCCTTTTCGCGTCCGCCGGCGGCGTCTTCGCCTTTGCCCAACATGATGAATTCGCCGATACCCAACTCGCGAGCACATTCAGCCAACGCTTGCTGATTCACAATGCTGATGCGCAGGTCTGTGAGTTTTCCTTCGTGAACATCTTCTAAACGACGAAACGCCATGTCTGCGACTACCCAACCGAGGACTGCGTCACCGAGAAATTCGAGTCGTTCATTTGATGACTCGGATCCACGTTCGGCCTGCCACGAACGGTGAATCAGTGCGGTGCGCAACAGGTCGCTGTTAATGAATGAATAACCAAGACGCGCCGCACATGCATGAAGTGCATCGTCACCGACGCTGGTCATGACTAATTACCCGTGTGCGCGAACGATGTAGTCGACAGCGTCTGCAACAGTCTTCAACGCAGCGAGATCGTCGTCGTTAAATTCAAATCCGGTGAATTCCTGCTCGAGCGAGTCAACAAGTTCAATTAATGCGATGGAGTCGGCACCCAAATCGTCTGCGAAGTTCTGAGTCTCATTAATGGTGGACGCATCGATCTCGAGAATTTCTGACAGGTGATGACGAACCTTTTCCAACACTGAGTTTCTGTCTACTGATGCCATGAGATTCCCCTTGAACGAACTACGACTCGACAGTAGTGGCAGCAATTGCGGTGCGAATGGCTCCGACCATGTCGGTGTCCACCATTTCTTTTGCCACTTTGATGCCGTTCAACATCGCACGAGCACTGCTGGAACCGTGAGAGATGATGCACACACCGTCTACACCAAGCAAAATGGCACCGCCGGTGGAGTCTGGGTCGAATGTGTCGTACAACGGCAACAACGCTGGCATTAACGACTTGGCTGCGTCTTTGTATTCGGGCTGAGCGAATGCTTCAAACAAAGCGCCGATGACGGTCTTCAACGCGCCCTCAAGCGTTTTCAACACCACATTGCCAGTGAAGCCGTCGGTGACAACAACATCGACGTCGTCTGTCATGAGGTCGCGACCTTCAACATTTCCAATGAAGTTGATAGCGCTAGATGCACTCAACAGTTCAAAAGCTTCTTTGCGAAGTGTGTCGCCTTTGCCTGGTTCTTCACCAATAGACAACAAACCAACGCGTGGGTTCTTCACACCAAAACGCTGAGTTGCATAGACCGAACCCATAATTGCGAATTGCACAAGCCACTCAGGTTGCACTTCAGCATTCGCGCCAGCATCGAGAAGAACTGTTGGTGTTCCGCCAGGCACAGGAATTGGTGTTGCAATGGCCGGGCGCGCAACGCCAGAGATACGACCAAAGCGAAGCAACGCGCTGGCCATGGTTGCACCGGTGTTGCCAGCAGAAATCATGGCTGATGCTTTTCCATCGCGAACTGCTTCGGCGGCGCGGACCAAGGTGGAATCGCGCTTCTTGCGCACTGACTGCGCTGGGTCATCGTCCATTTCAATGACTTCTGACGCCACAAAGACTGGGAGATCGCCAGCGCCCTCTAGACCTTCAGGGCCTACGAGAAGAACAGGAATTCCAGCTTCGGCAGCTTGGTGTGCGCCAGCAACTATTTCGCTTGGCGCACGGTCGCCACCCATCGCATCAACAGCGATTGGCAACATAAAGAATCAACCAGTGAGTTAGTCGACGTTGACGGCAACGCGACCCTTGTACCAACCGCAAGTTCCGCACACGGTGTGTGGGATCTTTGCAGCTGAGCAACGTGGGCAGGTGCTCCGTGACGGCGCAGAGAGACGCCAGTTAGAGGCGCGACGCATGCGTGTCTTTGATTTCGACTTCTTTTTCTTGGGAACGGCCACTGTGGTCTCCCTGTGTTAGCGGCAAATGCCCCCGTTGTGGGGCTCGGTAATGATAACCCCCTGAACGGGGAAAACTCACGTGGGTGGGTCGGGCAATTGACCCTTCAGGCTCTCAAGACCTGCCCACCGGGGGTCGAGCACCGTGTTATCGCACCCGCAATCCCCCTCCGAGAGGTCGTTGCCGCAGACCGGGCAGAACCCTGGACAGTCCTCCCGGCACAGTGGCCCAAGCGGAACTGCGAGGAGGAGATTCTCCCGCACCATGGGCAAGAGATTGATTTGGTCGTTATCAATGGAATACGCCTCGGGGTCCTCTGGAATCTGCTGATACAGCTCGGATACCTCAATCACCATTCGATCGGCTAGTGGCGCAAGGCATCGGCGACACTCGCCTTGCCACGTGGCTGACGCACTTCCGCTGACGGATACACCATTTGACAACGACTCAAGATGAACCGAGATATCAACGGGATCGTTGGTGATGCGAGCATCGTTGAATTCAAGATCGTCTGCTGCGACTGTGACTGAAAGATCTTTCGTTGTTCCCGGCCAACGAAGCAGTTCAACAACGTTGACCACTAATGGAGTTGCCATGGCACACCCCTACGACAGGTCTTGGTCGAAAAAACCTGCACCATTTTGTTGTTCCACAGGTTCTTCCGCTTCAGGAGGCGGCTGAGAACCAATAGACAACTTCTGACGGCCGTTTGCCACCGTCTTCGATAAACGATCAAGAAGAATCTCGAAACTTCCAAGACGATGATCAAGGAAGTCTTCTGTCTCATTCTTCAAACGACGTGATTCTTCGTCTGCGGCTTCAATGACTTGACGAGCGCGTGCTTCGGCTGCGCGAACCACTTCAGTTCGTTGCACCATTCGCTCGGCGTGTTGACGTGCAGCACCTAACAGTTCATCTGCCTCGCGCTTTGTTTTGTCGAGGAATTCTTGGCGCTCTTTCAACATCCATCGTGCTTGACGAATTTCCTCTGGTAAACGCAATAACGCATCTT
>CAZRHK010000007.1:9789-36483 GCA_964599815.1 uncultured Bifidobacterium sp. | reverse complement strand
TCGTTGGCGAATCTCGGACCCGCTTGACAACTTCCACGATGCAACTCCAGCGAGTACTGCTACTACATATAAGGCTGATGCAATGACTCCAACAGATGCATCCTTAAATGCAAGCGCAAGAAGTCGAATTACACCAGCGGCAATGATGAGAGACCCCAAGTACGTGACCAACTCGCGAATAGTGAACGACCACCGTGGTGCATTTGCAATGTTGTCCGCTTGATCTGCGTCAATTACCCCACGAGACACCAAGTCATCTAGTAGGTCGCGTTGCGTTTTCTCTTGTTCCATGTCATGAAGTGTGACACGAATTAGGGGTTATTTGTGTACCAATCCACGAATGGACCTACCGCATTATCCAATAAAGGAGCCACAAACGAGCCGTACGTAACAGTGATGTGGTTGTCATCTCGGTACACCAGCAGATTTCCAACAATTGTTGGACACAAATTGTTCGCGCAGAACCAATTGCGCACCCACACCACGTTTTCGCCCGCTTGGTCGAAATCCTGCATCATTTCAAACATGTCAACGCGGTACGCGTTAGTAACAGTTGGTGAACACACATGAACATTTGTGTAATTGCGGCTAAGACATGTAGGAATTGTTTGACCGGGCCATGGCGTGTCTTCAACAAGAATTGGCGTAATGCCTCGCGCCTTCAATTCGCTGATAGTTGCCTGCATTCCATCGCGCCATTCCTTTTGCCACATGGGCTTCCTGGTTGAAGCGGACAACAAGCGATCAAAGTGAATCACAAAGACAAACTTCACACCATCGGTGACCATTGCATCAAGCGAGTTTTGTCGCCACTTCTTACATTCCGGATAGACGCGACCCAGCACTTTGTTATAAACAGGAATCTCAGCTGGAGGGCAACCAGCTTTCGTGTAAACGTTTAATTTCCACTTGCGCTTGATTGCTACTTTTTCGAACGCAGGAAACCATTGAGCCGCATGTGAGTCTCCATACAAACCAACAATTGTGGATGACGTCAGGTCACCGTAACTGCAACCTGGTTTTGGTGCAGTTGGTGTGAAACGAACATGGCAACCATCGTCATAGATGATGGGTTGGTCTGTGACTGCTTGCTGAAGTGATGGCGTGAGATTTCCAGGGAGACCTGTTGCCTTGGTTGCATCCACCACAGCTTGAAGTGGTCTACCAAGTCCAGGAATCTCGGGGGCAACAGGAACAGTTGTTGTTGGACCAGCAACTGTTGTGGTGGTGTCTAGAACAGGGGTTGTTGCGTCTGGACCGAGCGTGATGCTGGGCGGATTATTGCGCGCAAGAACTGCGGTGCCACCAAGAAGAGCTACCAGTGCCACGGCAAGTGCTGCTGCACGTAATCCACGAATTGAAATGTTTCGTCGAACAGGATTCTCCACAAAACGAAACGAGAACTCTGACAATCCCAAACCAATGGCAGTGCATAACAGGCCATCAACAACAGATAGCTCTCGACCTAACGCCGGCTCGGCAATGATGAGGATTGGCCAGTGCCATAGATACGCAGAGTAAGAACGCGATCCCAACCATTGAAATGGCGAGAATCGAAAGATTGCTACTGGTGCCCATGTTGTAGCCATTCCGCCAGCGATTGCGAAAAATGTTGACACTACGGGCACTAAGGCCCACGGCCCAGGAAATTTTGTGGTTTCTGAAAATGTGGCAACGCTGACCACAATGCCCGCAAGTCCAGCCCACGCGAGAAATGCTGAAACATTCTTTGCCATTCGTGAAGCGGCAACGGGAAGTACAGCCAATAAGGCGCCGATTGCTAATTCGAACGCACGCGTGTGTGGAGAAAAGAAAGCCCACGGTTGTGATTCATTCATCAGAATCATGCACGCAACGAAAGAAGCGACTGCAACTGTTATTGAAACAAGACCCACGCGAACACGTGCAGTGATTCGTGATTGATTTCGCAAACCCAAACACGCCACAGCAATCAAAGCTGGCCATACAAGGTAAAACTGCTCCTCCACCGCAAGGCTCCAGTAATGCTGAAGTGGTGAAGGCGGAAGGGACGACTGCAAGTAATCCGCACCCCGATGTGCGAATAAGAAGTTTGATGCAAAACCCGCTGTTGCAATCATGTCGCTGGTTAATGAACGAACACGAATGGGTTCCAGCCAGATGTACGACGCAGCAAGTGTGAGGACAGCAACCAGCGACGACACTGGCAACAAACGCCGAATTCGACGCGCATAAAACGAACTAAGAGAAATCGTCCCAGACGATGTTCGCTCATTAACAAGAAGCGACGTGATGAGGAAGCCCGACAAGACAAAAAAGACATCAACACCGACGTATCCGCCTTGAAGACCAGGAACACCAGCGTGAAACAGAAGTACGGCGGCAACAGCAACTGCCCGTAAGCCCTCAATGTCTTGTCGCCGTTGCATCCTTATAAGTATTGCTTGCCTAACACTCTCAACTGAGGCACAGGTCACAGGCTGTTAGTCACACCAAATGGAACTTTCACCAGCAAATCTTTGTCTGTATGAATGGAATGAAGATTTTCAAGAAGTTTCAAATGGGACTCATCGCACTTTCATGCGCTGGCGTGGTGTCCGCTTGTAGCAACGATGCAGCCAGTGATCTGCGTGGATATCAAGCACCACGCGAGAAGTCTTCAGCCAACGTCTCAGTAACAGATGCAGCCACGGGTAAGCCTTTTGAATTAAGAGCAGCCAAGGGAGAACTTCTGGTGGTGTACTTCGGTTACACACACTGCCCAGATATCTGTCCCACCACACTTGTTGCAGTCAAGAACGCAAAGAAAAAGATTGGCGATCTTGCAGAGCGAATTGACCTTGCGATGATCACAGTAGATCCAACGCGAGACACAGCGGATGTTCTTCCTAAGTATCTATCTTCCTTCACAGACAAATTTCACGCGCTTATTCCAGCGAATCAACAAGAGCTGCAGAATGCAGAAAAGGCACTCGATGCAACTTCTTCTGTCACCGAAGTAAATGGACAGATTGAAGTTGTACACGGCGGAACCTGTTACGTCGTTGATTCCAACGGTGTCGTGGTGGATGAATGGCCGTTTGGAATGGACGCTGAATCAATGGCTCACGATCTCAAAATTCTCCTAAAACAAAGAGAGGCATAAAATGATGAAAACATTGAAACATTCTGCAATTGCAGTATTCGCGGTCGTCAGTATCGCTGGGATTACTGCTTGTGGAAACGATTCATCTGCAACTGACACAACAATTGCAACTGAGGAAACAACTCCAGTCACACCGACCATCACGGTGAGTGGTCAATGGGCAAGAACAAGTCCAATGGCAACGGACATGGGCGCTGCATACATGACAATTAACTCCGACATGGATGACGAATTGTTAAGTGCAAAAGTTGATATGTCAATTGCAATGATGACTCAAATTCATGAAACTGTCATGGCTGATGACGGATCAATGAAAATGCAGGAAGTTGAGAAAATTGATATCAAGGCGGGAACGCCGGCTGAACTGAAGCCCGGTGGGTATCACGTGATGTTGATGCAACTCAAGTCTCCTTTAGAAACAGGGTCCACCATCTCGGTTACTCTCACATTCGCAAAAGCGGGTGATGTAACAGTGGAAGTTCCCGTACAGGAAGAGGCTCCCTGAGTCCAGAACAGAACGACGGCCCTGACTCCATGAGATCAGGAAACAAGGGAATGATGGCGGCACTATCCCTCGTCGTCATCATTCCCTTGATCGTCATCCTTGTGGTGACGTTGCGTCCATCCTCCACTACATATTCATATGTGATCTCGCCGGGAACTCAAGAGGCGCTGAGTAAGGGCGAGAAGGTGCCGAATCAATTGCCACTGAATCTCGATCTTCAAGTTGGCGACACGTTGGAAGTCACAAACAATGACTCTGTCGCGCACACTTACACGTTTCTCATTCTTCGACCTGGTGAAACTGGTAGGTACACCTTCCATAATTCTGGCGTTTTCACTGCTGCATGCACCGTTGGTGAACACGAGGAAGTGACAATTACCGTCCGCGAGTGACAAACTGAGTAGATGGGCAGGAAAAAAGATGCGCAGTTTGATTCCGTCATGCGGGAAAACCTTGCTGCAGTTTCTGCATACGCACGTAGCGCTACCTCACGTAGCTACATCGCTGAAGAGGCGGTCCAAGAAACTTTCATTCGTGCTTGGCGGTATTGGCCAACCTTTCGCAATGAGTCTTCGGTTCTCTCGTGGCTCATCACAATTTGCCGACGTGTCATCATTGACCTCGTTCAAAAAGATTTAGTAGTTGAAGAATTGCCAGCAGAAATTGCAGACAATCACGATGTCTACGAACAGAGTGCAATTCAAGAACTCATCTCGCATCTGCCTCTGGCACAACGTGAAGTTGTGGTGCTGTGTGCAGTTCTTGGATTTGATTACGAAACAGCCGCAACAACCTTGAGCATTCCAGTTGGAACTGTACGGTCACGATTGGCGCGCGCCAGAGAGTCACTGGGCAAAGAACTAGAAATTGCGCGTGCGGTGTAAACATGGACTGCAGAACAGCACAGCGACTTATAGTTCAGCCAATCTCAACTACCGAAGACCGCAGCGCCGCACGACAACACATGCTGGAATGCCCTTCATGCGCAGCGCAAGAAGATGCAGCAGTTGAAGAAGCGCTCGGTATTCGACTCTCGCAACTTCGTGAACCTGGGTACTACTTGCGAATTGCGCTCTACGTTGCCGGCGGACTCCAGACCTTCTTAGCTTTGCCATGGATTTTTGGCGCCACACCCCTGTGGGGTCCCACCGGCGACACCGCCATTGCGCACCTCACCCGAGATGGCGTGATTGGGCTCGTGTTGGGCCTCATAGGAATTGCTGTCGGGCTGAATCCCCGCCTTGCCTACTTCGCCTTGTCGGTCTGCGGTGTTCTGGTGTCGCTTCAGTTGGTGGCATTCATTGCGGATCGAACAAGCGACAAAGTGCACCCCGTTTTCGAGACAATTCACATTCTTTCCATTGTCATTTCAGTGTTGGTGGCAATAGTGGCCTTCCCGCCACGACAGAGGCATTAGGGCCTTGGAACCTTTCGTCTAAGGTTTCTCCATCCAATTAAACGGCTAACCAAGGAGTCACTATGGCCCGTTATTCACGTGTGCTTGCATCATTTGCGGCACTCACCCTCATCGTTTCCGCTTGTGGCGGCGACGATTCATCATCAGACACCACGGTTGCAACAGGTGGTGAACTGGAACTCGTCAAGGCGGGAACCCTCACCGTTTGTTCAGACGCTCCATACGAACCATTCGAGTACCAAGACGAGAACGGCGAATGGACCGGTTTCGACATGGACGTTGTTCGTGCAATTGCAGAAGACAATGGTCTTGAACTTGAAGTCAGCGTTCAACCGTTCGACGGAATTTGGCTTGCACCAGCAGCTGGCAAGTGCGACATGGTTGCATCATCCATGACCATCACCGAAGAGCGTGAAAACGCAGCAGACTTCACAAAGAGCTACTTCGATGCATTCCAGTCATTGCTCGTTCGTAAGGACGACGCAGCTACATACAACTCACTTGAGGCTTTGGCTGGCAAGACAATTGCAGTACAAACTGGTACCACCGGTGAAGCATTCGCAAACGAGAACAAGCCAGAAGGTGCAACCATTCAGTCATTCGACGAAGCATCAGCAATGTTCCTCGCACTTGAATCAGGTCAAGTAGACGCAGTTCTCCAGGACTACCTCATCAACAAAGAGCGCGCAGACAAGCAGGGAACTTCAGCTGTTTCGGTGAAGTTTGAAGACACACCAGAGCAGTACGGCTTCGCCGTTGAAACTGGCAACTCAGCTCTTCTTGACATCTTGAACAAGGGAATTGACGCACTGAAGGAATCTGGCGAATACCAGACCATCTACGACAAGTACTTCATCGGTTAATCACCGACTGACGTCGAAACAGGAAACGAGGGGGCCATGGCTTTAAGCAAGCGCAAGCGTGCGATGTATACGCGATATGCCGTATACGTACTCAGCATTGCGGCACTTGTTGCCATGGTCCTCTTCGTTGACTGGAGCAAACTCAGCAACGCAATGTTCCGCTGGGAAATTGTGAAAGAGCAATTCCCGGACATCCTCACTCAAGCAGCCAAGAACACAGTGATCTTCACCATTCTTGGTTTTGCCGGAGGCCTTACATTTGGCCTCATCTTCGCGTTGATGCGCCTCAGCAGCATCCGCCCGTATCGCTGGCTAGCAGCCACATACATTGAAATCTTCCGTGGCATTCCACTTGTTGTCACACTTCTCATCCTTGGTTTCGGTATCCCCATTGCAACTGGTTGGCAATGGCCCAATGCATATATGCAAGGTGCCGTGCCCCTCGCGCTCGTTGCAGCGGCGTACATGGCAGAAACCATTCGCGCAGGAATTGAGGCTGTTCCCAAAGGTCAAATGGAAGCAGCGCGCTCACTTGGAATGTCGTACCCACGCGCAATGACAACCATTGTCATTCCACAAGCACTCCGCATCATCATTCCGCCACTTACAAATGAATTTGTTCTACTCATTAAAGACACGTCTCTCATCTCGGTTCTCGGTGTTACTGCCGCAACCAAAGACCTTGCGCGTTTCGGACGAGATGGTGTGAACTCAACTGCTAACGCAACACCGCTAATGGTTGCCGGCTTGGTGTATCTAGCAATGACACTTCCACTAACGCAGTTGGTGGCATGGATGGAACGTCGCGCAAAGGCAGCTGGCAAATGAGCAACGACCCAATTTTCATTGACGATTACGTCGTCAGCATCTCATCATTAAACAAGTCGTTCGGCACTAACCACGTTCTTCGTGGCATTGATCTTGAAGTGCAACGTGGCGAAGTGGTGTGCATTATTGGGCCTTCTGGTTCTGGCAAGAGCACATTGTTGCGTTGCGTGA
Source organism: uncultured Bifidobacterium sp. (assembly GCA_964599815.1). Taxonomy (GTDB): domain Bacteria; phylum Actinomycetota; class Acidimicrobiia; order Acidimicrobiales; family Ilumatobacteraceae; genus UBA2093. The sequence goes on along the minus strand of CAZRHK010000007.1, from coordinate 29,575 downwards.
ACATGTTGGAGCAACCAAGTAGCGGCCGAATTGTTGTTCTTGGGCGAGAACTCACACATGTTGACTGCGACATTGACGAGGCCCGAACAAAAATTGGCATGGTGTTTCAACAGTTCAATTTGTTCCCTCACATGACTGCTTTGGAGAATGTCTGTGTTGCTCAACGAAAAGTGTTGAAGCGCAGTGCTGCCGAAGCAGAACAAACAGGTCGTGCTCTACTTCAACGCGTTGGTCTTGGCGAGAAAGCGAATGCATACCCTGGGCAGTTGTCTGGTGGACAACAACAACGCGTTGCCATTGCACGAGCTCTGGCAATGAACCCAGATGTCATGTTGTTCGACGAAGCCACCAGTGCGCTAGACCCCGAGCTCGTTGGCGAAGTGTTGCAGGTCATGCGCTCACTTGCAGAAGAGGGAATGACCATGTTGGTCGTTACCCACGAAATGGGTTTCGCATCGAATGTGGCGTCTCGCGTGGTATTCATGGACGGTGGTGTCATTGTGGAACAAGGCCCGCCATCACAAGTAATTTCAGCACCTCGCGAAGAGCGCACTCGCACGTTCCTCGCCAACGTTCTGAACCACTAAACACCCTCCGCCTACTGTTGCGCCCATGAGTGACCAACGCGAACGAATCCAGGCCTTACTCTCGCTTGCCCAACATCCCAACACTCCTCAGGCAGAGGCTGAAACCGCTCTTGCAATGGCTTCAAAGCTCATGCAAAAACATGGCCTCACCAACGCAGATATTGCAGACGTTGCATCCGATGACGATGTCTCAATTGTTGAAAAGACATTCTTTGTTCGTGGGCCGTATCGCGTGAGGCGCGTCAATTTGTTGTGGCAGATCGGTCGTCTTCATTCATGCGCTGGATACAGGGCGTTCGATGACGATGAGGGCTGTGTCATGATGATGTACGGCCGTGAAAACGACCTCACCGCTGCATACACATTGTTTTGTGCAGCCGATTTGTTGGGTGCGCGTGTGCTCCCCCGCGGCGACCGTTCGTGGCGTACATCGTGGTGGCATGGCTTTAACTTGGGAATAGTTGAAGCTCTAGGCGCCGCAAAGAAAGAGTTCATCAACGAAAGCCCCGGAGCCGGACTCGTGTTAGCAGACCGTTTGAAGCGTGCCGATCGCGAAATGCGTTCCGTGGCCCCACCACTTTCGTCCGGTCGCACCTACGCCGATTCTTCCTCGGGCGCGTTCGCCAACGGACATGCTGCAGGTCGCGGATTCTCATCTGGTGGCCGTTCGTTCACTAGTGGCGTACGTGGAGAAATTGGTTGACAGACATCCAAGATCTCATTGCGCAAGCACTAGACGGCGCGCAAAAATTTCCACGTGCCACTGCAGAACAGGCACTCACATACTCATGTGAACAACTCGCCGATCATGTCCTGGCAATTCGCATCATGACTCCACATGAAGTTCAACCGTGGATAGAGAACATCTGCCATGCAGAAGATCTAGATGTTCCGCTCATGCAGTTTGGTCGCAAGCGCAAAACATCGTTGGGGGTCTCGTATCTCGACGAACACGCAATGTGTTTATTCGGTAGAGAGATTCGCCAGTCCACAGTTCTTCACGAACTAGCTCATCTGTCTGTGAAGTCAGAGGGTCACGGGGTTCTCTTTCGTAACGAACTCGTTCGGCTAACACGTGCACACTTGTCCATTGAGTACGCAGCACTCCTCCATTCTCTATTCACTGGGTGCGCTCTCGAAGCGGCACCCTGGGGCGCCAGCGCTCGGCGATATTGAAGCAACGCATTCGTGACAGACTGCCTACATGCCAGATAGTGATGCTTTCTACTCTCTACTCTCCACCACACGATCTATTCGCCGAATCAAAGACACACCAATTGAGAAAGACGTCCTAGAGCGAATCTGTCAAGCTGCAATTTGGGCGCCCAGCGGTGGAAACCGTCAACCGTGGAGACTAATTGTTGTTCAAGATCAAAAACTAAAAGAACAACTCTCTGCGCTGTATGTGGCGGAGTGGGATCTCTACGTTGATTTCAATTTAAAGAAACTCGGACAACAGCCACCAGAAGTGTTGGAGAAAGTACGTGCTCAATTTGGTACGGGAACCGACTTGGCTCATGGTCTTGCAAACATTCCTGCGGTGGCCATCTTTGTACATGACCCATCTGCTCTATACGTCACAGATGCTCATTTAGGCCGGCATCCAGTTGTGGGTGGAGCCTCTTTGTATCCCGCAGTACAAAATTTTCTATTGGCAGCACGAGCAGAAGGTCTTGGCGGAGTGTTAACAACACTCATCTGTTCGCGAGAGAAAGAACTACGTGAGTTGCTGAAGTTTCCAGAAGGTTGGGGCGTTCATGCAATGGTTCCTTTCGGTTATCCAAAAGGACAACACGGGCCGCTACAACGTGCTCCGCTGTCCGAGATGATGTCTATTGACACTTGGAAGAGTTAACTCTCCGAACGCCACGACACATTCGAAGGCCAGCGACCCTTGCCACCTTCTTCAACTAGGAAACCAGTGAGAGTTCTCTCTGCGTGCTCCATTCGCCATTGCAACAGAGCACGTGTTTCGCGCAATGCAACGTTTGAATCATCTGTTGTCACTCGTTGATGAGGGTCTGCAACCAGATCGAAACACAAAGAATCACCGTCGGCGAATTGAACAAACAAATGCGTGTCACTTCGACGCACAGAAAGATTCATCTGTTCTAATCGTCGATTCCATGGCCATTCAAAACCGTCAAAGGGAATAAGTGCAAACCGCCAGTCGTATTCCCAATGTGCGGCGTTGCGCCACCACTTTGGTTCCACTCCCTGCAGAAACGGTGTCAGTGGAACTCCATCGCACTGCGCAGGGATTGCAATACCCATGGCATCGCACAAGGTGGGCATGATGTCTACGTTTTCTGTGAAACGCGTAACTACATCACCGTGCCCAGCTGGATGTCGCGGGTCGCGAACAATTCCCACGATGTGTTGGCTGGTTTCCCAATAACCAACCTTCTCCTTTAGGCCATGGTCTCCCAATAACTCTGCATGGTCTGCCACAACCACAATCACAGTGTTGTCCCATTGGCCAGATTCACGTAACGCACTCCACACACGACCAAGTTGTGCGTCGACTTCGCTAATCATTCCAAAGTACTGAGCACGCATATCGGCCAAGTCGTCACCTTCAGGAGCTTTGGTGTCATCTAATTGCAGCATCATGTCGTGGAACGGATGCACATCATCGGCACGTTTAATTGGAGCACCAACATTGTGTGGTGAGTACATGGTTGAGAAATGTCCGGCAGCCGAATACGGCGGGTGGGGGCGAATATAACTGGCGTGCGCAAACCATGGGCCGTCTTGTTCATCTATCCACGTCAGCAACTCATTGGTGAGGAATGCAGAAACACTGACATCAGCAGGTCGGTTTCTCTCTGTCTTCAACAAATCCAGGATTCCCATTGCAGTGTCTTGACCGCGCGACTTTAGAAACTCACGCCATGGTCTGAAGTTCCTGGTGAGATCTAGTGCACAATCAAAACCCGGCAAGACGCCCTCGTATGTAGAGAGTCGCTCATCGTCAGGGCCCGTTGTGACTCGAGGGTCAATTGATTGGTCTGTGTATCCAAACAATGTTGGTGTGTAGCCAGCACGCCGCGCAGCAAGCGCAACATTGTCGAACCGTTCATCTAATGGAGTTCCGTTTGCAACGACACGATGATTCATCTGATACATACCCGTGTACAACGAAGCACGACCCGGCGCACACGGTGATGCTTGGCTGTAGTGCTTCGACAGTCGCAATCCGTTACGTGCTAAATCGTCCAGATGCGGAGTGTGCACTAGTGGATGTCCAGCGCACGACAAGCTGTCACCTCTGAATTGATCCAACGTGATGAGAAGAATGTTTGGCCTCATGGTCGTTGCCCTGTTGTGAGAAATGTTCGAATATCTACAAGCGCTTGTTTGTCTTGTGCGGTGAAGATATGGCCGCCTTCATATATAGACAACGAGGCGTCTGGAATGCGTTTCACTATTTCCTCAGAGTTTGAAACGGGAGCAATACCGTCATAACGCCCAGCGGTAACAAAAGTTGGCGCAGTAACTCGGTGTAAACGGTCCGCCACATTGTGACCAATGCGTGCCTGAAGCTGAAGAATTTCTCCCCGCACCGTGTCGCGCGATTTAGGAACTGCTGCTTGCTCGGCCCGCATTGCCACCATGGCCGCATCTGAAGGATGCGTCGCCAACCACTCTGTTGTCCATCTGGAATCAGTTAATTCGCTCACTCGTTGGGCGCGAATCTCTGGTTCCAAAGACCCAAGTTCATGTAAGGGATACGAGGACCCAGCCTCACCACCTGCCGATGTACACAGCAAAACTAAACGCTCAACGCGCTGTGGATAACTCACTGCAAACTCTTGAGCCACCATGCCACCGAAGCTGATGCCAACAACAGAACACGTGTCCCAACCAACGTGATCCAACAACGCTGCACCGTCAGCTGCGTACTGCTGCATGGTGTACGGGCCTTCAGGAATGCTTGTTTCGCCAAGACCGCGTTGATCATGTGCCAGAACCGTGCATGACTTAGCCAATGCAGAAATCAATAGCATCGATGACTTTAACGTTGCTCCAGAGCCATTGAAAAACAGAACTCGCGGACCATCTCCGATGACCTCATAGTTGATGTTGATGTCGCTGAGTTTTAAAACTGGCACATCTCAAGTTTGACACTCTTTGGGGTATCCACCATTCACGGACAAAAACAAGCCACTATCAACACTCGTGCAAACACTTGTTGAAGAGGTCAAACGTTCGCTTGCCGAACAACAGACATCGCTCTCTTGGCAACGAGTCACCATGCCTGGACTTTCTGTTGCATGGGTTGGACTGCACGTTCCCACTGTTGACACAGGTGGTCGACCATGGGTCTGGGAAGTGGTGACGCCACAGCAATACGAAAGTTCTGAACGTTTACAGAATGATCCGCTCGTTCTTTCCGTGGCGCACGATGTTGTCATTGTTGAAATGTGCCATCCAGATAGTTCGCGCCCACTTCTTCGTATGCAAGTTCCTGTTCACACGGTTCCTGAGACGTTGGTGGTGCCCCTCAGTGCGTCCCAGGCTCATCCGTGGACCGTTCGACTTGAAACCGGTTGGACCATGCAGGCACTTGCAGGTGCCGCCCAGTGCTGGATTGACCGCGAAGTACCCGGTCTGGCCCGCCTCCAGACCCCCGCAGAGCCCAATTCTGCGCCCCAGCTCTATCAGTTGCACCCTGCTATCAATATCGAGTCGGCAGCCTTCGACCATCTGCTTACACTCGATCCTCATGATGCCGCTGTGGTTACGTCCGTTCTTGCCCACGTGCACGACGCTCTGCAGCCATACCGCTAGCGCCGGCCCCCGCGCGGGAGAGCTCGCATGATCACTACCTACGCCACCACCCTCACGGCTGTCGACTTCAGCGAAGGTGACCGCATTGCGTTAATTGATGTCATCACCGATTGGCAAATGGCCAACTACCCCATCGACGAAAATGCCCCCGGCACCACCGTGAGAGTTCGTGAAGGATCAGATGATCCCGTTTTCCGAGTCACTGTTACGCAAAGTGCCCATGGCCGACCATATGCACAAACAATTTCTGCCTCGGTGATTGCGTTAGAGAACATTCTTGTTTTCGACATGCGTGTCATTGCAACTCCAACAACAACTCGAGTTGCTCCAGTCAAACTGCAACCACTTCCACCGCACATTGTGCGATTGGTTATCGACGTTCTTGCCACTGTGCGAATGGAAGACGCAAACGAATATCTTTCCGCACACACACAACTCATCACAACAGAGGAAGATGGCGCACGAGTAGGCGCATTGGTTCATGCACCACGCCGCACACTTCCTGTCGTGGTTGAAATTGATAATTTCCCAGCACAGTCCTCACCAGTGTTTCCAAAACTTCTTGGTCCTCTAACGGGACTTGTTCATCAATTCCGTATCACCACCGTTGAGGCCATGAACGGCTACTTGTCATTAGCGGGAAGCGGGCTCATTGGCCCAGGACACATCATCATTCATTGGGCAGGCGCAGTTGAACCGCATGTTGAACGTCGGTCAGATATTCGTGCTGGCCAAGAATTCGCTGTTGTGCAACGACTTGCAACCCTCATTACCGAAATTGCCTCGCGAACAGTCAGCGCACCACGCCTTCCACCGCCACCTCGCTATGAAGATGAAGCAATTGTTGAATCTTCGCGGCCATCCCTCGACGAAGATGAGCGCGACGAACAAGAGCTGCACATCGAACAACTAGAAGCAACCATGGAAGATCTGCAAGCTGCACTTGCTGACGCAGACCGCATTATTGCCGAGCAGCGACAGCAAATTGAACAAAAAGGTGGTCAGCTAGACGAGCTCATCTTGCGCAATGTGTCGCTGGAGATTCAAGCGGGTAGCACACCAACTGTTCGTGCGGTGTCTTCAATGAAAGAAGCACTGAGACTTGCACAAGAACATTGTCCGCATCTCGTTTTTCACGAGCGCGCACTTGAATCGGGCGAACATCTTGAAGGCCCAGAACCAGTAAGCGTGTTGCAAGACCTTGTTCGTCTCAATGAAGTGGCTCGTGCGTGGCGTGCGGGAGAAATTTCAGGCACCAGCATTGTTCTTGCATGTCGCCAAATGGGTCTCGACTTTGCTCCCCGTATTTCTGATAACGCTCGTCAGAAGTTTGAAGAGGATTACCTCATCTCCTGGCGAGGCGACACGGTTCGTGCCGAGGCCCACTTGCGTCGCGGCCGAAAAGCACACCTTGTTCGCATTCACGTGTATTTCGATCAAGAGACTCAAGATGTTGTTGTCGCCTATATCGGACGACATCTGCGCGACAAGCACACGCAGTCGTAATCCGCCTAATCTGACCTAATGACCCGTAGAACCGTCATTCGCATCGCCGTTGGTGTTGTGGTGTTTGCAGCAGTTCTCACGGGTTTCTCAGCTGGTCGTTATGTCCTGGCCAACCCAAACGACCCGCTTCAACAAAGTTTGGCGTCATGGGCGCGCAATAAGGGTCTTGGTGGAGTTGTCGACCAACTGGAAGCGTGGCTTCACAACGATCCACCGGCAGCCGCACCCGCCGATACGTTGGCGTTAATTCCCACCGACCCAGAGCCTCCGGTAGACACACTGCCCATCGTGACTGCTCCAACAGATTCCACAGGCGCAACCACAACAACTTCACCGAAGCCAGGCGGAAATAGTTCGCCCGCGCAACAGACCTCACGCGTTCGTACAAGTAGTTGCCCATCAACTGAGACCACAACAACTACTACATCTCCCACCACTGTTGTTGAAACAACAACAACATCGACAACAACAACGACCACTACAACAACGTCATCAACGGTTCCTGGTGAAACGACTACCACCACCACAACCACCACCACTCTTCCGCCACGTCCAACAGATGTTGCTCCGCAAGTCACACCCGCAATCAAGGGCGAGGGCGAATGGGTATCCGTGGCGCGCGTGCGTACCAAGCCGATTGTTTATGCAACCTCTATGCGTCCACTGTGGTGTTACGGATCTGTTGTGGCAACAATGGCCACATACGACCCCAATAAAGTGCGCGCTGGTCTCTTTAACGGAACGGAAGTTCCTGGCGGCAAGGGATGGCGCAACTCGTCAAAAATCAAAACCACCGCCGAGAAGGCATTGGTTGCAAGTTTCAACGGCGGATTCAGATTCGAACATGAACCCGGTGGCTATGTCACCGAGGGAAAGATTGTGCGCAAACTACGCAAGGGTTACGCCACATTTGGGATACGAACCGATGGCACCAGCACTGTTGGCGTGTGGGGCAAAGATATGACCAACGACGGTACATGGGCATCACTGCGACAGAACTTGCCGCCATTGCTGTACCAAGGGAAAGTGGTGTACCACACCTACGACAAAGTCGATTGGGGCAAAGACTTTGGCAACAAGCTCTACAACTTCAGGTCTGCGGTGTGCGTTCGCACTGATGGACTAATGATGTTTGTTGCTGTTGGCAAAGTGAATATCGCCATGCTTGCCGACACTCTTCTAGTAGCTGGTTGTTCTACCGCAATGGAACTAGACATCAATGGCACATGGCCATTCTTCGCGGTGTACGACAACTTTGGCAAGACAGATCGCAACGGCAAGACCATCGATAAGCGAATGGGCGACCCAAACCGACACTTGAATGGCTCTACCAAAGACTTCATTGCCTTGTTTGACCCAGAAACTTTGACGCCTGGTTCTGTGCGCTAAATCAACGCGTACTCACCAAGCAAACGTGGTGCGCCGCCATCAACTGTTGCAACAACGCCTTCATCGACAAGTTTGCGGAGATGAGACCACACACTACGACGTGCAGGTCGATGCAATCGCTTGTCAATTGAGGCATACAACACTTTCACGATGCCAGGGATGGTGTTATTCCCACTAGCGAGTTGCTGAATAATTTGCCGTTCGCGTTCCTGGCGGTGCGCAAGGTACGCCGCAAGAAATGGTTGCGGCTCTGTAATTGGGCCACCGTGCGTTGGCCACAAGATTGAATCGCCACGCCCAATGACCTTCTGCAACGAATCAAAATATGCGCGCATGTCACCATCTGGCGGAGACACCACTGTTGTAGACCAACCCATCACGTGGTCGCCAGTGAACAAAGCGTTGTCAACATCCATTGCTACTGCCAAGTGATTAGACGTGTGACCCGGAGTTGCTACGGCCTTCAGCGAAAATTCACGAGTTGAAATGATGACCTCGCCGTCCACCACTGCGATGTCTGGCGCGAAATCAAAATCGAGCGTCTCACGCTCTTCCTCGTTTTCCTTTTTCTCTTCCGGGTCTTCCTCAGACGGATCAAAATCGTCTTCTTCAACAAAACCGTCGTACACGCGGTGTGGACCAATGGCAAAACGAGGAGCGTTCGTTGTCTCGTGTAACCACGCCGTGAGTGGCGAATGGTCTGAATGACAATGCGTCACAACAATTCCAACAAGGTTGCGACCTTCAAGGGCCCGCTGTAACGCATCTCGATGTGAGTCAAGAATTGGACCTGGGTCAATGACAACTACATCTTGAGTCCCCAGAATGTATGTGCCGGTGCCGTGATAACTGAATTTTGATGGATTCTGGGCAATGACTCGCTGAATAAGTGGAGTCATCTGTTCCGCTACTGCATACGGAGCGCTATCAATTCGGGGAACGAAAGGAATAGCCATGTCAGGCTTCTTCGATTCCTACAGCCCGTACTTCGCCAACTGCATTGCCGTGACCTAACACAACTTCGCGAATGGAATCAGGCACCCTAGATACATCGACGCCTAATCGACGCAACGCAGCCAACAAGACCGTTGGAGTGGCTCGGCCCGAACCATCGGACAATTTCAATGCAACTGCATGACCATCTTTTGTTGCCGCCACATAGACAGACTCGGCACCGTCTTTAGCGAACAAGCCAGGCACATTCGACACAATTGTCGTGACATGACGACCATCACCACCAACCACATATGAATGTTGAGACATTGCCGTAAATACTTGGTTGCCAGCTGCACCTGCGTCACCTACAGCGATGGCACGCATAGCCCTGGCCAAACCAAGTAGTTCAACAACGTGTGCTGGTGCTCCGCAACCATCAATACCAATTGCTACTGGTTCGCGCTGTGTGGTCTCTGTAATTGTCTGCGTAATTGCCACTTGCAGTGGATGCCTCACATCTAAGTAGGAATCAATTGGCCAATCATTCAGAACACACGTAGCCAACATTCCAGAATGTTTTCCACTGCAATTCATTTGCAGAGAAGTCTTAACGCCTCCTCGGCGAATGGCATCTTGTGCAGATGGAACATGCAATGGGTAATCGGCAGTATTCAACAGGGCATCGTCAGATAGTCCGGCGCCACGCAAAATCTGTAACGCAGTTTCTTGGTGAATACTCTCACCATTGTGACTGGCGCACACCAAGGCCAATTGTTCAGGCGGTAACGACAATCCGTGCTGCACCATTGCGAGAGCCTGAAATGGTTTTGTGGAAGAACGCGGATACACCTCTATGTGAGGATCACCCACTGCAAAACTCACATCACCGTTGGGCTTCAACGCAACGAGTGCACCGAAATGAATGCTTTCGTCCACTCCACTTCGCGAGACAATCGCGAGTGGTGCAAATTGCTGAGGCGACACGCCTGTCAACTTGGATCCTTCCAGCCGCCACCAGTTTTCTTGCGTCGTATTTTCTTCGCTTGCAAACTGGTGAGTGGGTCATCAATGACATCGTGTCTTACGCCCCACGCTGAAATCAGTGCCTGCGCCATTGCAACTGCGGGTAACGCAAGAATTGCCCCGATTGGCCCAAGAACAGCACCGCCAGCAAGTGCCCCACCAAATGCCAATGCTGGGTGTAGTTCAAGCGTGCGTGCCGTAATGCGAGGCGACAAGAGATAGTTCTCAATTTGTTGATACACGAGAATGAAACCAATGACTGCGAGTGCCTTAATTGGTGACTCAATGAAGGCAAGCAGAACGGGCAAAACTCCCGCCAAATACGTACCAATAACTGGCAAGAACTGCGACACCAAACCAACCCACAACGCCATTGCTATTGGTGCAGGTGCTCCAATAGCTTGCAATGCAATCCAGTGGAAGAACGCAGATACAACCGCCAACAATGCACGCGAATACAAGAAGCCACCAGTCTTTGTAATTGCTAATTCCCATGCATCAAGAACGACACGTTGGCGTTCTGGTCGCAATCGAGAACAAATGGACCGACGAAGGCGTGGACCATCTGCCACCAAATAAAACGAGAACAGCAGCACGGTGAAGCCTTGGAACAACACGTTCAACGCTTGAACAGACACTTTGAACACGTTGTCTTGTTGCGCATCAATGAACTTCTGTACCGCGCCATTCGGGTCAGAAATTTGTTCATTGACTGCCGCAGGATCAATTTGTGAATTGAACGTGTCGTTGATGATTTTGACGGTGTCGTTTACGTACTTTTCACTGTTTGACAGCAAGTCGGCAATCTGTTGCGTGACAACTGTTCCCATCGCACCAAGAAAACCAAGTACTGCCACAACAAGCGCAATTATCAACAGCGCTGTTGCAGAGCCGCGCTTCATTCGTCTTTCTACAAGTTTGTTAACTGCTGGTTCTAATGCCAAAGCAATAAACAGCGAAACCAACAGCAAGATGAGCAGATTGCTCAGACGATGGAAAGTGAATCGGCCAACAAACGTTGCGAGATATCCCAACCAGAACACCGCCACGGCTCGTGGCACCCACCTGGGCATTCGTCGTCCGTTGGAATCGGGTGTGGTTTCCAGCTCATCAGTCACGTTCTGAGCGTAGTGGTCGCGAGAAGTGACACATTCGCACGTGGAGATTGCACTGTCGGCTGGCACGATATGACCATGTCAACCTTGCCTGCTGCCCTCTCAGATCGAGTGGAGGCAGTACGAGCCGCCATTGCCGAAGCGCTTCGCCAACGAGTGATTGGCGACGGCGCAGAAGAAAAGCAAGCGGCCATCATGTTGACCCCTGGTCCTCGCTGGTTCGCACCAGATCGACCCATCCACCGCGTTCATTCCGACTCGTCAATGTTTATTGGCGGCATGAGAGCCCTTCTGTTGCAGTCACTCCACCCGTTGGCAATGGCCGGAGTTGCACAACACTCCGATTACAAAAACGATCCGTGGGGTCGGTTGCAACGCACTGCAGATTTTCTTGCTGCAACATCGTTCGGCCCAGAAGACATCGCGCAGATGGCCGTAGACAGAGTGAAAGCAGTTCATCAACGAGTTGTTGGCACCACTCGCGATGGCCAATCGTATTACGCCAACGACCCACACCTTCTTCGCTGGGTACACGTTGCAGAAGTAGACAGCTTTCTTCGTGCACACCAGGAATACGGCGAGCATCCCCTCACGGACAGCGAATGCGATGACTACGTCGCAGACATGGCAGTGATTGCATCAAAACTTGGTGTTCCTGCACCACCAACTTCTGTACGCGGACTTCGAGACCAGCTCGCAATGTTCCGTCATGAAGTTCGCGGCACTCCAGAATCACAAGACGTGGTGCGCTATTTGTTATTGCAGCCGCCATTGCCCGCTACTGCGCGTATTCCCTACTCACTTATTGGTGCCGCCGCCGTGGCATTGCTTCCTAATTGGGCTCGCGCTGAATTAAGACTTCCCTATTTGCCAGTGACGGAACGCGCCGTTATTAAACCAATAGGTTCGTTAATTGCGTCAACTATTCGTTGGGCTATTTCCCCGACACGCGTTTCGCCAACACCGTAGCCACGTCACCATTCGGAGTGACTTGCACAGTCTCTAAACCGAGCCACTGCGACATGAGTTGAAGTTCTTCACGCAATTCATTCGCTACATATGCAACGTCAATGTCTTTCTCGCCAAATGCACCAAGAACCAGTAAAGAACCCTCTTTTCTGTCAGCTTTCAGGTCAACGCGAGCAACAATTTCATCACCCAACAGGAACGGCAACACGTAATAGCCATAAACACGTTTGGGGGCAGGTGTGTAGATCTCAATGCGGTAGTGAAAGTTGAAGAGACGCTCTAATCGGGGACGGCACCACACCAAAGAATCAAATGGCGACAACAGTGCTCGTGCGTTAACTGAGCGCGGCATCTTTGCATTGGGCAATTTGTACGCATTATCTCGCCACCCTTCAACACGAACATTCTCAAGTTGGCCTTCGGAGACCAAGTCACTCACGATGCTGCGAATCTTGACTGGGGTCTGACGGTGGTAGTCCGCTAATTCATTCAGTGTTCCAACACCAAGACTTTTTGCAGCAAGTAAAACAAGTTCTCTACGTGCCTCATGTTCGTTTGGCGTGGGCTTCTGAAGGATGTCGAGTGGAAGTGCATGTTGCGGTGCGTAGTACATCCGCGCAAAATCAGACGCACGACGACGGGCCGTAATTTCACCTGACCAAAACAAATACTCAAGCAATGCCTTGCCAGTGTCCCAATCCCACCATGAACCTTTAGGACCCTTCCTGGTTTTCACATCGCCAGCAACAATGGGACCGTCTTCATACACCCGTTGTCGAATCTCTTTCAACAATGCGGGATTCTGTTTTGCAGCACGAACTAAGCCACCCCACATCTCACCCTGCTTTGCTTGTTCCATGCGCCATCTCATCAGCGGATGCATAGACACAGGAAGATGCGATGCCTCATGGCACCAGTACTCAAACAACTCTCCGTCATTTGTTGCATCAGGAATCAACGTTCGAGGGTGATTTCCTAATCGTGAGAACAGTGGAAGTTCTTGGCTTCGCACCAAAACATTGACAGAGTCAATCTGCACCACGCCAACATGGTCCATCACCTTTCGCAGATGACGTCGATCAATACGCCCACTTGGACGAGGTAATGCAAATCCTTGAGCGGCCAACGCCATACGGCGTGCCGAATGAAGTGATATCTCAGTCAGCGACGGTGATGGTGACACTGTTAATCACCACGTCATTAATGGGGCGATCGCCGCGTGCAGTTGGCACCTTTTGCATGGCGTCGACAACGTCGAGTCCTTTCACCACTTGACCAAACAATGCATATGCAGGAGGTAACTGCACGCCGCTTGGCCCAGAGATAAGGAAGAACTGTGAACCGTTTGTGTTCGGTCCGGCGTTTGCCATTGCAAGAGAACCAATTTGATACTGGCCTGGCTTTGGCAATTCGTCTTCAAAGCGATAGCCAGGTCCACCCATGCCGGTACCCGTTGGGTCGCCACCTTGGCACACAAAACCATTGATGATTCGATGGAAGATGATGCCGTCGTAGTAGTGGTATGCAGCGAGGTACACGAAGTTGTTCACCGTCTTTGGTGCACGTGCAGCATCAAGTGCAATCACCAATGTTCCCATTGATGTTTCCATGGTTGCGGTGTAGCGCTTTGTTGGGTCAATACCCATTTCAGGTGCTGCCGGAAACTTTTGTGTCTTTTGTGCTGAACCATCAAGTGGTGGGAAAGGCAAACTCATGGCTCACACGCTACAAGTGCCACCTCACTTGACCCTCATTCGCTCCACATGGTCAGTGACGCCTACGATGACATCTGTGAATCCAGAACAGCCACTCAACCTTGACGACATGGAACGCGACTTAGCAGACGTGGAACTCGCGCTTGGTCGCCTTGAGAGTGGCACCTACTGGTCAGATGAACTCACTGGCGCACCAATTGATTCATCGCACTTGGCGGAGAACCCAACGGCTCGCCGCAATCCTGCGTAACGGTTTTTACTGTTCGCGAAGTTTTGCCAGCAAGCGCAAGATCTCGAGATACAGCCACACCAAGGTGACCGTGACGCCGAGCGCGCAATACCACTCCATGTGAGCTGGCAATTTGTTTGCTGCGCCACGCTCAATGGTGTCGAAGTCGAGCGCCAAGTTAAATGCAGCAAGTCCTGCAACAAACACGCTGAATCCAATTCCCATTGGGCTTGCATCGTTGATGAACGATGGCATGTTGCCGAAGATGCCAAACACAAACGAGATTAAGTAGAACGCCATCAAACCAAGCATTGCGCCCATGATGATGCGACGGAACTTGTCGTTCACAGTGATAATGCGACTGCGATACAGCAACAACATCACAACGAAAACACCTGCAGTAGTTCCAATTGCTTGCAACACAATTCCGCTGTAGGCCTCTGAATATGCGCGACTAATTGCGCCAAGCACAACACCTTCGGCCAATGCATACACCGGTGCCAAATACTTAGCGAGATGTGGTTTGAACGTAGATGCAAACACTGCAATCAACGCAACAATGAATCCGCCGAACACCCATCCCATTGGAAGCTGCACTGCTTCACCAGGAATTGGTTCTGCAATTGACATCCACGTCACAGTTGCTGACGCAACGATGAGAACCAGCAACATGAGAGTTGCAGACGCTGTTCCGCGAACGGTCATGATGCCGCTGTCCCAGCGAGTCACCGGACCATCGGTGATTGGTTGCGAAGTGGGCGGTGCCCAGGTGTTATTGGGTTGGTCGAGATTGCCAAGGCCCATGGCCTTGTCGTTCAGCAGAGGGTTAGCCATGCCAAAAACCTAACTGTTGTGGAGTATTTGGTGGTGTCAGCCTGTGAATAACTAAATGTTGTGGCTGGACTGTGGCTGCTGGGAATGCGGTCGGTATCCTGCCCCTATTCGCCCTTTCGGGTACGAATAAAAGGTGAGGTGAAGAGTGGCTAAGGACAGGATTGACCGCGACGAAGAAGATCTCGTCAGGCTCTATCTCACTGACATCGGTCAGTACACACTGCTCACAAAGGACGATGAAGTCCGCTTGGCTAAGGCAATTGAGGCCGGCAAGATCGCTTCCGCCGAGATGGAGCAGACCGCCAATTTGTCCGCCACCAAGCGTCGTGAATTGCGTAAAGCAATCCGTGAGGGCGAAGTGGCCGAGCGCGCATTCGTGCAGTCAAACCTTCGTCTTGTGGTCTCCATTGCAAAGAAGTACCAGGCATCTGGTCTTCCCCTTCTCGACCTCATTCAAGAAGGCAACCTCGGTCTCATGCACGCCGTTGAAAAGTTCGACTGGCGTAAAGGCTTCAAATTCTCCACCTATGCAACATGGTGGATTCGCCAGGCAATCACCCGCGGCATTGCAAACACAGGTCGCACCATTCGTCTCCCAGTCCATGCTGGTGACACCCTTGCGCGTTTGCAAAAAGCACGCTCGCGCCTCGAGCTGAAGTTTGGTCGTCCTGCAACTCTTGCCGAATTGGCAAAAGAAGTAGAGATGCCAGAAGACAAAGTCACCGAGGCACTTCGTTTCGCCGCAGAACCATTGTCGCTGTCAGAGCCACTTCGTGAAGATGGCGATGCAGAACTTGGCGACGTTGTTGAAGACCGCTCCGCAGAATCACCCTTCGAAGTTGCAGCAACATCGTTGTTGCCAGAAGAGATTCAGCGTTTGCTGGCCCCACTAGACGAGCGCGAACGTGAAATCTTGAAATTGCGTTTTGGTCTCAATGGTGGAGAAGGTCGCACACTTGAAGAAGTGGGCGAGCACTTCAACCTCACACGTGAGCGCATTCGTCAAATTGAAGCTCGTGCAATGAGCAAGTTGCGTCACCCGTCATCAGACACCGGTGCACGCGATCTTCTCTCGGTGTAAGAACCGCTTTAGTTTTCCGCAGTTTGTGGTTTCACAATTCGTGTGATGCCGTCTACTGCCGATACCAACCCAATTGCTAGTAACAGCGGCAATGTTGTACGGGCAATCCATGGTGAGTCCAGACCAGGAACATACGCAGCACGCACTTGATCTATGCACAGCCATGTTGTAATTACCAATGTTGCGCCGGCGCCTGCATTCAAACTGATGGCAATGTAATGACCGCCATCGCGACGTGATGCAGAAATACCCATTAACGAAATCACTAGAGCACCAGCACTGAACATCATGAGAACAGGTGTAATTCGTGCATCATCTGGAAGACCGGTGAACTCTAGGTAGCCCACCACTACACCAACCAAAGATGCAATTGCTGCGAGCCACAAGAAAGCTCGACGTCGAGTGAGCGCCAACAACAGCGCAACAAGCAATGCAGGTATCCCCAGAAACCACCACGCAATAGATGCTTTTTCGTGGACATACAAAGTTCCAGACACCAATATGCGTTTCCCAGCAACAATCAAGGGAATGTCCCAATCCAACACACGTCCGGTGTTGTCAATTGCGGCAGGGCGTTTCGGACTCATCCAATGCGAACGATGGTCGTGCCACATGGCAATTCCATTCGTTGCAATTGTGCGCCATTTCGGTGCGGCGTTCGGATCAACTTTCGACACATCGACGTTCCCATAACGATCGCCATTTAAAACCGATGTCACCGATGAATCATTAATTTCCACAATTCCTTCGGGAGAAATACGCAAGTACTGCTCGTCGTCGTAGCCGTGCACCTCAACACGAACCCCGTCTGATTCCAATCGCACAAACGTGTCACCGCCAACAATGCTCACACGTACTCCATCCGGCATGGCCGGGTTCACCGATGTAATGACAGATTCGGTATCTCGCGGTTGCACGCTGTCCCCCGACCCAATATGAGATGGGACCACTGAGAACAGCGACAAAAAGCCAAGTAGCGCACGCACATCCTTGACGGTACTGCCCTTTGCGCCAGAGATACATAGTCTGTGTCCATGACCACACCCCCACAAGATCTCGTGCTGCTCATTAGTGACAACGTGTGGGCGCGCGAAGGAGAAGCAATCAAGGACATTCTTCCTTCCGTGCAGCCTGTCATCTACGAAGGCAACGATCCACTCCCAGCAGACGTGGTGTCTACGGTTGACATTGCGTTCTACTCCAGCGATTTATGGCCAGAACGCTCACGTGGCATTGCGTTGTCCATTATTCAGGCATCCAACTTGAAATGGCTTCATACATTTTCAGCTGGTGTTGACAATCCGTTCTTCAAGCAATTGCAAGAGCGCGGGGTTCGCCTGTCTAACTCAACGGGTGCAACTGCATCACCAATTGCACAAACTGCAATCCTGTACATGCTTGCGCTGAGCCGCAATGTGCGCGCGTGGATGCAGCACCAAGATGCTCGTGAATGGCAACGCCACGAGTTTGATGAACTCGATGGTGCACGACTTGCAGTGATTGGAATGGGACCAATCGGATTGGAAATTGCGCGACTTGGTGTTGCACTGAATATGGACGTGGAAGCAATTCGCAGAACGCCCACTGGAACTGAACCTTGCCCAACATTTGGTTTCGACAAATTAGATCAAGTGCTGTCGCGGGCCGATTGGGTTGCGGTGGCACTTCCACTTACCGATGACACCGTCAACCTCTTCACTCATGAACGGTTAGCGAACATGAAGCCAGGTGCCCGCTTCATCAATGTGGGTCGTGGCGAATTGGTTGATGAACCTGCACTCATTTCACATCTTCAATCTGGACACATTGCAGGCGCAGGACTCGACGTGTTCGCTACAGAACCACTTCCAGAAGACTCGCCGTTGTGGTCAATGCCAAATGTCATTGTGACTCCCCACAGCTCGGGTGCATCGCCAAAATCTGCATTACGCGCCGAGAAAATATTTGTGGAAAATTTCCGCAATTACGTGAATGGTCAAGCACTCCGTAATGAAGTGCGCCCGTAATTCCTGGTAACGCTCTCACGCGCACACATCGCCCTCACACCACAGGAGGGCCATGTTCATCATTTTCACTTCACCAAAGAACGGCAACGGGATCACTGTTACAGCGGCGGCATATGCGTTGTTGTCTGCACAACGAGGAACTCGCACCGTTCTTCTTGATCTCTGCGGAGACCAGCCAGCCGCACTAGGGATGCCCGAGCCAACCAGCCCAGGGCTTCACGACTGGTTATCTGAAGATTCCATTGGCGACGCTCCTCAGTTGTTGTCTATGGGACGCGAAGCAATGAATGGACTTCTTGTCATTCATCGTGGTGCGCAATTCATCGCTGGTGAGCCTCGTTGGTCGGCACTAGCAAGTGCCGTTGCATCGCTTCCTTACACAGTTGTAATTGATGCCGGTGTTGGTCGATTACCAACAGAACTTGTGCAAGCTGCAAGCAAAGTCGTCACCGTGGTGAAACCTTGTTATCTCACGCTCCGGCGCGCAACGCAGTTACCAACACCAACATCAGTCTTCGTTGTGAAAGAAGATGGTCGTGCACTCACTGTTAAAGACGTGGGGCATGTCTTGAATGCGCCCATTGAGGCAGAGATTCCCTACGAGCCCGCCATCGGTCGCGCAGTAGATGCGGGCCTTCTTCCCTCTCGTGTCGAGCAACTGCTGGGCCGCCACATCACAACACCGAGTTAATGGAGATCACGCATCTTCACGCACTGCAGCCGTATATGTCTTCATCCGATGTTGTGGAAGTGATGATTGTGAATGGCACCGATGTGTGGGTGGAACGTAAATCGGGAGTAGTGCATGAAGGTTCCATCGCTACCAGTGATGTGGCCCGCGTGGTGGAAGGAATCAGTCGACTCTCTGGTCGACGCGTCGACGCGTTATCTCCCATTTTGGATGCGCGACTCCCCGATGGCTCACGCGCATGTGTTGTACTGCCACCCATTGCACTGCATGGAACCAGCATCAACATTCGAAAGTTTCCTTCACGTACTCTCCCATTGGCAGCGTTTGCACCGGAGTTGGTGTGTGAACAGGTTCGCCAATTGGTGTTATCGCACGCCAATGTTGTTGTCTCAGGCGCAACATCAACAGGGAAAACATCGTTGATATCGGCCGCCACGGAATGGTTTCAGCCGCACGAACGTGTGGTGTGCGTAGAAGACACTGCAGAGATTCGTTGCAAATACCCCCACGCCATTCACCTACAAACACGCCCAGCGAACCAAGAAGGGAAAGGGCACATCTCGTTACATCATTTGGTGTCTACCTCACTACGCATGCGACCAGATCGCCTCATTGTTGGAGAAGTACGTGGACAAGAAGTAGTCGACATGTTGTTGGCTCTCAGCTCCGGCCACACAGGTAGTTGGACCACTGTGCATGCAATTTCTGCACACCACACGGTTCCTCGCCTGGCATCTCTTTTGCTTCGCCACCATCCGCAGTGGAATCTGGCAACTGCTCACGAACTAGTGCTGTCCGCCATTGATGCGGTGATTCATCTGGAACGTCTTCCAAACGGCCAGCGAATCATCAGCAATATCTTGACTCTGAACAAGAACGATCTCGTTCAATGACTCTCCTGGCTCTCTTTA
>CAZRHK010000007.1:7400-9689 GCA_964599815.1 uncultured Bifidobacterium sp. | reverse complement strand
TATGACGTGGCAACTTTGCTTTTGCTGTCCTGTAGGTACGGGTCGTTAGAGCCTGTGGCTCTGGACGAAGCGGCTCGAACAGTACGCGCTTCTAAGCAACAAATGTCGCGATTACTTGTTGCGTCGGCCCAAGCGCGCTTCACAGTGAAAGCACTCACGTCATTGCCTTTGTTGTCTGTTGCTGCGGGCATTTTGTTCTCCTCTACATTTCGTTCGTCTCTTCAACAGCCCACATTTCTTGTGATTGTTGCTGTCGGAATGTTCCTTAACTGGGCCGGATACATCTGGATGAAAAACATCACAACATCGGTACAGGACCTCGCAAAACCATCAGCTCTTCAGCAACTGGTGACATCTACATCTATCTCGTTACATGCCGGCGATTCCCTACTTACTGCAATTGAGAAATGGAAGGGCGTTAATTCGGTTGGCACAGAGATTGCTCGACATCTGTCGCAAGGAGACTCTTTGGTTCATGCGTTACTGCCTCTTGAACGTGACTGTGGAAACGCTGGACGCACCGTACGACGCCTGTTGATAGACAACCACCAAATGGGAACTCCGCTAACTGATCTTGTACAACGTTTGCAAGAAGATGTTGAGTCTGAGATTTCTCTCCGTACCAACATTGCTATCCAACACATGACAACCAAACTCACCTTTCCAGTTGTCTTCTGTGTTCTTCCTGCATTCCTCGTACTCGCCCTGCTGCCTGTGGTCGTTGCCTCGTTTGCGTCACTTCCCTCCACATCACTGTCATAGGAGAAAAGTAATGAACAGAAGTCATCACAGAAGTCGGGCACAGGCCACTACGGAATACGCGCTTGTGCTGTTAGTCGCCGCCGTTATTGCTGGGCTAGTCATCACCTGGGCTACTGCTGGCGGAGGCGCCGGAAAAATCGGCTCTCTCTTCGACGGTGTCTTTGAGTCTGTTCTTAGTCGTGCAAGCACACCAGTGGAATAAGCAACGTGGGCAAGCAACGCTGGAATTTGCGTTGATTTCTCCTTTGGTTTTTGCTTGCACTGGCCTGCTCATTTCCACCACGGTGTTGTGTCTTCAGTTCTTGTCTCTCCACGACATTGCCCGCACCGCCACGCGTGTAGCTGTGATGTCAGACAATCCATCGGAGGCGGCCAGAAACAGCGTGAAAGATGCATCCATTCGCGTAACGGTGTCTGAGAATCTGGTTGAGGGAACCGTTACCGTCTCTGTGGTGCGAACAGGTGGCCTGTGGTGGGTAAACCGTCTCCTCGCGAAACGTGCTGTGGGTCAATCAGTCACCATGATGCGAGAAGCCCCGATTGTGCTGCGTTGAAAACGGGTTAGCGTAAAGAGCATGGAACTTACGCTGAGGCGCGCACAGGTGGCAGATCGCTCTGTCCTTGTGGTGAGTGGCGATCTTGACATTGTGTCTATCCCACGCTTTAACGACGCGCTTACTCGTTTGGTCACAGAGTCACGAGGCTCAACCGTTGTTGTAGACCTCGATGGTGCTGGTCTCATTGACGACGCTGGATTCGGATTGCTCCTTGGTGCCGCTGGTCGCGCACGTAACAGCGATGGCGATCTTGTAGTGGTGTGTACAGAGCCTCGCTTACGTCAACGTTTGGTTGACACCGGCTTTGATCGCGCCATCAACGTTGTGCAGTCCATCAGCGGTTCATAGCAACATCGCTGAGAAAAACAGTGTGGCTGAGGCCCAGTGTTACCTGAACCTCAGCCACCTGTAAGGGGAAACTGTGTTGTCGCTACCGCGACAACGTTTTAGATGTTGGCTGATGTGCCTTGAGCTGATGGTGCTGCTGACTGACCCGCAGGTGCATCACCCATTGGGCCATGACCGTGGCGTCCACCGCGGCCGCCGTGACCACCCTTGCCACCAGCTGGGCGAACTCCGTTCACCATGTCATCGAGACGGGTCTTGAACTCAGCAAGCTTTGCGTCGGCTTCTGCTTGGGTGTGCTCACCAGAAGCAACTTCTTCATCAAGATGTGCTTTGAAGTCCGCAGTGAGAACTGTCTTCACATCGTCGATGTCAACGTTCTTTGCATCTGCAATTTGCTTGATGGTCTTTCCAGCCTGAAGCTCAGTCTGCAATTCTGCTTCGGTGAGGTTCAACACCTTGGCAAGGTTTGCTGTTGCAAATGGTGCGCGGCCGCCGTGACCACCCTTGCCACCGTGACCGCCTTTGCCGTGAGGAAGACCAACGTTGTTCACCATCTCGGTGACGCGAGTCTTGAACTCAGCAAGCTTTGCGTCGGCTTCTGCTTGGGTGTGCTCACCAGAAG
>CAZRHK010000007.1:0-7300 GCA_964599815.1 uncultured Bifidobacterium sp. | reverse complement strand
CAGCAAGCTTTGCGTCGGCTTCTGCTTGGGTGTGCTCACCAGAAGCAACTTCTTCGTCGAGGTGGGTCTTCATTGCAGCAACCATGGCGTCAGTAACTTTGCTGATGTCAACATTCTTTGCGTCGGCCACTTGCTTGATGGACTTGCCACCCTGCAACTCGGTGACCAATTCTGCTTCGGTCATTCCAAGTTCTTTCGCAGCCGCTGCCAAGATCTGTGGGCGACTCTTCACAACACCAGTTGTTGTTTCTGCTGACTCTGCGCTCACTGATCCTTCAGCTTGGAGTGTGCCGAGGTTTGAAGCATCGGTTGTTCCTTCGCCCTGCACGTCGTCAGCAACTGTGACAACTGCGGATGATTGACGAGCTACTTGAGCACTTGCAAATCCGGTGAGACCAAGGACTGCAGCGCCGGTTGCCACGACGAGACCAGAGGCCACTGCGACTTTTGCGAAACGGGAGTTGATTTTCATGTTGGGTACTTTCTCTGTTGGGTTGGCACCAGGTCTTCCTGGCTGAACCCACTTTCACGGCTCTAAGTAAGAAGTAAACATGAGAAGAGTAAGAGGACGTCAAGAATCCAGCCAAGGGTCATAAAACCCTTGTGTTTCATGGCTACGGTGAAACCATGGATACCCGAAAAGTGCTCATAGCCGAAGATGATCCGGCCGTTCGTAAGGCCGTTCAAAGGGTCCTCGAGCTTGAAAATTACGAGGTCACAGCCGTGAACGATGGCCAGGCCGCACTTGAGGCAATCACCAAATCTCGCTTCGACCTCGCTGTTCTCGATGTCATGATGCCGTTTGCAGACGGACTCACTGTCTGTCGCGAAGCACGCCATCGTGGCGTAGTAACGCCCATTCTTCTTCTCACTGCCCGTGTTGAAGTTGGCGACAGAGTCGCCGGACTTGATGCAGGCGCAGACGACTATCTCGTTAAACCATTTGTGATTGATGAATTGCTTGCACGCTGTCGTGCGCTGTTACGTCGATCAACTTCTGCAACGTCTTCGTCAGTTCTCAAAGTCGGCAATCTCACATTGAATACGTCATCTCGTGAAGTGAAGCGTGGTGACCGCGAACTTGTTCTCACAAAAACAGAATTTGATTTGCTTGAATTACTCATGCAACGGCCAAACACTGTTGTCACGCGAGAACAAATTTATGAAGACATTTGGGGTTACGACTTTGAAACAAGTTCTAAATCTCTTGATGTCTACATTGGTTACTTGCGGCGCAAGACGGAAGAAAACGGCGAAAGTCGAATTTTGTACACAGTGCGCGGTGTTGGATACACGGTGAAAGAATCATGAATCTACGTACACGTTTTGTTGCCATTACTGCAGGGCTCGTATTTGTTCTCGCAACAGCCATGAGCATTGGCGCATACAGAATTGCAACTACTCAACTGTCATCTCGCGTTAATGAATCTTTGAACAATCGAATTGAGACCATTCTCGACATAGTTGCGGACCCGTTCTTTAGTTGGCAAGATGCTTTTGGTCGTGGACCAGCGAATAGAGCCATTCTTCAAACTGAAACAGATTCCATTACCCAAGTTGTGTTGCCCGATGGTCGCATTTTGGGTCGACAAGAGAATCCGGTTCTTCCAATTCCAGACGACGCAAAGTCACTCACACCTGGAAGCTCAAACGTTAAAAAGAGCACTATCACCATTAATTCGCATCAATTCAAGGTGTTCACTGTTGCCGCATCGGATGGAACTCTGATTCAAGTTGCCAAGGACAATCAGATTGTTATCGATGCTCAACGTGGCATGCGTGTGTTACTACCACTCTTCGCATTTATGGCCGTTGTTATTTCGGGAGGTGCGGGTTGGCTGTTTGCAAGGCGAATCAGTCAACCTCTAGAGAATCTCGCAGAAACGGCTGAATCTATTGCCGCAACGCAAGACCTAGATAGAAACATTGACATCCCTGGAAACGACGAAGTGTCTCAACTTGCACGCAGTTTCAACACCATGCTGGCAGCACTGCGTGACAGTAGTGAGCGACAACGTCGACTCATTCAAGATGCCAGCCACGAATTGCGAACTCCGCTCACAAGTCTTCGTGCCAACGCAGAATTATTAGAACGATCAACACTTCCAGACGCCGACCGCGCCGCAATTCTCGCCGACATAAAAGCAGAGGTAGACGAGCTCACCGACCTCAGTAGCGAATTGAATGCACTTGCAACAGACCAGCGTGCTGCAGAGGTTGTCTCCCCTGTGGACCTTGCCGAGTTGGCTCACGAAATTGCAACTCGCGCATCACGTCGCACCACATCCCCCGTCACGGTGCACGTAACAGATGAGCACATCGTTAGTGCACGACCACATCAGTTAGAGCGTGCACTGTCCAACCTTGTTGACAATGCCATCAAATTCAGTAATGGCGAATCAGATGTGGAGATCCATGTTGGTGCACATCGTGTGGAAGTTCGCGATCATGGTCCTGGAATTTCAAACGAAGACAAACCAAAAGTGTTCGACCGTTTCTACCGAGCAACTGCCACTCGTTCCATGCCCGGCTCTGGTCTTGGTCTTGCAATTGTTGCGCAGTTTGCAGAAGACAACAATGCACACACGTACGTCTTAGATAACGCTGGTGGCGGAACAATTGTGGGATTGCAATTCGCCAACTAACGAGGTGGTCTGCGTCGCACACCACGTTTATCTTGTGCACGTTCACGCTCAACTTGCTCTTCTTCCACTGCAAGTTCTTCCGCAACTAAGCGACGCATTGATGTCAGTCGAGACTCTTTCAAAGTGCCGTTAGCAATTGCATCCAACACCGCACAGTCGGGTTCATCAATGTGTTTGCAATCTCGAAATCGACAATTCTCTGCAACGTCGAAGACATCTTGAAACGCGCGTTCAATTCCTACTCCGCTCGTCCACAATGTGACCGCCCGCAGACCAGGGGTGTCTAAGAGCCAACCGCCGCCGGGTAACCCAATAAGTTCGGCAGCAACCGTTGTGTGGCGCCCGCGCTGGTCGTCTTCACGAACTTCGCCCGTTCGTTGCACCTCATAACCCACCAGGGCGTTCACCAATGTTGACTTGCCGACACCACTTGCTCCAATAAACGCGACGGTTTGACCAGCGTGTGCAAAAGAGCGAACACGGTCGATGCCAATACCTGTACGTGAACTAACGGGAATCACCTCAACATCAAGCGCGACTTCCTTTAGCTCGGCCCGCACACGCTGGATGTCTTCATCGCTGACCGTGTCTGTTTTCGTCAACAAAACAACTGGGGTTGCACCACTATCGAACCCAAGAACAAGCTCGCGCTCTAAACGACGTTGGTTCACATCTGCATTAACCGCATGCACCAAAAACACCGTGTCAATGTTGCTGGCAACAATTTGTCTACTTCCACGAGCACCTTCAAACGAACTACGGCGGGTCAATGCGCTGCGCCGTTCAAAAACAGTGTCTATTCGTTCCATGTCGGGCGACACCGACACATGATCTCCAACGGCCACTTCCACACCAAGGTTGCGCACCCGAATCACTTGGCTGTCGTCGAGAAGAACAGTGCTCCATCCACGATCAAGACGCGTCACACGACCAGAAAGCACCGGTTGTCCCGGGTCATTGGTACGTGTGACATGTGAACTCATTAGTAGAAACCGTATCGCTCTCCGTCTAGTCCAACGCAGAAAATGCCTAGCATTTACACACCCCTCAATATGTAAGGACTCCTTGTGCTGCGTCAACTCGCCACTTTTGCTGTTCGCCGGAAAAAGACCATGGTTCTTGGAATCTGGTTGCCTCTCGTCATCATCATTTCTTTTGTCAGCAGTTCACTCGGCGACGGTTTCCGCACCGAAATGGAATTGCCAAACAGTGATGCACGCGACGCTCAGGAGATGATCTCCAAAGTGAGCCCGAGTGATGGTGGCGAAAGCAGCCAGATTGTCATCAAGACCACATCCACAATTGACGACGAAGCCACAAAGTCGGCTTTCAGTGCGGCCCTTGCAGAAGTTGCCAAGATTCCACGAATTCGAGTTCTCTCTCCGTACGACGTTCCTACACAGGTGAACCCTGCACGCAATATCGCATTTGCTCAAGTGACAACACCAGAAGACATGTCGCTTGAAGAAATGGAAGTTGTCGCCGGAGAAATCAAAGACATCACGGCATCATTGCGCGCCACCGATGGAATTGGCGTTGAATACGGCGGACAATTATTCCGGGTGTTTGAAATGCCAGAGAGCGAAGCGTTGGGACTTTTGGCCGCCATCATCATTCTTGTTTTGGCCTTTGGTTCTGTCATTGCAATGGGCCTACCCATTGGGATCGCCCTACTTGGCCTTGCCGCAGCCTCTGGAATTGTGGTGATTGTCAGCAACTTGATGTCCATGCCCAGTGAGGCAACGTCCATGGTTGCCATGATCGGCCTTGGCGTGGGAATTGACTATGCCTTATTTATTGTCACTCGTTACCGCGAGGCATTGCACGACGGAATGTCTGTTGAAGAATCAATCGTTGAAGCAATCGACACCTCTGGCCGCGCAGTTCTCTTTGCCGGCATCACCGTTGTGGTGGCGTTGCTCGGACTCTTGTCTATTGGCCTTGCGTTCGTGAGTGGTTTCTCTGTTGCAATGGCAATTGGTGTCGCCGTGATGATGATTGCGTCTGTCACGTTGTTGCCAGCTCTGCTTGCAATGGTGGGAACTCGAATTGACAACACGTCACGCGCCGCAGTGATTTCGCTTGCCATCGCCGTGGTAGCCGCAATGATTGCAATCTTCATTCACAGCATTGAACTTGCAGTTGCAGGCGTAATTGTGGCCATTGTGGTGCAGGTACTGCGAATTTTCGTTGCGCCGTTGCGTGCACCACTTCCCCATCGCGCTCAGAACAACCATCAACATTCCGTGTGGTGGCGTTGGAGTCGCGTGGTGCAACATCGCCCATGGATTTCATTGATTGCATCTGTAGCACTTCTTGGAATCCTGTCCGCACCGATGTTCTCGTTGCGACTTGGCTTTAGCGACAACGGCAATGCAGATGAATCAACAGACGTTCGCCGTGCATACGACTTGATTAGTGAAGGCTTTGGCCCTGGATTCAACGGCCCGTTGTACATCAGCGTTGGCGGTGACACGCCAAGTGATCCAGCAGCAATGAAGACGTTTGCTGCAGCACTCAGCAAAGACGAAGGTATTGCAGCCGCAATTCCAGTTCCGCTTCCCAGTGATGAAGTTGGATTGGTGATCGCCTATCCAAAAACTGCACCGCAGGATGAAGCAACATCAGATTTGGTTCATCGACTTCGTGAAGATGTCATTCCCGCAACAAACGTTGACGCAAAAGTTGGCGGCTTCACTGCAGGTGGAATTGACTTCTCTGAATACTTGTCTCAACGTCTTCCATGGTTGATTGGAATTGTGTTGGTGCTGTCGTTCATTTTGCTAATGGCAGTGTTCCGCAGCATCCTTGTTCCGTTGAAAGCCGTGTTGATGAACTTGCTCTCCGTTGGCTCTGCATACGGTGTCATCGTCGCAGTCTTCCAATGGGGCTGGATGGGCGACTTCTTCGGGATTGGTAAACCAGGTCCAGTTGAAGCATGGGCACCAATGTTCTTGTTTGCCATTGTGTTTGGTTTGTCAATGGACTACGAAGTGTTCCTCTTGTCTCGTATGAAAGAGGAATACCACCGCACCGGCGACAACGCCACTGCTGTTGCAGACGGTGTAGCCGCAACGGCACGCGTCATCACCGCGGCAGCTCTCATCATGGTGTGTGTTTTCGCTGCCTTCGTCTTGGCGCCAGACCGTCAACTGAAGTTGTTCGGCATGGGAATGGCGGTCGCCGTCTTCATCGACGCGACGGTGGTGAGAATGCTTCTGGTGCCCGCCACTATGGAACTTCTGGGCGACCGAAACTGGTGGATCCCGAAATGGCTGGACAAGGTCCTGCCACGCATCGATGTGGAGGGGACACATCACGTCCACATCGTGGAGGGCACCCCAGAGCTGGTCGGGAAACCCTAGTGCCATAAGGGTTTCGCGGTTCCGTCTTGACAAGGCGGGGTCAAATCACATAGCGATGAAATAGGTATGTCCAAGTCACTAGTCATTGTTGAGTCCCCCGCGAAGGCCAAAACCATCTCCCAATACTTGGGTCCGGACTTCGATGTCCGCCCATCTGTGGGCCATATTGCCGACCTCCCCAGCAAGGGATTAGCAGTAGATGTGGAGAACGGTTTCAAGCCGTCATACGAGCTCACCGAGCGCGGCCGAACCGTTGTTAAAGAACTGAAAGCCGCAATGAAGGACGCCACTGCGCTGTACCTGGCAACGGACGAAGACCGCGAAGGCGAAGCTATTTCTTGGCACTTGTTGGAACAGTTAAAGCCAAAAATTCCAGTGCATCGCATGGTGTTCCACGAAATTAACGCGAAGTCCATTCGTGAAGCAGTAGAAAATCCGCGCGATCTTGACTATGGCCTTGTTGATGCTGCAGAGGCTCGTCGAATTCTTGACCGTTTATATGGTTACGAAGTGTCGCCCGTGTTGTGGCGCCGTGTGAACCGAGGCTTGTCTGCGGGTCGTGTGCAGAGCCCGGCTTTACGTTTGGTAGTTGAACGTGAACGTGATCGCATCAATTTCCGTGCCGCCGACTACTTCTCATTAGAAGCAATTACATCTACGTCGCCATCGTTCACCGCAAAACTTGTCTCCGTTAATGGTCAGCGTGTTGCTACAGGTAAAGACTTCTCCGACCTTGGAGTTGCCAACGACGATGTGCTTGTTGTGTCTTCGGCTTTAGGCACCGAATTAGTAAAAGGTCTTGCTGGTGTTGACCTTCTTGTTCGTTCAGTAGACGAAAAGCCCTATCGCTCATCTCCAAAAGCACCGTTCACCACCAGCACCTTGCAACAAGAAGCAGGCCGCAAGCTGCGTTTGTCTGGCCGTCAAGTGATGAGCATTGCGCAAGGGCTGTACGAGCGCGGATTCATTACATATATGCGTACAGACTCCGTCACCTTGTCTGATGAAGCAATTGGCGAAATTCGTTCGTACATTCAGCGCGACTACGGAAGTGACTACGTGTCACCGAATGGTCCGCGCAAGTACCAAAACAAAGTGAAGAACGCGCAAGAAGCGCACGAAGCAATTCGTCCGGCGCTTCCACTTCGCTCGCCAGATTCATTGGCTAGCGAGCTTCGTGGCCAAGACCTCACGCTGTACCGACTCATTTGGCAGCGCACGCTTGCTTCGCAAATGTCAGATACTGCAGGAATGACCACAAGTGTTCGTCTTGGTGCAACCGCGACCAAT
>CAZRHK010000006.1:13406-37803 GCA_964599815.1 uncultured Bifidobacterium sp. | reverse complement strand
CGCGACGACTGGGATTACATCTTGATGGACTGCCCTCCCACGTTGGGTCGCCTCACCGTGAACGCCTTTATGGCGGCTGACTCCATTTTGGCACCGGTGCAATGTCAGTACTTTGCCCTTGAGGGGCTCCGTGACCTCAGCGATGTGGTGCGTCAAGTTAGGCAAGCGTTGAACCCCAACCTGGAAATTGGCCACTATTTGCTCACCATGTCTGAGGCAGCAAAGAAGCTCTCGCAGGAAGTCGAATCCGAACTTCGAGGAGCATTCGGAGACAAAGTCTTCAAGAACGTCATTCCGTACAACGTGAAGTTGGCCGAAGCGCCATCGATGGAGATGTCTGTTTTGAAGCACGCCTCCACATCAAAAGGCGCAAAGGCGTATCGATCGGTAGCAAAGGAGCTGAGCAATGGCAGAACGCCGAAAGCTAGGTAAGGGGCTCTCCACCCTTATCCCAACGGAGCGCGCAGAGACCCCAGCGGCGGGGGACTCGCCTCGTCCGCCCTCTGCTCCAGCATCAACAGAGTTGCCCGCGTCCGCACTTCGCGATGTCCCAACGTCTGCCATTAGCCCGAACCCCAATCAGCCTCGCGTTCATTTCGATGAAGAGTCGCTAAACGATCTAGCCAACTCCATCAAGGAGATTGGCGTCTTGCAGCCACTGCTGGTTCGTGAGATGTCACCCGGGGTGTATCAGTTAATTGCAGGGGAGCGCCGTTGGCGCGCCGCGCAGCGAGCCAAACTCACCGAAGTGCCAGTGGTGGTTCGTGAGATCAATCAGTTGGAATCAGTTGAACAGGCGCTGGTGGAAAATCTTCACCGTCAGGATCTGACTGCACTGGAAGAAGCATCTGCGTATCAACAACTTGCAGACGATTTCGGCTTGACACATGAAAAGGTGGCCAAGCGGGTGGGGAAGAGCCGCGCCGCCGTCACTAACGCACTGCGCCTTCTCAGTCTCCCGGCCTCCATTCAGGGCTACCTTGCCGACGGTCGACTTCATGCTGGTCACGCCCGTGCTTTGCTGGCCTGCAAAGACAGCAAGCAAATGGAAAGCTTGGCAGCAACTGCGGTTCGCGAAGACTGGTCCGTGCGCCAGGTGGAAGAAGCAGTCAAGGGAAACAGCCCCAGCACTGGCGGTGGAACTGGCGGAACTGGCACCGGCGGTGGCTCCACAAACTTGAAGCCTGCTGGCCTTCTTGAACTTGAAAGTCTTCTCGCTGAATTCTTGGATACAAAAGTCGGCGTTTCCATGAATGGCAAGCGTGGACGTATCAGCATTGACTTTGCAGATCTCATCGACCTTGAGCGCATTTATCGTCGAATGACCGAGTCGTAGTATCTAAATTTCAACGGCGTAACTTTGTCCACAACTATGAACCTCTTGTGGGGGTTCAGGCTTCAGAGTTTCCCACACCTGTGGAATGACTGTGGATAACTAGATCTCTGTGCTGGGATCTGCTCGCCAGGCGTCTATGGCGTCAGCAACTGCAGCAGAAATGGCCGACGTCTTCAAGCCAACAATGTCGGCTGGGCCCATGGAGCACAACACGGCAGGCATCCGTGTCTCGCGCAAGATGGGATGTCGTACACCTTGAAGCTGAATGGACAATTCAGGTGCGCGATCTTTCAGAGCACCGGCAATTCGCTTCGCAAGATTGCGACCACCGACACTGACAAATGTTGGCACTTCGTAATACGACAACGTACAAAGTGGTTCGTCGCTCACTTCGAAACCAACATAAACCTCTGCAAGAAAACGATTTGCAGTTTGCGCTTGTGCAGATGCGTCTGAATCAACTGTTGCAGTCAGTGGGTGTGTTTCTTTGGCTCGCTTTACTACTGCGTGTGCAATTGCTGCACCGCCATGGAAATAACCAACCACAATTCGTGCGGTATCGCCTGCATGTTGAGTTTCTAATTCGATTCCTTCGCGAACAACCGCAATGCCAGGACCACTTCCAGTTTGCAAACTCATTCGATGTAGTACTGCAACAAGTTCAGGTGTGCAAATACCATTACTTTCAACGCCAACATTGACTTGAAAATCTGAAATTGCACGCACAAGTAATGGACCAAAGATTCCATCAACGCGACCGCAATCAAATCCCAAGCGATTCAACAGTGTTTGCAACTCTGCAACGTCGTCACCACGAATATTCGGCGAACGCAAAAACAGCAGTCGTTCACCCAATGACCACGATGTTTCAATTAATGCAGACCACGTTTGGTCGTCGCATTCACCTGTGGCTTTTAATCCGTACGAATCTTGAAACGCCAAAAGTGCAGCGTGCGTACGCGCACAAAAATTTGAATCTTCGGCTGAACCAGGGGCAAGAAAACCAGCCGCCGACAACTTACGTTGAAGTTCGCGTACTGCAGGACCGCGATGGCCCGGACCGATTAGGAAATCGGAAGAAATGGCTCAATCTCCGACAACATGCGGCTCTTTGGCATTGCGCCAACGATTTTTGTCTTGATCTCACCTTTGTCGAACAACAACATGGTGGGAATGCTCATGACGTTGAAGCGTCCAGCGATGTCGCCGTGATCGTCGACATTCAATTTTGCAATGACAATGCGACCAGCTTTTTCGCCAGCAATTTCTTCAAGAATCGGCGCAATTTGCTTGCAAGGCCCACACCATTCGGCCCAGAAGTCAACAAGAATTGGTGTTGAAGAACTATTGACCGTTTCGTCAAATGTTGCACTTGTAAGAGTGATGATTCCGGCAGCCATTGCGGTGTCCTTTCGTCTCACCACACTTTACTGCCGTTGTCCTCAAGAAGAGGGAGGGCGCCACGCGTTCAACGACTCAATGACGTCTATGCGGGGACCACCAATGAGGTCAACACAATCTGGAACTGCTGGAAGGACTGCATCGAGACATTCAGCAATCGCCTTCGGATTTCCCGGCAAGTTGATAATGAGACTTGAACCACGAGTTCCAGCTATCTGGCGGCTGAGAATTGCAGTGGGGATGATGGCGTGAGAAATTCGCCGCATCAATTCACCAAAGCCAGGAATAATGCGATCGCACACGGCCTCGGTTGCTTCCGGGGTGACATCGCGAGGTGCTGGGCCGGTTCCACCCGTGGTGAGAACAAGACAACAGCCTTCGCCGTCTACCAGTTCCACAATGGTGTCTGAGATGAGGTCGGCTTCATCGGGGATTAGCCGCGTAATGCATTCATGTTGCGTGAG
The DNA here is from genome assembly GCA_964599815.1 of uncultured Bifidobacterium sp. Lineage (GTDB taxonomy): Bacteria > Actinomycetota > Acidimicrobiia > Acidimicrobiales > Ilumatobacteraceae > UBA2093. The sequence continues at coordinate 34,602 of CAZRHK010000006.1, read as the reverse complement.
CAATGTTTGCTGCAGATACGACACAAGAGCCGGCGTACCGCGATCTTCGTAGTGTCCAGCCGATGCTCTATCGGACACCGCAATGACACCAATGCGGATCATGACGGTGCCTTAATGCTGTGATTCAAGCCAACGCTCGGCATCGATGGCTGCCATACAGCCCGAGCCAGCAGCGGTAATTGCTTGACGATAGGTGTGGTCTTGCACGTCACCGCAAGCAAAAATGCCCGGAACATTGGTGTAGGTGGAACCTTCACGGGTGAGCAGATAGCCCGACTCTTCCATATCCAAAATGTTGGTGAAAAGGCCCGTATTTGGCTTGTGGCCAATTGCAATAAACAAGCCGGTCACGGCAAGCGGACGGGTTTCATTGGTGACGGTGTCTGTAATAGTGACGCCACTCAAAGTTCCTTCGCCCTGCAGTTCGCTGACTCGTGAGTTCCACAAGATTTCAATCTTCGGATTATCGAGCGCGCGTTGTTGCATGATTCGTGATGCACGAAGCGCGTCTCGGCGAACCACCAAGTAGACCTTCGACGCAAACTTTGTGAGGAAGTTGGCTTCTTCAATGGCGCTGTCGCCACCACCAACTACTGCAATCTCATGACCGCGGAAGAAGAAACCATCGCACGTTGCACAGGTGGACACGCCATGGCCGATGAGTTCGCCTTCGCGTGGCAAGTCCAACATGAGTGACTGTGCGCCAGTGGCAACAATGACCGATTCCGCGGTGTATTCGGTGTCGCGCACCCACACCTTGAAAGGCTTTGACGAGAAATCCACTTTGGAGACTTTCTCGGTGATCATTTCCGCACCAAAACGTTGTGCTTGCGAACGGAAATTGCCCATGAGCTCTGGACCCATAATTCCTTCAGGGAAACCTGGGAAGTTTTCAATTTCGGTGGTGAGCATAAGTTGTCCGCCGGGCTGGTCGCTGGTGCTGCTTGGTTCACCTTCAATCACCAATGGCTCAAGCGATGCACGTGCTGTGTAGATGGCAGCAGTGAGACCAGCAGGACCACTTCCAATGATGATGACTTTGCGTGCGTTACTCATTTACAGATCTTCTTTCGGGGTATAGCGCTTGCGCATGAGAACAATTCCAATCACAAGGAATAGTGCGCTGAGAATGAAGTACGACAACCACACCGAGACGTCGTGGCTGACTAGTGCGTCAAGGGCTGCTTGCAGTCCGCGAACGAGACCGATGAGCAAGAGAACTAGCCCGGTGATGACACCGAATGATGCGAGAAGTCCGAACACAATGCCACGCGCCGTGGTGACGAGAGGCTGCGTGGTGTACTTGCGGATGGTGCCCACCACACGGTCGATGAAATCAACTGTGCGGTCCGCCCATTCGGGGTCGGTGAGAGGGTTAGACACCATGGAGTCAGCCTAACGGCGCGCAGTGCGCGCACTTTGAATAAGAACTACGGCAAATCCAATGTGGCGATGGGGGAGTCGCAACGGTCTGCGAAATAGAGATCAAGGACACCCTCACCATTCACCAGTACAAATGAGTACTGGTCGCCGTTTGCAGAATCTGTGAACTGGCTGATGATGCTTTCCGCGGCAAATTTGCACTCTGTGCTATCGACCGAACCGGGAACTTCCTGATCGCGCTTCTGTTGGGCGCCAAAAAACTCCAATGATCCAATCATGGAGCACGGTGGTGCGTAGAGGTATACATCAATCACGTCGTCTCGGCGGTAGAGCAGATATTCGCTGTTGTTGTTGATGAATTTCTTGGTTTCAGCCACATCGCCACCGCCGTAAGACCAGTTGCAGTCATTCGTCCCAGTCTTTGGGGGAAGAGTTGAATTCACGCTGACCTGGTTGTTGTCGGCTGCGTTCTGACGAACTACAGACAGCCCGGCCACGGCGAGAACCGTGGCGGCTGCAACGGAGCCAAGAATTCGAAGCCTGCCCGGAGCACGGCGTGACGATGGGGCAATTTCTCCGAGAGCGGCTGCAATGTGAGCATCGCGAAGAGAGGCAGATGCAGGGGGAACATCTCGCAAGGCGTTGTGAATGGAGGGGTCAAGTTCTTCAAAATCACTCATGACTGACCTCCGGTATCAGGGTTATGACGATCGTGTGCACCACTGGGGTTCCCAAGCAGTGCGGAGAGTTGAGCTCGGCCACGCGAGAGGCGAGACCGAACAGTGCCGACGGGTATTTCAAGAATCACAGCAATCTCGTCGTATTCCAAGTCAGCAATGTGGCGAAGTACCAGAACCACCCGAAACTCTTCTGGAACCTGTGCCAATGCGGCTGACACATCGAGTTGAGCATCAACAGCACCAACACCATCGGCCACAGGTACCGACGTGAAGATGTCGTCATCGTGTGGGATGGCGCGTCGACGTATGCGACGAAGTTCGTCAAGGGCGGCATTGGTGGCGATGCGATACACCCATGTTGAGAACTTCGATCGTCCATCAAACGATGGCAACGCACGGACAATAGAGATCAACGCCATCTGTGTTGCATCGTCTGCATCAGACGAATTGATGATGATGCGATGACAGACAGCGCGAACAGCGTCGTAATTTTCGCGAAGGAGGGTGTCAACCGCTTTTTGATCTCCGCGTTGCGCGCGGCGAACGAGTAATTCGTCGTGGCTCACTTCGCAGACGTGAATGACAGATCAGAGATCATCGATTGGAACGGATTCTTGTTGCTGCAATTTGGGCTACGACCCATCTCGCGCAAGTAAATCAATACATTTCGAGCAGGCGCTTTCACATCGAATGTTGCGATGCCCGGCTTTGATGAATTCGAAGTTCCAACACGCAAGCCCCATTCTGGCAACGTTGCAGGCGCGGTCTCTGCTGTTGAGACGTAGACCTCTGCATTCCATGGACCGTTAGCAAAGTTGGTCGTTACTGTTCCGAGTCCAACACCAGACAATTGAAGAACAAGTCCTAATCCACCTTTTGATCCGAAGTACTTGCTGCCATAACAAACACTGGTCCATTGTGTGGCTGGGTTTTTGTCGAGGAGACCAGGGACAAGCGCTTCGTTCTCTTGTCCATCGTCGCCACCCGGGTCGAAACTGCGAACGCCGAGAAGATTCACCGGACCAACTTCAACATTGTCAACAACAGTTGTTGTTGACTTCGTGTTCTGTAATCCCTTCCACAACATCACCGACATCACCATGGCAAGTATCAACAGGAATGCAACGGGGATGTAGTTGCGTTTTGTTGACGTGCGACGAGTGTTTGGAAGCGCCTTCTTCGGACGAGTTGCGCCACGCGGCGTACTGTCTTTACGAATGGGTCGCGGTTCGCGGGTTGGTGTTGCTGGGTCTGGTACAGACACCAATGTTTGCGGGCCTTTTCGCGGTACCAACGGGTCAATTGGTTCAGTGCGCGGACGGGGCAGAGAGGGAGTTGTTCCAGCAACTGGAGTGGCGGCGTCATGCAAATGTTTCATTGCATCGTCTAGCGCCTGAACTACTTCGTAACAGTTGGCGTAACGCGCTTCTGGTTTACGACGCAACATTTTGTGAATGACATGAATGACAGAACTTGGAATGTCTGTTCGAATGCCATCAAGTGGAGTTGGATCGCGTTCAAGTCGAGCAATTGCTGTTGCTTGATTGTTCTCTTCATGGAAGGGAACTTCACCAGCAAGACATTCATACAGAACAATGCCAAGTGAGTAGATGTCTGCGCGTTCGTCTAAATCGCGACCTTGCACTTGTTCTGGCGACAAGTACTTCACTGTTCCCATCATGATGTCTGCCTTAGTGAGGTCAGTTCCATCATCTTCTGAACTACGAAGAGGTTTTGCGATTCCAAAGTCGGTGAGCAAAATCTCGCCAGTTTTTGTAAGAAGAATGTTGCCAGGCTTGATATCGCGATGAAGAATATTTTTTGAATGTGCTTTCGCAAGCGCTGCTGCAATTGCACGCCCGATATGAACAGTGAGGTATGCACCTAATTGTCCAGCACGGTGACCATCACCAGCATCATCAAGTTTTTCGCGTAAAGAATTTCCGCGAATCAATCGCATGACGAGTGCAACTTGACCATCTGGTTCTTCAATGCAGTCGTACACCGGAACGATGTTGGGATGTGTGAGTTGTGCAAGTGCGCGAGCTTCACGACGAAAGCGTTCTGCAACCGTGCGATCGTCTGCAACACTCGCGCGCAACAACTTCACTGCAACTTCGCGACGCAGTTGCATGTCTGTTGCAAGCCACACGTCGGCCATGCCACCTGATGCAATTGTGCTCTCTAAGCGGTACCTACCGCCTATGAGGTCATCGGATCGTCGTGAAGCAGCCATTACTGGGTGTTCACGCTAGTTGTGGATAACCCCTCGATGGGGCGATACCCCTTATGCGGATTGACGAAACGCGATTCCGATGGTGCCAACACCAGCGTGTGTGCCGATGACTGCACCAATGTCGCCAACGATGACCTCGCCCGAGTACACGGACTTCACTGTCTGAAGGAATGCATCGATGTCTGCACATTGTGCGTGAAGAATTCCAACTCGTTCGAGTTTGCCGTCGTGCTGCTTCAACACGTCGACCAAGAATGCAAGCGCCTTCGAGCGAGTGCGCTGCTTGCCTGCTTCTTCAACGAGTCCGCCACGAACTTCAATGAGTGGCTTGATGGAGAGTGCGCTAGCAAGCATTGCCTTGGCGCCACCGATTCGGCCACCCTTCTTCAGGTTCTCCAGTGTGTCGAGAGCGCCGAACACGTGTGTGCGGGGGATGAGTGAGTTGGCCAAGCTAACGATTTCGTCAACGGAAGCACCCTTGTTGGCGGCTTCGGCGCAGTCGAGAACGGTAAGCCCAAGGCCCATAGAGGCGTTTCGGCTGTCAATGATGCGAACATCAATGGACCCGGCAACTTCCTTTGCTGCAAGCTCGGCACTTTGCATGGTGGCCGACAACGACGAGGACAATGCGATGACCACTACGGCAGTGGCGCCCTCTGCTGCTAAATCTTCGTACACCTTCTTGAATTGACCAGGTGCGGGCGCCGCAGTTTCTGGCAGCACAGCTGATTGCGAACACTTGGCCCAAAACTCATCGGTGGTGATGGTGGTGCGGTCGATGTATTCGGTGTCGCCGAATCGAACGCTAAGCGGAACAATTTTGATGCCAAGGGCATCGGCCATGTTCTGTGGGAGATCGCAGGAGGAGTCGGTAACAATTCGAACAGTCATTGCTGTGAAACCGTAGTCGGCTCTGCACCCTTCAAGCGTGCGCGACGCCAGTGCGACCACCACCACGCAAGGATGATCAGCAAGAGAGAAATACTCACAAGTTGACCCAACCCGGCAATGGCATTCACTTTGGCGGTGATGGTGATGTACGGGACAACTTCAAGATTTCCCACGGGCGTGGTGACTCGTACAGAAATGGGGAATCGGCCGTTTGTTCTGGTGCCAGCAGCCACCTCTACTTCGGTGGTGCTTCCGGCAGCCAGCGTGACCACTCGGATGGGTTGCGACAGCTGCAGTTTGGCGCTGGCCATGCGCACATTGACCGACAACGGCTGGTCTGAGTCATTTCGCAATTGAATTCGAATGGCCCCTTGGCGGCCAGACAGTGTGATGGAGCCCGGAGTTGTCACGGTCACGGCACTGCGTGTGGCAGCCAATTGGGTTCGAAGCCCAGCGATGTATTCATTTGGGTCAGAGACGGCAGACGATTCACCGAGGGAAAGAAGCGATTGCCACAGCGCACGTCGAGTGTCAGCCTCGTCTGTCATGGAGGCGGTTGCGGTGAACTCTGTTCGGGCGACCGCAATTCCAGCGGCGCGCGCATCGCCTCCGTGTTTTGTGGTGGAGGGGAAATCAATGGCGGGGGTCTGTGCATTCACTGTCTGTGGCGCGGCCATGTCTGTGCTGGCAAAACCTGCCAATAGGCGCGCGGCCTTGGCCAGCGAACCGTTGGCGTCTAGCGAGCCAGATGGCGAAGACAGAATCATGCGTAATGACTGCGCTGAGTGACCCTTTGCAAGAAGGTCGTCTCGTTCCATGATGAGTTCTGCAACGGCGCGATATGCCGACGTTGTGTCATTGCTCTTCGAAAGAGTTTGTGCAACGCCAGCGTCTACGGCAACAACTGATACAAATTCAGAGGCGGTGCCATCTGGGCGACTTAATACGCCAACAGGAGACTCACTAGTGATTCCGCGTTGTGCTGCAGGCGACAGAACAAGCGAAACAATTCCTGCGGTGCGAAGAAGATCAACACCAGCAGTACTAAGCGGATGTGTTGCCCACCACGTTCCGCGTTGAATGGGAACCCCAGGCAAAATTCGATTCAACGTTGCTTCACCAAACCGAATCTGTTCAATGAACTCTTGGCCACGTCCGATAGCAGCAAATAGAGATGGGTCTAGCGCAGCGAACGAACTTGTTGTCACGGAGCGTGTGCGTAGTAGTGACTGCAACTGAGACAACAATGCAACATCTTGCGGATCGGTTGACAGAGATAACGCGCTCACAATTTCTGGTTGAAGAGAAACAGTGAGAGAAGAGTTGTAGGTAGAGACAAATGAAATGAATTGTTCAACATCTGCACGTACCTTGTCGGTGATGTTCAGTGTTCCGTCTGGCTGGGTGGAGACAATGGGAGCAAGTCGAACAGCAACAGACGCTGCAACTTTTGGAACAGTGCTGTTGGCGTCTCGCTTGTGAATGAATGTAAGTGCGCGCGCTAGTGGTGCATCGCCAGGATTGCGCCGCAGCACGAGGCTTACTGGATAAACGCCTTCAAATGGAACAGTAAGCGAAGTTGCGCTATTTGCTGAGGAACTGAACGAAATTGTTACTGAGTAACCATTGCTGTTTGTGCGCGACAGACGACTAACTGGAAGTGAGTACGTGTCAATGATTGCCGCTTCAACTTCTTCGTTTGCGATGGATGTAAAGGATGTTCGTGATGCCAAACGGCGATGCACCCGCACATCAATTGTTGCATTTCTTGTTGCAATGTTCGCAGGGAGCTCGAATTCAAATCGACCTCGAGTTGAAGAAGTAACGAGGAAAGGTTGTTCTGTAATGGTGATGCGTGGAGTGGACTCGGTGGCGGCAACAACAATGCGCGCACTCGCCGTTGGAACAGATACAAGAAGTAACGCACCAAATGCCGCGACACTTCGTAACAACGCGCGCATCACAATTCACGCTCCATTACAGAAAGCCCATCTGGCATCTGTTGGAACCCAAGTGATGTGTAAAGGCCCAATGCAGAATGGTTGGTTGTTTCCGTATTGACAACAGTGGTACTACAGCCGCGCCTGTAACTCCACTCAAGTGATGCAGCAACAAGTCGAGATGCAACTCCGGTGCGTCGTGCTGTTGGGTGAACAGCGAGACGTTGAATGAACCCTGTGTTGTGCGTTGCTCCCACCAACACAAACCCATCAATCACTTTTTTGTTTTGTGACACCAATAAACGTGATTGTTGTGTGGCGTTCACTGCATCGTTCAGGTCAACCCACGACATATTCCATGGTGACGGGAACGACAGCGCATCAATATGAAGGACGTCCAGCATCTTTTGTGATGGCCGTTGCCGTCGAACAGATCGAAGAGGTCGAGGAGCTACGTCTCGTGGAACGTGAAATGAAGGGGCGTCCGGGTGGGCAACCGAGAGAACCGTTAGTTGCTGCACCTCGGTAAAGCCAGCGTCACGCAATGGTGCTGTGAGGGTGGGTGGAAGCGCACTGGTACGAAGTCGGCGGTACCCCCATTGCTTGGCGGTAGTGAGCCATTGTTGAATCTCGGATGGGTGTGGTCCTTCTGACTCAGTGGTGGTCATAACAAGGAAGCCGCAGTCGGGGTCGCCAGACCATGGGCGAAGCCTGGCGCGCAATGCGTCTGACCACATCACTCCCACACCAGGGCTTTGTTCCACCACGTTCACCCCCAAGACGGTAGTGCCCACCCACTTTCTGCGGAGGTGTGCCTGCCCGCACCTCATATATATGGTCACCAAGACGGCCTTTCGGTGCCTAGCCTTAGTTCGCCCGCAAGCCCCTGGCCCATGGAGCCCGCACCCACCATGATTCCACCCCGTTTTGCCCCCGTTTTAGAGGAAATGGCTCCTCTCGCCCAGCGTTTTCGCGAGGCGGGTCATCGGCTGTACCTGGTGGGAGGAACCGTCCGCGACCTTTTGATGGGGGACGCATCCGCCGTTGTGGACCCCGCCGCCATGGACTTCGATGCCACCACAACGGCGCGACCCGAGGAAATCAAGCGAATCGTCTCAGACATTGCAGATGCACTGTGGACCCAAGGCGAACGCTTCGGCACTATTGGTTTGAAGATTGGCGAGCGCGTTTATGAAATTACAACGCATCGCGCAGAGGCTTATTCGCCAGATTCGCGGAAGCCAGAAGTGGTCTTTGCAGATGACATTGAGAAAGACCTCTCGCGTCGAGACTTCACCATTAACGCCCTTGCGCTTGAGATCACCAGCGATTCACCCACATTGGTGGACCCATTTGGTGGTGCCGCAGATTTAATGACGCGCACGTTGCGTACCCCGTTGTCACCAGAAGAATCATTTGCAGACGACCCGTTACGCATGTTGCGTGCAGCGCGATTCATCTCGCAATTGGGAGTCACACCAGATCCGGCAATTACTGCTGCAGTCACTGCAATGGCAGATCGTTTGTCAATTGTTTCGGCAGAACGAATTCGAATTGAGTTCGACAAGTTGATGACAACAGATTCTCCAAGTGCCGGCTTGTGGTTCTTGGTGGACACGTGCCTGGTTGATCATTTTCTTCCCGAGTTGCGTTTAATGCGTCTGGAGCAAGATCCCATTCATCGCCACAAAGACGTTCTCACGCACACACTTGCAGTTGTTGAGAATGTTCGTGCCGATGCGCGACCAAATTTTGATTTTCGTATCACGCGTCTCGCCGCGCTGTATCACGACATTGGAAAACCGCGCACACGTGGATTCAAAGAAGGCAAAGGCGTGACGTTTCATCATCACGAAGTTGTCGGCGCACGCATGACGCGCGAGCGCATGAAAGAAATGAAGTATCCAAACGAAGACATTGCTGCAGTGTCTGAATTAGTAGCAATTAGCGGTCGTTTTCACACATATCAAATGGGTTGGACCGATGCTGCCGTACGGCGATACGTGCGTGATGCAGGCCCGTATCTTTCTGAACTAAACGTTCTCACACGTTGTGACTGCACCACTCGAAACGAAAAGAAAGCTCGTCTTCTTGCTCGTCGGATGGATGAAATGGAAGAACGCATTGCAGAAGTAATGGAACGCGAAGAACTTGCTAGCCTGCGTCCTGAAATTGATGGTCAGGGTGTGATGGACTTACTGGGTGTTCCTGCCGGACCCATTGTTGGCGCAGCACTTGAATTTCTAATGGACATTCGTTTAGAAGAAGGCATTCTTGGTGAAGATGTCATCACGGAGCGACTGAAGTTGTGGTGGAAAGAAAACGAATCACGCGCTTCAACATTGCGACCAACACGTCGCATTAATCGCGGCTAATTCAGTTACGAACCAAGTTTGCGCGCACGCACCACCAATGTGGATGGCGACACGGCATTTGGTTGATGCAACGGAGTCAACTCGTGCATCACATCAATGGTGAAGTTTGCGCGTTGCAATGCCATGGTGAGCTCGCCAATGGTGGGCGACAAGTCTCCGTAGCGACGTCGCGCAACTGGATCACTTCCGTCAAACACCATTGACATGGGATGGGGAAGGGCAAACACGAAGCCGGCTTCGGGTCGCAGTACGCGGTGCACTTGGCGAAAGAGTCGCGCAATGTCTGTGTTGACATCTATCTGATGAACGCACACGGCCAAGTCGACCGCGGCATTCATAAGGAATCCCAAATCGGCATGAGCACCTTCGTGAAACTCCACCACCACTTCTGCATTGCGGGCAGCTTGTCGGGCTCGCTGAATGTTGTCTCGCGATGAGTCAATGGCAATGCTGCGTGCGCCTCGCTGGGCCATTGCCACGCAGTTCGGAACCGTGCCAAAAAGCCCAAGTTCTAGGACTCGCTTGCCTTTGACGTCGCCACACACCCGTAATTCGTCGTCGTTGTAGACCGAAGCGCCGAAAGACACTGCGCGACCGTCTGTGACAACTGATGCTGGGTCTGCCATAGGCGAATCTTATGACTATCTTGATGGCTCATGGGTTTCTCCGTCGACATGTTGAGAGGTGACGTCGGAGTTGTCGACCACCAACTGTCTCGTCGCGCACTAATTAATGAAGTGAAGCGTGGGAGAGTCAGTCGCGAATCTGTCTGTGATGCTCATCCAGAACTCATTCGCGCCGCCAAACATCTTGGTGAACCTTCGAAAACCACATGCCCTATTTGTGAAGTCACCAACGTTGTTCTGGTGACCTACGTGTTCGGGCCGGGTTTGCCCAAACATGGCAAGTGCGTCACCGACCGCAAAGACATCGAAAAGATCCAACGCACTGGGCAGGAGTACGCCGCGTATGTGGTGGAGGCGTGCACCGAGTGCCGCTGGCATCACCTACTTCGCGTCCTTCCCATTTCGGGTCGTCCTAAGCCCCGCGCGGCCCGTAGAGATAAAGCCCAGTAAGGGTTTCCTCCGCACCAAGGGGTTGGCGCACATGGCCCCTGTCAGGCATGAATTTTCAGGTCTGACCCACCCCTGTGGGATGGTGCCAGCAAGCAGATACGCTCTCGGGGTCATATTCACCCTGCTCCAAACATGGGGCCCCGAGCTCGTAACTCGGGTCCGAAGGGAGGTCACACGCAATGCGTGCTTACGAACTAATGGTCATTATCAGCGGCAAGCTCGAAGAGAGCAACGCCCATGGTTGGCTGAAGTCCATCTCGGCATCCATCACCTCAGTTGGTGGTTCGGTCCACGGCAATCCTGACTGGTGGGGCAAGCGTCGTCTTGCATATCCCATCAAGAAACAGGATGACGGCTACTACGCAGTGTTCAACGTTGTTGCCCCTGCGGGTGCAATGGACGAAGTGGAGCGCGGTTTCCGTCTCTCCGACGACGTCCTTCGCCACAAACTTCTCCGTCTTCCAGACGATGAAGCAGCCCGTCGTGGAATGGTGTCGGCGGCTTAGTCCGCCTCCATTGAGCCCTCTGCTCCCACTCACTACTTCATAGAAGGAGCCACACTCATGGCCGACAACTCAGTCACAATCGTTGGAAACCTCACCAAGGATCCAGAACTTCGCTTCACCACCGGTGGAAAGGGCGTTGCCTCATTTGGTCTCGCCGTTAACCGTCGCTACCAAGTGAATGGCGAATGGCAAGACCAGACCTCGTACTTCAACATCGTTGCATGGGGTCAGCTTGGCGAAAACGTTGCATCATCGCTCACCAAGGGCATGCGCGTTGTCGTTTCCGGACGCTTGGAACAGCGCGAGTACCAAAACCGCGAAGGCGAAAAGCGCACATCAATTGAAATCAATGCCGATGAAATCGGACCCAGCCTTCGTTGGGCTACCGCATCGGTCGAGCGCAACCCTCGCGGCGACGGCGGCCAGGGCGGCAATTTCGGTGGCGGCAATCGCGGCAACACCGGTGGCAACACTGGCGGCGGCGACTACTTCCCATCCGACGAAGAACCTTTTTAACTTTTACCCACTTCCCCTGAAATAAGGACCCCACAATGACTAGCAAGAAGAACAAGCTGCGTAACGCACGCGAGCTAAACCGCAAGTTCAAGAAGAAGGCAAACCCACTCGCAGCCGAGAAGGTTGTCTTCATCGACTACAAAGACGTCAGCCTGTTGCAGCGCTTCATGACCGATCGCTCAAAGATCCGTGGTCAGCGCATGAGCGGCGCCAACGTGCAGCAACAGCGTGAATTGGCAACAGCCATCAAGAATGCTCGTGAAATGGCATTGTTGCCATACACCAAGCGCACCGTTTCAACACGCGCACCTCGCCCAGGCAAGGAAGGCCGTGAAGACGAAAGCACTTTGGAGATGCCAGAGCAGCCCATCACCTCTGAGTACGCAAACCTCAGCGATGACGACGACACCACCACAGACGTAGCTACCGACGAGGTAGTCGAGAGCGCAGAAGAGGCCTGAGATGAACGTAATTCTTCGTGAAGACATTGCTGGCGTAGGACGCCGCGGCGACATTGTCACCGTTGCAGACGGTCATGCTCGTAACTATCTCTTGCCACGCGGTCTTGCACTTGTTGCAACCGATGGTGCAGTCAACCAAGCCAATGCAATGCGTCGTGCACGTGACTTGCGTGAAGCAGCAGATCGCGACTCAGCTCGCACTGTTGCCGAAGCACTCACATCCAAGACATTCACTGTGAAGGCAAAGTCGGGTAACGAAGGTCGTTTGTTCGGCTCAGTCACCACTGCAGACATCGCATCAGCACTTGCAGCACAGGCTGGCGTCACGCTCGATCGTAAGAAGATTGTTGCGCAGCCAATTCGCACCACCGGTTCACACACTGCAACAGTTCGTCTGCATGCAGATGTTGAGTGCACCGTAAAGATTTCGGTTGTGCCTGGCTGAGTTGGCCACGCACACCGTTATCCACAGATACACCTCGCTATCCCCAGCTGAATCCACAAGGATTTCGCAGGGTTGTCCACTAGCAATCCACAGCACTTTGCGGGCATGGTAGAGGTCTCTTATGTCTGACTACAGCGACCGTTCCGAGCGCGGCACTTCTAAGCCTGCGGCCCGTACCGATAGTCGTACGCCACCACACAACCTCGATGCTGAAGCATCGTTGTTGGGTGCCATGTTGTTAGACGACACACCAGTTGGTCTTGCCATTGAAATGTCGCTTGACCCCAGCGACTTTTATAAACCAGCGCATGGTCACGTGTATGCAGCAATCCGTTCTTTGTCTGGTCAAGGTGAAGCAATCGATGCCGTCACGGTGTCTGAAGAATTACGTCGCAGCAACTTGCTGGACGACATGGGTGGCCTGAACTTCTTAAACGAACTTCAGAACGCAACACCCTCAATCAGCAGTGCCGGTCGCTATATCTCCATTGTGCGCGACACGTCAATGTTGCGTCGTCTCATTAAGGGCGCCAGCGACATTGCAGACATTGGATACTCGTCGCCAGCAGATGTTCGAATTGCGATCGACCGTGCAGAACAAATTGTGTTCGACATTGGCGACGAACAAATCACAGACTCGCTGCAAAAACTGAATGAACTCACTGGAATTGTCACGTCCATTCTTGAAGCGCGTTACGACTCCGGCACAGACATCACTGGTATCCGAACGGGATACAGCAAGTTGGACAAACTGTTGTCCGGCATGCAACCAGGAACGCTCAACATTGTTGGTGCTCGTCCTGCCATGGGTAAGTCTGCTTTTGCACTTGGAATGGCAGTGAGTGCAGCGCGCACAACGAATCGCCCCGTGTTGTTCTTCTCATTGGAAATGTCAGCACCTGAATTAACGCAACGTATTTTGTCTGCCGAAGCCCAAGTGGATTCAGATCGCATGCGTAGCGGTCGATTGCAAGATGCCGACTGGACCAAAATCACTCACGCAATGAATCGCTTGAACATTCCGTTGTACATCGACGACACACCGCAGATCACCGTGATGCAAATTCGTCAAAAGCTTCGCCGCGTGAAAGTGTCCGATGCACCGCCGGCAATGGTTGTTATTGACTATTTGCAGTTGATGGGTGGCGGCAACAATGAAACACGTCAGCTTGAAGTGGCGGAAATTTCACGTGGCTTGAAGATGCTGGCGCGCGAATTCAGTATTCCAGTTGTGGCATTGAGTCAGTTAAGTCGTGGAATTGAACAACGCGCCGATCGTCGACCCATGATGTCTGACCTTCGCGAGTCTGGTGCGTTGGAACAAGACGCAGACGTTGTCATGTTCTTGTATCGCGAAGAGGCGGCTAACGCAGAAGTTCGTCCAAACGACCGCGGCTTTGCAGACGTGATTGTTGCGAAGCACCGTTCTGGTCCAACAGACACCATTCGTCTTATTTTCAACAAGGCATACACGCAGTTCGTTGACGAACCAGAGTGATGCACAGCATGGGTCTAGTCTGAACATATGTTCCTTGGCGACAACATCATTGTGTATTTGGTTTTGGCTTTGGGTGGAGCGCTTGCAGTTGGCAACGTTGCTGCACTCGTACGACCACCAAGCAACGAAAAGAAATCCGACACCAAGAAAGATGATGAAGAGAACACCGATCTTGAAAAGGCGCCAGTTGTTCGAAGCCTCGTCATGGCCATCATTGGTGCCACTGCCGCAGTGTGGGCTATAGCCAGCCTCATCAAATAACGAACGACCCCTTCGCTACGGTCTTCACATGGCATTCGGACAACCCTCAGGCCCACCAGCATCGGCAAAACAACTGCAAGAACTCATGCAATTGCTGAACGCCGCCGGCCACACCGATTTTCGTGATGCCCGCGGACCCATGGGGTTTACTCAACGCCAGGCCGGTGGCAAATTCACTCGTGACGAGGCCGATGCGTTCATTGCTCAATTACAAGAGTGGGCAGAAATTGCTGAAGCAGCAGACGCAGTTCCCACGCCTGCTGCTCCTACACCAGCCAAACCAAAGATCACCGCCGCCGAGAAGTCATTGAAGAACGTGCCAACGGAAGTGTTGGCGGCAGAACTTCAGAAACGTGGCTGGGTCGTTCTCGAACCCTAAAGATCTAATTATTTAGAAGTTGGCGCTGTGCGACACGCTTCGTCGCATCGCAGTGGCCGTCCAACAAGTGGATTAATGGGACAAATTCCCAAGACACCAGTGAGCGGTGGCAACACACCAAAAACTGCAAGAGCAGTTCCTGCTGTGCCGCCAATGGCGAGACCGATGGCGATGATGACCGCACCCATGACAACGCGAATAACTCGCCCGATTGGGGTGCTCATAAATGACAGGAATTTCATCGCGAGACCTCTTCCTTTTGTGGTGCCATCGCATTGTCGTCGTCGCAATGACAAATCAGATCATCGGTGTAACCAGCCAACGCTTGCTCAATGTGCATACCGCAACCAGCCCAGGTGACCTTCTGGCATTCCGGGCATCGAACTGTTGAACACATAACTTTCTCCTCAACTCTGTGGGACAAGGTGAGTATATACCCTAGGGGGTATGGTATGGTACATGTCTATGAAAGTACCTACACCCCAAGGCCCTCTCGCCAGCATCGCGAGATTCTCCGTGGCCAAAAAGAAAACAGTCATGTTGCTGTGGGCAATCGTCGTGATTGCAGCAGCACCTCTGGCCGTCAGCCTCACCGGCGCACTCTCTGGCGCAGGATGGGATGCTCAGGGCTCGGAAGCCCAAATAGTTCGGAACGAACTTCGCGCCCAGTTCCCTCAGGTTGGTGCTGAGGCAGCAATGATCGTCGTTACTCAAGACGAACCCGTCACAACGTTTCCTGAAACTGTTCAAAAGTTGGCGACGGGTGCAGCAACTGCACCGGGCAGTGCAGGCGCAATGAACCCATTAGAACTTCCAAAAGAATCTGGGCTCATCTCGATGGATGGCAAAACGGTCATCATTCCTGTCATGTTGGAAGGCACGCAAGACGCAGACCTTCCTGTTTCTGCTGGACACGTCATGGAGTGGTTGGAAGAACAAGAACTTCCAGAGGGCACCGTTGCGAACGCCACAGGCGAATGGGCAATGTGGGAAGACTTCAATGCTGAAAACGAAAAGGCACTTCACAAAGCTGAACTGCTCTCCGGATTGCCAACATTAATTCTGTTGTTCGTTGCATTTGGTTCCGCCATCGCTGCAGGTATTCCATTGATTCTGGCAATTGCTGGTATCGCAGTGGGTTATGCCGTTCTCAACCTTGCCACTGCAATCACGCCATTGTCGGTGTGGTCAATGAACTTCTCCATGATGATTGGTTTGGCAGTTGGTATTGACTACAGCCTGTTCATCGTGTCGCGCTATCGCGAAGAACGCGAAGAGGGCAAGGTCATGCCGGAAGCAATGGCTGGAACATTAGAAACCGCAGGTAAAGCGGTGTTCCTCTCCGCACTCACCGTTGTGTTGTCATTGGCTGCATTGTTCTTTGTTCCCATCATGGTGTTCCGCGCCATGGCATTCGGCATGATTGTTTCTGTGATTGCAGTTGCAGCTGCATCACTGACTCTTCTTCCAGCTGTACTCGCCGGACTTGGCGACAAAGTTCTCGTGAATCGTGCAAAAGAAGATCCAGACAAAGCGGCTGAGGGCCGTTGGGCGCGTTGGACATCAAAAGCATTGTGGAAGCCACGCCGCACATTGATTGCTGGCCTCGTTCTCATGTTGGCTTTGGCTGCCCCTGCAGTCACCATGCGCTTGGGAATGCCCGATGCAACAGTTGTTGACCGTGGGGCACAAAGTCGTGACGGAAACGATGCTGTTGTCGATGCATTCGGACCAGGTGCTGTTGCGCCGTTTTACATCACTGCTCCAGAGACAGACACGCAAAAAATTGTTGATGTTATTGCCGCTGATAAAAACACAATGATGGTGGCGCCAATGGGTGTGACGTCAAGTGAGGGACGTTCTTTGGTACGTGCATTCGCCAAGACCGGTGGAAGTTCGGAAGAAACTGATGCAATGACAAGTCGACTTCGTACATCTGTGCGAGAGGTTTCTCCAGACGCACTCATTGGTGGTCCAGGAACACAAAACCACGATCTCACTCACGCGCTGATTTCAAGTGCGCCATTAGCGGTGGGCCTCATTATGTTGGTGGCGTTCCTACTGTTATTGATTGTGTTCCGCAGTCTCAACATTGCGATTGCGTCAATTGTGTTGAACCTCATCAGCGTTGCGTCCAGTTTCGGATTTGCAACATTGGTCTTCCAGCATGGTTTCGGAGCTGGACTCATCGGCATTGAACATCAGGGGTTCATTAATGCGTGGGCACCGCTGTTCTTCTTTGCCTTGCTCTTCGGACTTTCCATGGACTACCAACTCTTCTTGTTGGCGGCAATTAAAGAACAACACGAGAAAACCGGCGATGCTCAGGTCGCTGTTCGCGAAGGTATTTCACGTACAGGTCGACCCATCACTAACGCTGCCCTCATCATGATTGTGGTGTTCATCGCATTTGGTGTGACGGGTCCAATTCCTCCGACAGAGCTGGGAATCACATTGGCAGTCGCAGTTCTTTTGGACGCAACAGTCATTCGAATGATGTTGATGCCTGCCCTTTTGGGACTTTTGGATAAGAAGGCCTGGTATATCCCGAAGTGGATGGCAAAAGTTCTCCCAGAGATTTCCTTCACTCACTAGGGAAATATCAGCCAATGCGTAAATGCCCCCCTCATCTGAGGGGGGCATTTCGCTAGGGTTTCATCTGTGATTCTTTCCGACCGTGACCTCCGCGCAGACCTGGCAGCAGGACGCATCATCATTGAGCCCTTCGACGAGTCCTGTGTTCAGCCCAGCAGCATCGACGTGAAGGTGTCCAACCTGTTCCGCGTGTTCCGCAATCACACTGCAGCAGTTCTCGACGTGAAGCAAGACCTCACCGGCCTCACCGAATTAGTAGAGGTTCCAGAGGGCGAAGCATTTCTTCTTCACCCTGGCGAATTCGTCCTTGGTTCCACTCTCGAGCGCGTTGCAGTTCCTAGCGATTTGGTTGCACGTGTTGAAGGAAAGAGCTCACTTGGCCGTCTTGGCTTAGTGATTCACTCCACTGCCGGATTCATTGACGCGGGCTTCGATGGCCATGTCACTTTGGAGTTGGCGAACCTTGCCAACCTTCCCATCACGTTGTACCCCGGCATGAAGATCGGCCAAATCAGTTTCATCAAGATGACATCACCAGCAGAGAAGCCATACGGTTCTGGTGCAGCAGGTTCGAAGTATCAAGGTCAGCGCGGCCCAACCCCTAGTCGCTATTTCGAGAATTTCAAGAAGTAGTCATGTCTGAAGAAATTCACCAGTCGCGGAAACTGGAAGATGTCTTGTACGACATTCGCGGGCCAGTGCTGGTGGAAGCAAAGCGATTGGAAGAACAGGGTCATCGCATCACCAAACTAAACATTGGTAACCCTGCGCCATTTGGTTTCGAAGCACCGCCAGAAATATTGGTGGATGTTGTCCGACATCTGTCTGAATCACAGGGGTATTCCGACTCACAAGGAATTCGTTCTGCGCGCACTGCAATTGTGCAGCACTACCAACTTCGCGGAATTGATATCACAGACCCCGACGACATTTGGTTGGGCAACGGGGCGAGCGAACTTATTCAACTTGCATTGAACGCATTGTTGGATGAAGGCGATGAGGTTCTCATTCCGGCACCTGACTATCCGTTGTGGACGGCGTCAACAAGCTTGGCTGGCGGCAAACCAGTTCATTACTTGTGCAACGAAGAAGACTCATGGAATCCAGACCTTGACGACATTCGTTCAAAGATCACATCGCGTACACGCGCAATCGTTGTCATTAACCCAAATAATCCAACGGGCGCTGTGTACAGCCAAAAGATTCTCCGACAAATTGCAGACATTGCAGTAGAGCGAAATCTCATTATTTTTGCAGACGAAATCTACGACAAGATTTTGTACGACGATGCTGTGCATCACACGTTTGCTGCTGTTGCACCAGACGTATTGACATTCACATTCAATGGTTTGTCAAAGGCATACCGTCTTGCAGGCTTCCGCTCTGGCTGGATGATGGTCACCGGCCCACGCAAACATGCAGAGAGTTACATCGAAGGCATCAATATGTTGACCAACATGCGTTTGTGCCCAAATGTGCCGGCACAACACGCCATTCAAACCGCATTAGGCGGGCGTCAAAGCATCAACGATCTTGTATTACCGGGTGGACGTTTGTTAGCGCAACGCGATGCCGCAGTGAAAGCATTGGAAGAGATTCCAGGAGTTTCATGCGTGAAACCCAAGGGCGCGTTGTACGTGTTTCCAAAGCTTGATCCAGAGATGTATCCCATCAAGGACGATCGCCGCTTTGTTCTCGACTTCTTGCGTGCAGAACATGTCCTGTTGGTGCAAGGAACTGGTTTCAACTGGCCAAAGCCAGATCACTTGCGCATCGTCACGTTGCCATGGGCGAAAGATCTCACTGAGGCAATTGGACGACTCGGTCGTTTCTTGTCCACTTGGGTTCCACCAAAAGACTGAACTCGTCACCAGACCGCCACCTACCAATGCGGTAAGTGAACTGGGTGCGTCTACATTCAGAACATGTCGAACACCACAGTCACACTTACTGGTACCGGCGTGCCTCACGCAGCCCCCAGCCGAGCAGGTGCAGGAGTACTTGTTCGTTACAAAAAGATTGCACTGCAGTTTGATGCAGGTCGCGCCACCGTTCTGCGATTGATTGAAGCTGGAGTATCACCCACAAACCTCACGGCATTGTTTGTGACTCACTATCACAGTGATCACGTTGTTGATATTCCAGACGTTGTGTTGACGCGTTGGATTCAAGAGAACATGCACAAAGCTGGCCCATTGCCCATCATCACGCCGCATGGTTCCGCTCTGCGATTTGTAGAGCGAATGATGGACGCCTTTGATGACGACATTCACGTTCGCCAAGAACATACAGACAACGTTGATTTTCGAACAGACATCACATCGTTCGCGCCGTCCACGCGGCCCACAGAGGTATGGCGTTCTAGCGACGGAGAAGTTGTTGTTGAGGCTGTGGCAGTTCATCACGAACCTGTCATGGACGCAGTTGCATATCGTGTCACCACACCAGATGGCTCCGTTGTGATCTCTGGTGATACACGCGTCTGTGATGAAGTCTTTGAACTCGCCCGCACAGCAGATGTTCTTGTTCATGAGGTGTGTAGAACCCAAGCGATGGCAGAGTCAATTAAGGGAACACCGTTCGAGCAAATTTTTGACTACCACTCCGATTCAATTGTGTTGGGTGAATTTGCACAGCAATACAACATCAACCATGTTCTGTTAACCCACCTCATTCCCTCGCCTCGTAGTGAGGAGGATTCGGCGAAGTTCGAATCGGATTTGCGTCGGGGTGGCTACACCGGAATGGTCACAGTGGGCAACGACCTCACCACCATCTCTATTGGGAAATAAAAAAGCCCCAGCGCCGAAGCACCGGGGCTTTTTCTAGAGTGTTTTATTCGCCAACGGAGCCAGCTAGTGGTGCATCACCAGCAGCAAGCGCCTTCTCTCCATTTTCAAGTGCTTCCAGCACGTGAATAGCAATGTCGGCAACTTTGACTTGATCTTCTTCAGCGCCAGCTGCCTTCACACCGTCATCCAACATGATGTAGCAGAACGGACATGCAGTAGCGACGCGACCAGCACCAGTGCTGATTGCTTCTTGTGCACGCTCGTCGTTGACCTTGACGCCGATGGACTCTTCCATCCACATACGTGCACCACCTGCGCCACAGCACATTCCCTTGGTGCCGTTACGTGGCATTTCAACAATCTGCAGACCCTTGATGGATCCGACAACTTTGCGTGGTGCCATGTAGACATCGTTGTGGCGGCCGAGGTAGCACGAGTCGTGGTACACAATGCGGTCTTCCAACGATGCGGTACGCATGTCTAGTTGACCTGTCTCAATGAGATGCTCAAGGAACTCACTGTGGTGAACAACTTCGTAGTTGCCGCCCAACTGTGGGTACTCGTTCTTCAATGTGTTGAAACAGTGTGGGCACTGCGTGATGATTTTCTTCACGCCCATGCCGTTCATCATTTCAATGTTTGGCAATGCAAGCATTTGGAACAAGTACTCGTTACCTGAACGACGCGCCGAGTCTCCTGTGCACATTTCGCTTGGTCCGAGAATTGCTACGTCGACGCCTGCGCGCTCGAGCAACTTGGCCATTGCTTGGGTGACCTTCTTGTTCTTGTCGTCGAAGGAACCTGCACAACCAACCCAGTAGAGGTATTCATGGTTGAACGCAGCACCTGGATCAACAACATCAACGTTGAGATCCTTTGCCCAATCGGCACGATCGTTTTGGTTCATGCCCCATGGGTTGCCCTGGTTTTCCATTGCGCGGTACGCGTTACCAAGTTCTGCTGGGAAGTTTGATTCCATGAGCGACAAGTAGCGACGCATGTCGAGGATCTTGTCGAGAATTTCAATGTTGACCGGGCAGATCTCGTCACATGCCTTACAGGTGGTGCACGACCACACTTCTTCAGAACTAATGCGCTCAAACAATGAGTTAGCACCGATGGTGATTTCTGAGTCAACAGACAGCGGTGGAGACACAGTGCC